>CALWBG010000109.1 GCA_944375975.1 uncultured Roseburia sp.
AACGCAGGGAAATACGCCGGATATTTTTCGCGGATTACCTGACCTGTCATATCAAGCGCCCGAAGATTATGATTTGCCGCAAAACCGTCCCGGTAAGAATTGTTGAGCCGCACCCGCTTTGTCGTAATCAAATCATACCGCGTGAGCAGCGCCTCGTATTCCGCCCCCGTAAAAATCTGCCCTCTTCCGTTAATCAGATAACGCCGGTAATGGCAGGTTCCCACATAATCGACATCGCTTACATTTTTCCAAATCCAGTACAGCCCTGTCAGTTCACTGTAATAACAGTTTTTGGCCGAAATCTGATCACCGGTATCGTCGCCCGGATACCCTAAATCCGGGGCGCACGCCCTCCCTACGTGAAGCGGCGCATAGAGTGCATCCGGAGGCGTCTCAAATTTTTTATGGGTCATCGTATAAATCCGTATGGACATATTAATCTCCATTCCGGAGCGTTTTGCGCGACGGGGCGACGCAAATATTAAATTTGCGTCTGCCATCAGGGCTTATTTGTGACGCTCCGGCACAAATAGCCGTGTGAAAAATAAGCTATCAAGCTTATTTTTCACACTAATCTCATTTGTATTCGTCCATTTTATTATAACGTTTCCGACCCTGTCAGGCAATGCGGCATTTGTGAACTTTTACATTTATATCCCGTGCTGCTCCTTTAACATCCGGTTAATATCCATTAAAATGGATGCGGATTTTTTCAGCTGCTCCTGCTCCTCTTCATCCAGAGAAATCGGTATGACGTCCTCCACACCGTCCTTACCTACCACCGCCGGCATGCTGATGACAACGTCCTCCATTCCGTAAATGCCGTGCATCATGGAAGATACGGGCAAAATGGACTGTTCGTTTCGGATAATGCACTCGCAGATGCGCTTGACCGCCATTGCAATTCCATAATAGGTCGCCTGCTTGCGCTCAATAATTTCATAGGCGCTGTTTTTTACTTTTTCGTAGATGCGGTTCTCCGATTCCTCATGCAGGAAATGTCCCCGCATCTCACAGAAATCGCTCAACCGAACGCCGGAAACATTGGCATTCGACCAGGCCGCAAGCTCACTGTCCCCGTGCTCCCCGATAATAAACGCATGTACGCTGCGGTTGTCTACGCCGAGATGCTCCCCAATCAGATATTTTAAGCGCGCCGTATCGAGCACCGTGCCGGAGCCGATGACACGATGCTCCGGAAAACCGGACAGCCTGATTGCCGTATAGGTTAAAATATCGACCGGATTTGACACCACAAGCACGATGCCTTCGCAGCGACGCTTTGCGATTTCCGGTATAATGCTTTTAAATATTTCCACGTTTTTGTGAATCAAATCCAGCCGTGTTTCGTCAGGTTTCTGGTTTGCCCCGGCGGTAATAATAATCACAGCAGCATCCACAATATCGTCGTAATCTCCCGCATAAATACGGACAGGACGCGCAAAGGGCAGGCCGTGGCTGATATCCATCGCCTCTCCCTCCGCTCTCGCCCTGTCAACATCAATCATTACCATTTCCGAAAAAAGGCCGCTCTGCATCAATGCAAACGCAGAGGACGAGCCAACAAAGCCGCAGCCAATCATAGCCGCCTTTCTGATATTTATTTTTCCCATAAGACCTCCCGTTTTTTGTCACTTTTCCAGTAAAGATTTTCTGCTGCTTTCAGTTTGCCTCATTCCACGGAATTTCATTCCACGGAATTTCATTCCACGAATTTCATACCGTTTTTTCCGGGAATGCGTTATAATAAAAAAAGAAACGAAAAAGGAGGCGTTGGCCATGGCAGAGTCTGTTATTTATCATATCGATGTCAATTCCGCCTATTTAAGCTGGGAGGCTGCAAGGCGGCTTTCGGAAACCCCCGACGCCGTGGATATACGCACAATTCCGGCCGCCATCGGCGGCAATGAGGAAATGCGCCACGGCATTGTGCTCGCAAAATCCCCGGCCGCGAAAAAATGCGGCGTGCGCACCGGAGAGCCGCTCGCGCAGGCCCGCCGGAAATGTCCGGATTTGGCGGTATTTCCTCCCGATTTTGAGCTTTACGTCAAACGCTCCAATGAATTTTTAGAATTATTAAAAAGATACGCGCCGGAGGTGGAAGCCTACAGCATCGACGAGGCATTCTGCGATATGACGGGCACAAAAAGCCTTTACGGAGACCCTGTGGCATTCGCCCGCACCCTTAAGGATAAAATCCGTGATGAACTTGGCTTTACAGTCAACATCGGCGTCTCCTCCAACCGGCTTTTGGCGAAGATGGCGTCCGATTTTGAAAAGCCCGACTGTGTACACACCCTGTTTCCCGATGAAATTCCAGAAAAGCTCTGGCCGCTTCCGATTGAAAATCTTTTTTTCGTCGGCAAATCAACCGCCAGAAAGCTGCGCGCCTTCGGCGTTCACACGATTGGCGAGCTTGCGGCTAGCGACCACGCCGCTATTGTTTCCCTGTTAAAAACACACGGCGACACCATCTGGAACTATGCCAACGGCATCGAAACCACAGAGTTGACCCACGCCGCTCCGATGAACAAAGGCTACGGCAATTCCCTGACTGTCCATTATGACATTACGGACGCTGACACGGCCAAAAAGGTGCTGCTCTCGCTCTGTGAAACCGTCGGCGCCCGCATCCGCGACGCCGGCGCTTATATTGGGGTTGTTCAGGTTCAGATGGTCGACCATGAATTTCACCAGCGCTGCCATCAGATGACGCTTCCCTCCTCCACCAATGTAACGGAAAAAATCTATGAGGCGGTCTGCCGGCTTTTTGACGAGGCCTGGGATCATACTCCTCTACGGTTATTGGGCGTCTACACCAGCCACGCCACCACCGAAAGCTACGAGCAGTATAACCTGTTTGACATGGATAAATATGAGCGTCTCTCCAAATTAAATATGACCGTCGATTCCATCCGCAAGCGTTATGGGGAAGACTCCGTCAAGCGGGCCTGTTTCGTGGAGCCGCCACAGGACACTGAGGCAAAAAGAACCGCCCGCACAGGCGATTTTCGCCATATGTCGGGCGGTTTATCCAAAGCAAAGCGCAGCCAAAACCTTTCCGATTAGCCGCTCTTATGCCACCACATCCTCGAACTGAGAATTATAAAGATTTGCATAGAATCCGTTTTTCGCAAGTAATTGTTCATGATTGCCCTGCTCGACAATATCTCCGTCCTTCATGACGAGAATCATGTCAGCATCGCGAATCGTAGACAACCGATGGGCGATGATAAAGCTGGTTCTTCCTTTCATCAGATTATCCATCGCCATTTGAATCGTTACCTCGGTGCGGGTATCGACGGAGGATGTCGCTTCATCAAGAATCAGGATTTTGTTGTCCGCAAGAATGGCACGCGCAATCGTTAAAAGCTGCTTCTGCCCCTGCGATACATTGCTTGCATCCTCATTGAGCTCCATCTGATAACCGCCCGGCAGCGTGCGGATGAAATGATCCGCATGTGCCGCTTTCGCGGCTGCAATCACCTCTTCATCCGTAGCGTCCAGACGTCCGTAACGGATATTCTCCATAATGGTTCCCTTAAAAAGCCAGGTTTCCTGAAGTACCATGCCAAACGCCTCCCGCAGTTCTCTGCGGTTAAAGTCCTTAATATTATGTCCATCCAGACGGATAGCTCCGCTGTTGACATCGTAAAAACGCATCAAAAGCTTTACCATGGTCGTCTTTCCGGCTCCGGTCGGCCCTACGATCGCAATCTTTTGTCCCGGCGTCACGTGTGCGCTGAAATCATGAATAATAATCTGGTCGGGATTGTAACCGAAACGGACATGGTCAAAATCTACCGTACCGGTCACCGCGCTGATATCCGCCGGATGCTCCACCGTCTGTTCTTCCTCTTCCTCGTTCAAAAATTCAAAGACACGCTCGGAGGCAGCCGCCATCGACTGTACCTGGTTAATGACCTGGGCAATCTGCTGAATCGGCTGCGTAAAGTTTTTCACATACTGAATAAACGCCTGGATATCACCGATGGTGATAGTCCCGCGAATCGCCAGAAGACCGCCGCACAGCGCCACCGACGCATAACCGAGATTGCCGACAAATACCATAATCGGGTGCATCATACCGGAGAGGAACTGGGATTTCCAGGCCGATTCGTAAAGCACGTTGTTCATGCGCTCAAATTCCTCAATCGTCTGGCTTTCACGGTTAAACGCTTTGATGACAAGATGGCCGCCGTATACCTCCTCCACCTGTCCGTTTACATGACCGAGATATTCCTGCTGTTCCTTAAAGAACTTCTGGGATTTTTTTACCACAAAAGAAATCAGCGCCATGGAAATCGGCAGAATCACAAGCGCAATCAGCGTCATCAGCGGCGAGATACTCAGCATCATAATCAAAACACCGACAAGCGTCGCAACGGATGTAATAATCGTCGTGATACTCTGGTTAAGCCCCTGACCCAACGTATCGACATCGTTGGTGATTCGGGAAAGCACCTCTCCATATGTCCTGCTCTCGAAATATTTCATCGGCATACGGTTGATCTTTTCGGAAATTTCCTTCCGCAGCCGGTAGCAGAGCTTCTGGGTCACACCGGTCATAATCCAGCCCTGAATAAAAGTAAACACGGCGCTGCAGACGTATAAGCCCAGCACAAACAAAAGAATCTGCCCGATATACGTAAAATCAATGCCCCCGGTTCCCCTGATTTTTTCCATCAGGCCTTCCGAGAGAGCCGTAGTGGCCTTTCCTAAAATCTTTGGCCCGATAACGCTGAATACCGTCGAGCAGGCCGCAAATAAAATTACGACAATAATGGCCGCCTTAAAGCTTCCGATATAGGCAATCAGCTTTCCGATGGAGCCCTTTAAATCCTTTGGTTTTTCTCCCGGCTGCATTCCGTGTCCCATAGGGCCTCCTCCTGCCCGCCGCGCACCTGTATGTTCTCTCGCGTTACTCATTGACAGACACCTCGCTTTCCTCCATTCCAAGTTCCTTCGCAGAAAGCTGTGATTTTGCAATCTGCCGATAGGTATCGCAATTCTTCAGCAATTCCTCATGTGTGCCCTTTCCCACAATTCTTCCCTCGTCCAGTACAAGAATCTGCTCCGCGTGAAGAATTGTGCTGATACGCTGCGCCACAATGATAACCGTGCTGTTTTTGACCTTCGCGGCAAGCGCCTTACGAAGCGCCGCATCGGTCTTTAAATCCAGAGCCGAAAAGCTGTCGTCAAAAATGTATATTTTCGGCTGCTTCGCAATCGCTCTTGCAATCGCCAGCCTCTGCTTCTGCCCGCCGGAAACATTACTTCCGCCCTGGGCAATCGGGCTTTCGTAGCCTTCGCTTTTCTCGGCGATAAAATCCGCGGCCTGTGCAATGGACGCCGCTTCCTGGATTTGCGCGTCGGTCGCATCAGCCTTTCCGAACCGCAGATTGGTCGCAATCGTACCGGAAAACAGCACGCCCTTCTGCGGAACAAAGCCGATTTCCTTTCTTAAGTCCGCCATGCGGATATCCCGGATATCCTGTCCGTCCACCGTCACCGCGCCCTCCGTCACATCATAAAGACGGGGGATCAGATTTACAAGCGTTGATTTTCCGCAGCCGGTGCTTCCGATAATTGCCGTTGTTTTGCCCGGTTCCGCCACAAAATCAATATCCTTAAGTACCTCTGTTTCCGCACCCGGATAACGGAAGCTTACATGAGAAAACCGTACGACGCCCTCCTGCGCTTTCAGCTCCTGTGGCTGTTCTTTATCCTCAATGGAGGATTCCGTGCGGATTACTTCATCAATACGCTCCGCAGCCACCGCGGCACGCGGGAGCATGATGGAGAGCATGGTCAGCATCAGAAACGCCATGACAATCATCATCGCGTAGGTGATAAACGCCGTCATCGCGCCGACCTGCATCGTTCCTTCGTCAATATGATGCGCACCAAACCACACGATACCGACTGTCAAAAGGTTCATGATTAACATCATGCCCGGCATCATAAAGTTCATGACGCGGTTCGTAAACAGCATAGTCTTCGTCAGTTCCCGGTTCGCGTCATCAAAGCGTTCTTCCTCCTTCTTTTCGCGTCCGAAGGCACGAATTACGGAAAGTCCGGTCAAAATCTCTCTGGAAACCAGATTGACCTTATCGACAAGCTTCTGCATCAGCTTGAATTTCGGCATCGTGACTGCCATAAGCACCGCCACATAGCCCAAAATTACAACCAGCGCCAGCACGATAATCCAGCCCATGCCCGCTCCGGTCTGTGCGATTTTAATGACTCCGCCGATGCCGAGAATCGGGGCATAGGCAATCATTCGAATCATAATGGCGCAGACCATCTGAATTTGCTGAATATCATTCGTACTTCTCGTTATCAGGGATGCCGTGGAAAATTTATCCATCTCCGCGTTGGAAAAGCTGACTACCTTTTTGAAGGTTTTATCCCTTAAATCCCGTCCGATTCCTGCGCCGATTCTTGATCCAAAAAATCCGACAAGCACAGTGGCAACACCCATAATCAGCGCCATCCCTACCATCTTAAGTCCCGCCGACAAAAGATAGGAGGTCTGGATTTTTTCGATATCAAGTCCCGCCTCCTTATCGCAGTCTACCGCATAGGCAACGCCCATGGATTTCACCAGGGAGCTTCCCATCGTATCAATCGTCTCGGCCACAGTATCACGCAGGGCAAGAAGCTGCTCCTGACTGATTCCTCCCGCGGCGAGTGCGGACAGAGCCGCCGTATCCATTTCAGAGTCTTCCCCGCTGCCGGATTCCGGCGCACTCTCCATCACCGTCTGCATCTGATACCTCATAAGAAGGGGAAGCATCAGTCTTTCGTCCAGCTCATCCAATTCTTCTTCCCCGCTCACGCTACGGCGGTAAATATCTCCGTCTTTCTCATAGCTCTGCTCCCAGGATGTCTGTTCCTCTTCCGTCATAAAAAGCTTCGCGCTTTCAAATTCCTCTGCCGTGACCGCTTCCGGAAGCACATGCTCCACGCCGCTGTTTTGGATTCCCACATCAATAATGTCAGAGGTATATGCAGGAAGCGACAAATCACACCATGCCTGAACCAAAAGCAGGACAAACACAATAATCATCGACTTCCAATATGGAATCATATTCTTAAAAATCTTACTCATGCTGCTGTATCCTTTCTGTTTTTGATTTCCGAAGTGCAATTTCTTCATCGGATATCCGGTAAAGCTCGTTGAGATATCCTACCAACCGTTCCAAATCTTCCCTGTTCATTCTCCGAACGATTGCCCCGGCAAAATCATCCATCATACGTTCACACTCTGCCAGGGTTTTCTTTCCGGGCTCCGTCAGCCTCACATACGTATTCCTCCTGTCTGCCTGATTCACCGTCCGTTCAACCAAACGCTTATCTTCGAGCGCTTTTAACGTCCTTGAAATAGCCGGAGCTTTCACATTCATTTTTTCCGCAAGTTCCGTAATGGTAAGCGTGTTCTCTCCCTTCTGTCTGTTATGGCACTCGATTTTGACCAAAGTCATTGCTTCCATCTTTGTCATATCGTGAAACAGCAGACTGAGCGGAAGCTTGTGAAATTGATGCATTGCCGTGAGCACCCTTCCAAAAATATCGTCCAATAAAACTCACCACCTTATTTACTTAACATTGTTATCAATTTACGTCGTTAAACATTAACACAGGGAAGATACCATGTCAAGTATCTTCCCTGTTGTTTATCTTTTTTTTATAAGTTATTTAGATTGCTTTTATGAATCATTGCGAGCGCCTGTTTCAATCCGTCCATTTCAAGCTGCCCGGGCGCGCTGCTTTTCTTATGCGTCCCAAACGTAATGCAGGAGCCGAAGGTTTCCCCGCAAAGTCTGCTGATACATCCCATCGCACCCATTGCCATGGTAATTACCGGCGTATCCGGATTTTCCCTGTGAAACTCTTCCGTAACTTCCAAAAGCCTCAAGACATCCTTCGGGGTTTTGGGCATTACCGCGAGCTTTACGATATCCGCCCCGCCGGCGCACATCTTCTCCAACAGCATTTTCATGACCTCCGGAACCGGAGTCCCCTCAAAATCATGATGGGAGGCAACAACTCTCACTCCCTGGGACTGTAAGCTCTTTATTTTCTTCTGCGGCTTTTCCTCCTCAAAATATTCCATATCCACCAAATCGACACAGCCGGACTCCGCTGCCAAATCGTGAAGGTCCAAAATCAGGCTGCCGTCCGCCTCAGCCTCTCCGCCCTGTCTTTTGCTCCGGAAGGTGTACAAAAACAGCTTTTCTCTCACCAGCGGTTCCACCGCCCTTAAAATCTCCCGGATTGCATTGTAATCCCGAAAATTCTCGAACATATCAAGCCGCCACTCGATTACATCCGCGGCGCTCTGCGAGAGATATTTGATTTCCTCTATGATTTCCGCTCCCGTACGCTCGACTACAGGCACGCAGACAAGCGGCGTTCCCGTTCCGATTTCCATTCCTTTTATCTGCAATTTCCTCATTCCTTTCCTTTTGTAAATTTTTTTTATTATAATACAGGCCAAATCATTATGCAAACATTTGACATCACCGTCGATATCCATTAATATATTTTCTGGAATTTTATCCAAAAGGCTCGGGTGCGAAAAGTCGCATCGCCCGAATCTCAAAAGAAAAACGGGCGCCCCAGAACGGCGCATAGATTGGAGATTAGTATGAGTTTTACATTCTTAAACAAACTTCCGTCACCGGAGGAAATCAAACACGATTATCCGCTCTCTCCGGAACTTACAGATTTGAAAAAAAAGCGTGACAAAATGATTTCGGATGTTATCACCGGAAAGGATGACCGTTTTCTCGTTATTATCGGTCCCTGCTCCGCCGATAACGAAGACTCTGTCTGCGATTACGTCAGCCGTCTGACCGCAATTCAGGAGGAGGTTGCAGACAAGCTGATTCTGATTCCGCGTATTTATACAAACAAACCCCGGACTACGGGAGAAGGCTACAAGGGCATCGCCTCCCAGCCTGACCCGGAAAAAGCGCCGGACATGGTGGAAGGACTGATT
>CALWBG010000110.1 GCA_944375975.1 uncultured Roseburia sp.
CTTGATCTGCGGAACGGGAGTCGGAATCTCGATTGCGGCAAACAAGGTGCCGGGCGTGCGCGCGGCAGTCTGCTCTGACTGTGCGACCGCAAGGCTTGTAAAGCAGCACAACAATGCAAATATTCTCGCGTTCGGCGCGAGAATTGTCGGGAGCGAACTGGCTAAGGACATTGTGAAGGCTTATCTGGATGCGGAGTTTTTGGGCGGGAGACACCAGACAAGAATCGACATGATACACGAAATCGAAATGAGAAATCAGAAGTAGGATTGGGCGATATATGGCGGCTCACGGAAAAAAAGCTTGAAATGTACAGGCATTTATTATAAAATATAGAAATCAGAGAGTCCAAAATTCGGGCACAATTTAAGGAGGAAGTTTACATGATTTCAGCAGGAGATTTCAAAAATGGGATTACCATCGAATTAGAGGGTAATATTTACCAGATTATTGAATTCCAGCACGTGAAACCCGGCAAGGGCGCAGCGTTTGTTAGAACGAAGTTAAAAAATATCAAGAGCGGCGGCGTAGTGGAGAAAACATTCCGTCCCACGGAGAAATGTCCGCAGGCCCGCATCGACAGAAAAGACTATCAGTATCTGTATGCGGATGGCGATTTATATTATTTTATGGACGTTGAGACATACGATCAGATTGCGTTGTCTCAGGAAGCAATCGGAGACGCATTAAAGTTTGTAAAAGAAAATGAAATGGTAAAGATGTGCTCCCACAACGGAAGCGTATTTGCCGTGGAGCCGCCGTTGTTCGTTGAGTTAAAAATCACCGAGACGGAGCCGGGCTTTAAGGGAGATACGGCTACGGGTGCTACCAAGCCGGCAGTTGTGGAGACTGGCGCTACGGTAAATGTGCCGTTGTTTGTTGAACAGGACGACGTAATCAAAATCGATACGAGAACAGGCGAGTATTTATCACGCGTATAAAGAACGCCGCAGAATGGGACAGGTATTGCAGGCTGCAGTACCTGTTTTTAGCTTTATGAGAAATTGCATGAGCCGGGCGGCGTTTTTTATAGGATTCGGGGGTGGAAGGTATGAAGCTGGAAAATCCTGTCGTAAGGCAGATACTTGAGGTGTATGATAGTCTTACGGCCGTGGAAAAGAGTATTGCGGACTTTTTTACCGCAAATCATGAGCAGGAGGATTTCTCGTCGAAAGCCATCGCAAACAGGCTGTTTGTTTCCGAGGCTTCCCTTTCGAGGTTTGCTAAAAAATGCGGGTATAAGGGATTTCGGGAATTTATTTATGAATACGAGCGGGTATTGGGAGAGAACCAGAATGAAATCGGGTTTTATGCGGGACGTGTCATAGAGACCTACGAGGAGCTGCTGAAAAAGAGCCGGGAGCTTGTCGATGACGGAAAAATGCAGCGTGTGGAGAAGATGCTCACCGAATGTAAGCGGGTGCGGGTGTACGGAAAGGGCAGCAGTGGTTATGCCGCACAGGAATTTTCCATCCGCTTTATGAGAATGGGGATGGATATCGAAGCGATTACGGATAACCATATTATGAAGATGAGCTCAGCCCTTGCGGACAGCGATACCCTGATTATGGCGATTTCTCTGAGCGGAACCACCGGGGAGGTGCTTTCCGCGGTCAGGCGTGCCAGAAAGAACGGGGCCAAAATCGTGATGATTACGTCGAACCGTTCTGCGGAGCTGCTGACGCTCTGCGACGAGGTGATCCCGATAGCCGGCATCAAAAACATGGCTGCTGGAACAATGATTTCTCCGCAGTTTCCCATACAGATTATGATTGATATTCTTTTCACCTACTTTTTTCAGACGGATTTCGGAAACCGGCTGAATCTTTACAATGAGACACTTGCCGCTTTGTACGATAATCAATAGGAAAAAAGTACCAATTCGACTGAAAGTAGTTTCAGAAAAATACATAGACAATTAAATTATTTGAAAGAAGAATCAAAAGCGCCGAATTGATTGAAATTTGGCGCTTTTTGCTTGAATTTTTTTGACGAACAAGGTAGACTATGCACATAGACAGGTCATGACAGTCTGAAAGGAAATTTTGAGAAAGCCAATTTTATGGGGTATCCAAGGAGGAAAAAGAATGAAAAACATGAAAAAGTTTTTGGCGCTCGCGATGGCAGCGTGTATGACGGTGGGGATGGCGGCCTGCGGCGGAAATAACACCGCTGATACGACGGGCGGCAATACAACGGGTACGAATACAAACGCAAATACAGATACGGCAGACGAGTCCAAAGACGCACAGGAGCAGGAGACCGGCGGAGCAACGGAAATTACGCTTTGGACTTTCCCGGTCGGCGACTGGGGCGGCGCTTATGTGGACGAGGTAATCGCCGCATTTAATGAGAGCTATCCGGATGTGAGCGTAAATGTAGAATATCTGGATTATACCTCCGGTGACGATCAGCTTACGGCGGCAATCGAGGCGGGCACCGCTCCCGATATTCTTCTGGCGGAGCCTCAGAGACTTGTAAAATTCGGAAAGAACGGCCGTATGGTAGCGCTTGATGATATGTTTACGGATGAACTGAAAACAGATGTCGGAAATGAGTCCATTATTACGGCATGCTCTGATGGTACGAATTACTGGATGTATCCGCTTTCTATTACGGCTCACTTTATGGCAATCAACTATGAGGCATGGGAGTCAAGCGGAGCGCTTGAATATGTAAATCAGGAAGGCGACCGCACCTGGACGACCGAGGATTTCCAGAATGCGCTTGCAAAATTAAAAGAGGCGGGACTTACCTCCGGCGTTGTATATTGCGGCGGCCAGGGTGGTGATCAGGGAACCAGGGCACTGGTATCCAATCTCTATAGTGCGGACTTTACCAACGCAGAACATACGGAGTGGACGATTAACAGTGAAAAAGGAGTTCAGGGACTGACCCTGTTAAAAGACCTCTGCGACCAGGGACTTTTAAGCTATGACGCAGGTATTCAGGCTTCCGATGAGTTGCAGCTGTTCTCCAACGGTACCGTGCAGATGTCCTTCTGCTGGAACGCGGCAAACGCGAAGACCTATGCAAGCTCCGTAACCTTTACGCCGTATGCACTTCCGTTCCCGTCCGATGACGGTGTTCCGGTTTTGGAGTCCGGTTTGTACGGCTTCGGTATTTTTGATAACGGTGACGCGGCAAAACAGCAGGCAGCAAGAGACTTTATCACTTTCGTATGTGATGATGCAGAATGGGGTCCCAAGAGCGTAGAAGCGACCGGCTTCTTCCCGGTGAGAGGTTCCTTCGAAGTTTATGCGGACAGTGATGATCCGAATATGGAATTCTACAATGCAATGCTTGCTTATGTAGGCGATAACTTTACGGCAATGGACGGCTTCACCGAGCAGCGTGCAGAGTGGTGGACAATGCTTCAGTATGTGTTTACCGGCGAAAAATCCGTGCAGGATGCGGCCGATACATATGTATCCAACAGCAATGCCTACACTGCATCCTATTCCGAATAACAAATAGCGGATGGCGTTTTCCCGGGCCTGGGTTTCTTGCAAAAACGACGGGAAAACGCCATTTTTAAAAATAAGGGAGGAAAATCCTCTGCTCCTGCAAAAGGCGCATGCCATGCAGGCATGGCAGACATTTTTCTTCGAAAAACAAGGAGGAAAATCCTCTGCTCCTGCAATGGCAGTCGCATTTTTCTTCGAAAAACAAGGAGGATATACAAATGGCAAAGAGCGCTGCTCCTGCAAGAAGCCATGTTCTGGCAAGAAGGGAAACCTTCGTTTCCTATATGTTTTTACTGCCGTGTCTGGTTTTCTTTGTAGGTTTCGTAATCGTTCCGATGTTCATGTGTCTGTTTACAAGCTTTTTTGACTATACCATGACAGACTTTGAATTTATCGGGCTTCAGAATTATATTGAAATTTTTCAGGATGAAACCTTCCTGATTGCATTAAGAAATACAGTATTAATCGTAGTAGTATCAGTTCCGACTGTCTGCATCTTTTCTCTTTGGGTTGCGTCTGCAATTTATCGCAGAAAAGGAGCGGTTACCTCTTTTTTCCGCTGTGTATTTTATCTCCCGGTAGTAACAGGTACCGTGGCGGTAACGGTAGTTTGGAAGTGGATGTTCAACCAGTACTACGGACTGTTTAATTATGTGCTGTCATCGACGAATGTGATTGACCAGAATATCAGTTGGCTTGGTGACAAGCGGTTTGCAATCTGGTGTATCATTATGATTCTGTTTACGACCTCCATCGGGCAGCCGATTGTGCTTTATGTCTCGGCGCTCGGAAATGTAGACAATTCTTTGGTTGAGGCGGCCGAGGTGGACGGGGCGACAAGCTTCCAGTGCTTCTGGAAAATCAAATGGCCCAATATCATGCCCACGACACTTTACATTCTGGTCATTACCACGATTAACAGCTTCCAGTGCTTTGCGCTGATTCAGTTATTGACCTCGGGCGGACCGATGAATTCTACGAATACGATTATGTACTATATTTACGATACGGCGTTTAAGACAAATCAGTATGGTTATGCGAACGCTATGGGAATTATCCTGGCAATCATTATTGCAGTATTTTCGGCGCTGCAGTTTAAGGTGACCGGGTCAAGCAAGAAAGACTAAGGGGAGGGTATTATGGAAACACAGGTTAAAAAAACAACAGCTTATGACGTTGTTGCACTGATTGTTTTGATTGTGCTCGCATTCCTGTTTATTTTCCCGCTTTACTGGATTGTCACGGGTTCCTTTAAGGATGCGATTGCGATTAACTCTGCCACGCCGGAGTGGTTTCCGTCTGAGCCGACGATGGATAACTTTGTCCGTCTATTTGACAAACCGGCATTGCGGTGGCTTGCGAATACAGTGATTATGGCGGTGGCCGCCATGGTTCTGACCTGTATCACGGCAGCGATGGCAGGCTATGTGCTTGCGAAAAAGCGCTTTTTCGGGCAGAAGATATTATTTTCCCTGTTTGTCTGTGCAATGGCGCTTCCGAAACAGGTTATTTTGATTCCTCTTCTGAAGGAAATGTCTTTCTTGGGATTGCATGACTCCCTGTGGGCGGTAATTCTGCCGACCGTGGGCTGGCCGTTTGGCGTATTTTTGATGAAGCAGTTTTCCGAGGGAATTCCGACGGAGCTTTTGGAGGCAGTCAGGATTGACGGTGCGGGAGAAATTAAGACCTTTACTCAGATAGTACTTCCGATTATTAAGCCGGGTATCGGCGCACTTGCAATTTTTACCTTCATTAATTCGTGGAATGATTATTTCCTGCAATTGATTATGTTAAATTCTCAGGAAGTGCTGACGATTTCTCTTGGTATCGCCAAGCTTCAGACAGAAATGTCGAATGACTTCGGCCTCATTATGGCAGGTGCGGCTCTTGGTTCCGTTCCGATTATCGTTATTTTCCTGATGTTCCAGAAATACTTCACGCAGGGTATTACAATGGGTGCTGTGAAGGGCTGAAAAAGGGAGTACAGTCAAAGCCGCCGCAGGGCGGCAGAATGGAGAGAACAATGTCAAAATATGATATAAACAAGTTTCGAAATGTAACTGTGGCGCTCAACACGCCATTTGATAAAAACGGGGATTTGGATACCGCCGCTGCAAAGCGGGTAGTGCGCTATTTCTGCAATAAAGGTGTGAAAAGCCTGTATGTCTGCGGAAGCACGGGAGAGGGCTTTCTTTTAACGGACGATGAGCGGAAACGTCTGGTAGAGGCAGTTACGGATGAGGTCGGCGGCGAAATGAACATTATCGTGCATGTCGGCTGCGCTTCCACCAGACAATCGGTAGAACTGGCAAGACATGCAGAGCAGGCGGGAGCGGATGCGACCTCGGCGGTTCCCTGTGTCTATTATCGGCCGAGTGAGGAGGGTGTATACCGTCACTGGACGGCGATTACCGAGGCGGCGGATTTGCCGTTCTTTATCTATAATATTCCGCAGCTTACCGGTTTTAACCTTTCAATGGATCTTTTTTATCGGATGCTTGAAAATGAACGGGTTGCGGGTGTGAAATGTTCTTCGGATCCGGCGCATGATATCCTGCGCTTTAAACAGGCCGGAGGAGAAGATTTTATTGTATTTAACGGACCGGATGAGCAGTATCTCGCGGGGCGTATCATGGGAGCAGATGCTGGAATCGGCGGAACCTACGGCGCTATGCCAGAATTATATCTGCATCTGGAGGATGCCATTCGGGCAAAGGATTATGATAAGGCGCAGAAAATACAAAATATCATTACACCGCTGATTTATAAGCTTTGTTCTTTCGCGTCGTTATATGGTGCCGCGAAAGCAATCATTGCGCTGGACGGCTGTCCCATTGGGGAGCCCAGGCTGCCGTTTTTGCCGGTGAGCACAGAGGATCCGAAACTGGTGGAGCTGTATCATGAGATTAAAGCGGCTGTCAGAGAAACCGAGTAGACGGCAGGCAAACGGAAAAGGAGAAAACTATGAGGAATAATGAGCAGACAATCAGTCAAATCAAGGGTGGATTAATTGTGTCCTGTCAGGCGCTGGAAGATGAGCCGCTTCATAGTTCTTATATCATGTCAAGAATGGCGTATGCGGCGGCGCTTGGCGGTGCCGTCGGAATCCGGGCAAATACGGTTGAGGATATCACGGAAATCAGAAAAACCGTAGACCTCCCTATTATCGGAATTATCAAAATGAACTATGACGCGTGCGACGTCTATATCACGCCGACCATGAAGGAGGTAGACGCCCTGTGTGACTGCGGAGTGCAGATTATCGCTATTGACGCGACAAAGCGTCCACGGCCGGACGGAAGCAGCATTCAGGAATTTTTTGCGAAAGTCCGTGAAAAATATCCGAACCAGCTTTTTATGGCGGATTGCTCCTGTTATGAGGAGGGAATGGCGGCTGCGGAAGCGGGATTTGATTTTATCGGAACGACCATGAGCGGTTATACCTCTTATACCAGGGGAACCGCGCTGCCGAATTTTGATATGATGCGGCGGCTTTCTGCGGAGTGTGGAAAGCTGGTGATTGCCGAGGGAGGAATCTGGAGCCCTGCGCAGTTGAAGGAAGCATTGTCGACCGGTGTACATGCCGCGGTGGTCGGTTCGGCTATCACAAGACCTTATGAAATTACAAAGCGCTATGTAAGCGCAATCAACGAAGCAAAAGGATGAGGTTATGATTTTCGATACAATACAAAATGCGGGACGGTACCTTAGTATCAATCCGTATTTGGATACGGCACTGACGTGGCTGATGAATACCGATCTGGCTGCGTTGGAGAACGGAAGCTTTCCGATTGACGGCGAGCGGGTGTTTGTTAACGTAATGGATGCGCAGACGAACCCTGAGCGGGAACGTGATTACGAGTTCCATAAATATCATTACGATATTCAGCTTGATCTCTGTGGCAGAGAGGACGTGCTATTTGGAACGGAGTATGAGGAAATGACAAAGGAGTGGCAGGAGGATATCGGCTTCGGACGCTGCCGCTGTGCGGCGGAGGCGCATCTCGGAACGGGGCGGTTTGTCATTTGTGAGCCGATGGAGCCGCACCTTCCGGGAGTCGCGGCGGATGGAAAGCCGGAAAACATACGTAAGGCGGTCATAAAGGTACTGCACAGGTAGCGCAGAGTACAGTGGCAGACAGACAAAACAGACAGGCATGGAGGGAAGCATGAGGATAGCGGTAGCAGACATCGGAGGAACGAATATCAAAGCGGGCATCTGGGAAAAT
This sequence comes from uncultured Roseburia sp., assembly GCA_944375975.1. GTDB lineage: Bacteria > Bacillota > Clostridia > Lachnospirales > Lachnospiraceae > Roseburia. The sequence continues at coordinate 7,695 of CALWBG010000110.1, forward strand.
GATGTCATTACAGAGGCGGCGGAGCTGCCGACGGAAGCAAAGCGGGGCGGGAAGCATGTGGTGAATCAGGTAAAGAAACTGTTGCATGGTTTCGGGAGCTTTGACGCCATCGGAATCAGTACGGCGGGGCAGGTGGATTCCAAAAGGGGTGTTATCATCTATGCCAATGAAAATATTCCGGGTTATACCGGCACACCGCTCAAGGAAATCCTGGAGGAGGAGTTTTCCGTACCGGTTGCTGTCTTGAATGATGTCAATGCGGCGGCAATCGGGGAGGCATATTACGGTGCGGGAAAGGACAGCAATGATTTCCTGTGTCTGACCTACGGAACCGGCGTGGGAGGTGCGATTGTAATGAACGGCAGAGTTTATACGGGAACAGGCTTTTCCGCCGGGGAATTTGGAGCGATGGTCATTCATCCCGAGGACCGGGACGCGGCGGAAGATATGTTCAGCGGCTGCTATGAAAGATATGCCTCTACAACGGCGCTTGTTCAAATGGCACAGTGGAAATATCCGGGACTTCGAAACGGCAGGGAAATTTTTGCACATTTTGATGAGCCGGAGGTCCACAGGCTTGTTGCATGCTGGGCCGATGAAGTGGTTTGCGGTCTTGTTACGCTGATTCATATTTTTAATCCCTCCACAGTCATTTTGGGCGGCGGGATTATGGAGCGCCCGGAGGTACTGGCCCTGATTCGGGAAAAGTTATATCCTAATATTATGGAATCTTTCCGGGGGGTCAAGATTGTCGCTGCGGAGCTTGGAAACCGCGCCGGAATGCTCGGTGCCTCACAGGAGGCATTGGAGGAATATCACGAGCGCTGTAAGGGAAAAACATGAAAAAATAAGAACAGAGGGTGTCTGCGGACACCCTCCTTTCAGGTCAGCTTGCGGTAAAGGATGAGGATTGCCAGTATCGCGACCACAATCTGGCTTGCCAGAATCCCCCACAGATAGCTTTTGATTCCAAAAACCGGAACGGCCAGCAGGACAAACAAAATGCGTACCGTACAGGCGATGAGGTTTAACTCGAAAGTAATGCCGGGGTAGCCCAGCCCGTGCAGGATGCTGCTTAAGGTGGAGCTTAAATAAAGAAACGGGCAAATCCAGCCGAGGGTGGTAATAAAGGCTCCCGCAAGCGCATTGCCAAACAGGAAGTTTCCCATAAAGTTGCCGCTTATCAGAAATCCGGCGGTACATAAAAAGCCGAGCAGAATCGCAGCTGAAGGTAGCATTAGCATTC
>CALWBG010000111.1 GCA_944375975.1 uncultured Roseburia sp.
ATCCCGGGTGCGCCTCATGTGTCGAAATATGAGAATCTATGGGTTGACGCTTCTTTCAATATTTCATATAATCTAGTTGTTTGGAGGAAGTACATGAAATACGGGATTTCCATAGATAAAAAAAGAAAAAGTACCCGTTTGGCTGCCATCTGCGTTGCATTGGCAGCTCTTGTTGTTTCATTTTTTGCATTTACGACGGAAAGCCAGGCATTTACAAAAACGCAGGGAACGATTACGGACGGGCCCGTGTGGGTGAGGGAAAGTCCCGTGGACGGCACGCCGCTTACGAGCGAGGAGCCGGGAAACACGGTTACGGTTTTGGATGAGACGGAGGGGAAGGACGGAAAAAAATGGTATCAGGTCCGCACAAAGAAGGACGGAAAGAATCTGACCGGCTATATACGCTCCGATTTCATATCTCTGGAGGGAGAACAGCAGCAGGAGCTTACGGCTGAGGACGAGGCCTACATACAGGAATTAAAGGCGGTGGGTTTTCCCGAAAGTTATTGCGGCAGTCTGCTGGCGCTGCATAAAAAATATCCGAGCTGGCAGTTCACGGCGGTTTTAACCGGCCTTGACTGGGCGGACGCTGTCGCGGCCGAGAGCGCCGCGGGAAAAAATCTGGTGCAGAGCACGGTAAACGACTCGCGCAAGTCTACGGACTCGGCGGCTTATGATTGGAAGACGAATACATGGTACGGTTACGACGGGGACGGCTGGGTGTGTGCCTCCACAGAGTATATCGCTTACTGCATGGATCCGAGAAATTTTCTTGACGACACCTATATTTTCCAGTTTGAGACACTGGAATATGCCCAATATCAGAATAAGGCCGGGGTGCAGAATATTCTCAAGAATACCTTTATGTCCGGAAATTACACCGATACGGACGGGAAAAAGCGCAGCTACGCCCAGACCTTTCTGGAGGCGGGAAAGGAGCTTCTTGTCAGCCCGTATCACCTTGCCTCAAGATGTAAGCAGGAGCAGGGCAAGAACGGAACAAGTCCCTTAATTACAGGCTCCTACAATCGTTATGAGGGATATTACAATTATTTCAACATAGGGGCGTATACGACCTCGACTGCCTCGGCGTCGGTCAACGGCCTGGTGACCGCAAAACGCAACGGCTGGGATTCTATTTACAAGTCCATACTTGGCGGCTCTGAGGTTGTGGCGGATAATTATGTGAAAAAGGGACAGAATACAATATATTTTGAAAAATTTAATGTCGTGTATCAAAACAGCCTGTATTCCCATCAGTATATGACAAATCTCATGGCGGCAATCAGCGAGGGAAGCAGCATGGGACAGGCCTATGAGAATAAAGAGCAGGCATTCGTATTCCGTATACCCGTGTATGAGAATATGCCCGGGACCGCTGTCACCTTCGAGGACAAGGGCAACCCGAACAACTGGCTGAAGTCTCTTAAGATTGAGGGATGCAGCCTGACGCCCTCCTTTAAACCTGGAAAGACCGAATATTCCCTTGTGGTGGGAGAGAATGTATCCGAAATAAAGGTTACGGCAAAGGCGGTAGCGGATACCTCCGAGGTGAACGGCACGGGAAAATATTCCCTCAAATACGGAGATAATAAGATAAAGATCACCTGCGTATCACAGAGCGGCGAGGAGAGAGCTTATACGATTACCGTGGCAAGGCAGCAGGGAGGCGGAACGTCGTCCGGAGCTGACGGACAAATCACATCGTCTTATCCGCTCGGCACGTATATGACCGGAATACAGCCCGGTAGCAGTGCGCAGAGCGTACTGGGAGCTGTCAGCGCAAAAGAGGGGACGCTTAAAATTTTAAATGCGGACGGAACGGAAAATACCGGGACGGTCGCTACCGGAAACCGCCTGTCGCTTGAAGTGGACGGGAAAACGGTCAGCCAGTACGAGATTGTCATATATGGGGATATTAACGGCGATGGCAAAATTTCCAATGCGGATCAGGTGCTGATGCAAAAACAGATTCTTGGCATAGAAGAGCTGGGCGGCAGCGCCCTTGAGGCGGCAAACGTCAGCCGGGACGGCGGAGTGACGAATAAGGATTTGGTAATTTTGCAGAAGCATATTTTAAACATAGCTTTGATTGACCAGTGATGGCAGCGGAGGGAGCGTGGTATCAATGAAACAGAAAATCAGAGGATTACTGCTGCTTTTATGTGTGGGATTGCTCGCGGCGATTCCGTCGGAGCGCCTGCAGGCGGCGACGGGAAAGACGACGGTTGCACTGTCGGGCAGCAGCGTGGACATAGGAGATACGGTAAAGGTTACAGTGAAGGCTTCGGGACCCTCGGGGGAAAAGACGGTATCTACAATGACCTTGTCTTACGACACCGACATTTTTTCCTTTGTGGACTGCTCCGTCACCTATGGCGGAGGGGGCAGCAGTGTGACGGCTACCTCGGACAGCTTTACCGTCACGCTTAAGGCGGTCGGGGCGGGAAGCGGAAAGCTTTCTGTTTCCGGCTCGGACGGAGTGGTTTTTGATACAAATGAGGAACTGGATTCCATGGAGGGGAGCAGTGCCACGGTAACCGTCAATAACGCGGCGGGAGCGGGAAGCTCGGGCAGCGGTACGGACGGCGAGACGACGGACAACGCGCAGCTTTCGGCGGACAATTCCTTAAAGGTTCTGTCGATTTCACCGGGGACGCTTTCCCCGGCGTTCGCTGGCAGTACGGTACAATACAGTGCTACCGTGCCGAATGATGTGACCAGCGTGGCAGTGACCGCGACACCGGTCAATGAAAACGCCAGTGTGGAATCCGTTACGGGAAACGAAAACCTGGCGGTCGGAGTCAATGCGGTCAGGATTGTGGTAAAGGCGGAAAACGGAGTTACCGCGACCTATACCATCAATGTCACGAGAGAAGCCGGGACGGCGGACACGGACCAGGATTCGGAACAGCAGACGGAAGAAACGGCAGAGACGACGGATGAGACAGTGACGGTCAATAATGTCTCCTACGTCATATCCGAGGCTTTTACCGCGGAGGAGATACCGGCGGATTTTGCGGAAAGCCAAATCAATTATCATGGTTCGGAATACAAAGGCGTAAGCTATAGTAAGGGGAGCATTTCCATGCTTTACCTGACGGATGCGCAGGGCGCGGGAGGAAAATTTTTCCTTTACGATGCGTCTGTGGACGCATGGTACCCTTTTATCCGGTTTGAAAGCGGAGAGCATTATGTGATTTGGATTCCGGTTCCGGGGGAGGTTTCCGTGCCGGAAACACTCGGACAAACGGCTGTAACGCTGAGTGACGGAACCGGTATGGCCGTCTATCAGCAGACGGCGGAGGGAACTGACACCGATTTTTCCCTGTTTTACGGCATCAATCAGGAGGGAACCGCGGGCTGGTATCAATATGATGCCCTTGAGGGGACCTGGCAGAGACAGAATGCGGTTGTGACAGCCATGGAACAGCAGACCGGGGAGGAGGAAGATGACGCTTCCAATCTGACGTATTTGCAGGAAGAATACAACGCGCTCTCAGAGCAATACCAGGCAGAGAAATCCTTTTCCAGAAATGTCATCGGAATCCTGGTTTTTGCGGTGGCGGTGCTTGTCATCGTTATTGTAAATCTCCTATTGCGCGGGCGCGGAAAAAGCGAGGATGATTTTCCGGGGACAGAGCCGCCGGAAGAAAAAGGACCTGTCGCGGAGGAGGAAAGCTTTAGGGACGCTGCCGATGAAAGTGCGGGCGGTGATATAGACAGACAGGAGGCTGCCAAAAAGTTTTTTGAGGAGCCTGAGAAAAAGGAGGAAAAGCCAAAGAACGGATTTTTCCACAGGCACGCCTCGGCTCGCATTGACGACGAGCTTGCATGGGACGGCGAGGAGCCGGGCGAAGATGAATGGGATGAGGAACCGGAGCCCAAGAAAACCGACAGGAAGAAAAAGCGGGATGAAAAGGTAAAGGAGCCGGAAACTGAACAGACAAAGGACGACGATTTGGAAGTCCTGGATTTAAACGATTTATAAGATGGGCAAAAGCTGCCCGGAAACGGAGATAACTATGCGGATACCATATACGGCAAAGGCAAAAAAAGCAGTGGATATGGCGGAAAAGATGTCAAAGTCACTGCATCACAATTATATAGGGACAGAACATTTGCTGCTTGGGCTGTTAAAGGAGGGAACCGGAGCGGCAGCGCAGGTTTTAAATGAAAACGGTGTGGAGCTGGACAAGGTCATGCAGCTGATAGAGGAGCTGATTGCTCCGGATACTTCCGTTGTTACGGCGGAAGCGGAGGAATATTCGCCTCGCGCAGTGCGTGTCCTGGACGTGGCGTCAAAGGAAGCGCAGCGTTTTCACTCGGATAAAATAGGGACGGAGCATCTCCTGATTGCAATGATGAAGGAATCAGATTGCGTGGCGTCCAGGCTTTTGAATACGCTGACGGTCAATATCCAGAAAATGTATGTAGACCTTCTGCTTGCGATGGGGGAGGATATCAGCCAGTATAAAGAAGAATTTCAAAGCGGAAAATCGGGGAAAAAGAGAAGCAGCGAAGGAACCCCGGTTTTAGACCAGTATTCCAGAGACCTTACCGCCGCTGCCGGCGAGGGAGGGCTTGACCCTGTTGTTGGAAGACAGGACGAGATTAACCGTGTCATCCAGATATTAAGCAGGCGCAGCAAAAACAACCCGTGTCTGATAGGAGAGCCGGGAGTCGGAAAGACGGCAATTGTCGAGGGAATCGCGGAGCGCATTGTCACGGGCATGGTGCCGGATACGGTGCTGGGAAAGCGGGTCGTTTCCCTCGATCTTTCCGGTATCGTTGCGGGCTCGAAATACCGCGGAGAGTTTGAGGAACGCATCAAAAAGGTGCTACAGGAGGTAAGACGGGCCGGCAATATCCTTTTATTTATTGATGAGCTCCATACAATTATAGGCGCAGGCGGGGCGGAAGGAGCAATCGACGCTTCCAATATATTAAAGCCCGCCCTTGCCCGCGGCGAGATACAGATTATCGGGGCAACGACAGTCGAGGAATACAGGAAGCATATTGAAAAAGACGCCGCGCTGGAGCGGAGATTCCAGCCGGTCATGGTGGAGGAGCCATCCGAGGAGCAGGCGGTGGAAATCCTAAAAGGGCTGCGTCACCAGTATGAAACACATCATCATGTGACGATTACAGACGAGGCGGTGGAAGCCGCGGTACGGCTTTCCGCACGTTATATCAACGACCGGTTCCTGCCGGATAAGGCGATTGACCTGATGGATGAGGCTGCGGCAAAAGCCCGTCTTGGCGCGGGCGGCAATCCCGAGGGGGTCATGGAAGTCAAAAACGAAATTGCGGAGCATGAGTCAAGGCTTCTTGAATTTTTACGTGCGGGCGATATCGAAGGGGCCAAAAAGGAAAAGGAAGCACAGGAGGCTTTGGAGGAAAGCCTTCAAAAACTTCAGGAAAAAAGCAGAAAAGAACTTCATCGAAAAAGTCTCACGGTGGGAGAGGATGAAATTGCGGACATCGTTTCAGGCTGGACGAAGATTCCGGTCAAGAAGCTGACGGAAGGCGAAGCGGCGCGGTTAAAGAAGCTTGAGGCGACGCTCCACAAGCGGGTGGTCGGTCAGGAGGATGCCGTTTCGGCTGTGGCGAAGGCGGTGCGCAGAGGACGGGTCGGTTTAAAGGATCCGAAACGTCCGATCGGTTCCTTTTTATTCCTGGGTCCTACCGGTGTCGGTAAGACGGAGATTTCCAAAGCGCTCGCGGAAGCGGTATTCGGCAACGAGCAGTCCATGATACGCGTCGATATGTCGGAGTATATGGAGAAGCACAGCGTCTCCAAAATGATTGGCTCCCCGCCGGGCTATGTCGGTCACGAGGAAGGCGGCCAGCTCAGCGAGAAGGTGCGGAGAAATCCATATTCCGTGATTTTGTTTGATGAAATTGAAAAAGCGCATCCCGATGTGTTCAATATACTGCTACAGGTACTCGATGATGGACACATTACGGATTCCCAGGGAAGGAAGGTTGATTTTAAAAACACCATCATCATCATGACCTCCAATGCGGGCGCGCAGGCGATTGTCGAACCCAAAAAGCTTGGCTTTGCATCCTCGGAGAACGAAAAACAGGATTATGAGCGCATGAAAAACAGCGTTATGGAGGAGGTGCGCCGCATCTTTAAGCCGGAATTTTTAAACCGCATTGACGAGACCATTGTATTCCGTTCGCTGAATAAAGAAGATATGAAACAGATTGTGACCCTGATGATAAGGGAACTGTCCGAGCGCTGCAAAAATCAGCTCGGTATTACGCTGCTGGTGCGGGACAGCGCGAAAAAATATATTGTGGAGCAGGCGTATGACCCGAAATACGGGGCGCGGCCGCTGAGGCGTAAAATTCAGAATGAAATAGAGGATAAACTGGCGGAGGAGATTCTTTCCGGCAGCGTGAAAAAGGGCGGCACGGTCATTGTCACTACCAGAAAAAACAAAGTGGTTTTTGAGATGCAGGAAAAGTAAAAAAGCACTGGAAAAGCACGGACAGATATTATATAATAAGGGCACGAAATGTACCAATAGCACAGGAGGATAAAATGGCGGTTATTAGTGAATTAATTCGTTCGGAAGCAGACGGGACAATCAGTTTTGGGGATTATACCCTGGGTGCAAAGGCAAAGCTTGATAATTACGAGCATCAGGGAGACATATACAAGGTCAAGACATTCCGGGAGATTACCAAGTTGGAGCGCAATGGCCTGTTTGTATATGAATCGGTACCGGGAACGGCGGTTTTTGGACTGAATGCGACGGACGCCGGCATCACATTTACCGTAGAAGGTCCGGAAGACGCGCAGGTGACTGTGGAATTGGAGGATGAAGCGGAATATGATATTGCCATTGACGGCACGGACGCGGGAAAAATGAAAACCAACCTCGGAGGAAAGCTGAGCCTGAGTGTAGAGCTTGGAGACCATCCGGTAGAGGTTCGGATTCAGAAGTGCTGATTCGTATCGGTATATGCGAGGTATGGGAGCGGTTCCTATACCTCGTTTTCTGTGTAATAGAAAATGAGCGAATTGAGTGGCGTGAAAAGCGCTGCCGGGGAATATTTTTAGGTGGACGGAAAGGATGAAAGAGACAAAATGGCGAAAGGAAAGACAACAGTATTTTTTTGCCAGTCATGTGGCTATGAATCTTCCAAATGGATGGGACAGTGTCCCGCGTGCCGGGAGTGGAATACCTTCGTGGAGGAAAGCATCGACAAAAAAAACGCGGCAAGGGGAGGAAATAGCAGTACTGTTTCCGAGGCAAAAGCGGTACCGCTTTCGGATATCAAGCTGACGCAGGAGGAGCGGATGTCCACCGGCATCGGGGAGCTTGACAGAGTGCTTGGGGGCGGTATTGTCCAGGGGTCGCTCGTGTTGGTGGGCGGGGACCCCGGCATCGGGAAATCAACACTGCTCCTGCAGGTTTGCAGGAATCTTTCCAATCAGGAAATCCGGGTTCTCTATATCTCCGGGGAGGAGTCATTGCAGCAGATAAAAATCCGGGCGGAGCGAATCGGAACCTTCCGTGACAGTTTAAGTCTGCTGTGCGAGACAAATCTGGATATAATAAAAACAGTCATAGACAGGCAAAAACCCCAGGTTGTGGTGATTGACTCGATTCAGACGATGTATAACGAGGAGGTTTCCTCGGCTCCGGGCAGCGTTTCACAGGTGAGGGAATCCACAGGCGTTTTGATGCAGATTGCAAAGGGAATGGGAATTTCCATATTTATTGTGGGACATGTGACCAAAGAAGGTGTGGTTGCAGGACCCAGGGTGCTTGAGCATATGGTCGATACGGTGCTTTACTTTGAGGGAGACCGCCATGCGGCTTACCGTATCCTGCGGGGGGTTAAAAACCGTTTCGGATCTACCAATGAAATCGGAGTGTTTGAGATGCGCCAAAACGGATTGACCGAGGTGGAAAATCCGTCCGAATATATGTTGAGCGGAAAGCCCGAGGGGGCGTCAGGCTCCGTTGTAGCGTGTTCCATGGAGGGGACAAGACCGATTCTGATTGAGGTTCAGGCGCTTGTTTGTCACAGCAGCTTCGGCATTCCAAGGCGGACGGCGGCGGGAACCGATTTTAACAGGGTGAATCTTTTGATGGCGGTGCTCGAAAAGAGGCTTGGGTTAAAGCTGGGCGATTGCGACGCATATGTCAATATTGCGGGCGGAATCAAAATGAATGAGCCGGCCATTGATTTGGGGATTGTGCTGGCTATCATTTCAAGCTATCGGGAACGTCCGATTGACGAGAAAACCATTTGTTTTGGTGAAGTGGGACTCAGCGGTGAGGTGCGTGCGGTCAGCATGGCGGAGCAGCGTGTGTCCGAGGCAAAAAAGCTGGGTTTTACGGTATGTATTTTGCCGGAGGTGTGTGTGGCGGCAATGCGGGACAATCATGCGGTGCCGGAGGGAATCCGTCTGATTGGGGCCCGTTCCGTAAAAGATGCTATGGATTACATTATGAAATGATGCTTCCACATCGCGGACTGAACTGTTAATTTTCTTGCACAAAAAAGAAAAAAGAGTGTTGACATTACTTCGGTCAGATGATAATATAAACAAGCTGACTGCATTCAGAACACCAAAAAATGACAAGTATTTTGCAGCAGCTTGCAGAAAAGATAAAAAAATGTTGACAGATACAATGATATGTGTTAAATTAACAGAGTTGTTGTGTTTGCTTAACAGCAAATCCTGCAAAAATAAAAAAGAAAAAAGTTGTTGACAACAGCTTGCTAATGTGATATATTATAAAAGTTGCTGAAAACAACAAATGCTCTGCAAGCGTTCTATGACACAGAACACCTACAGAGGAAAAGAACCTTGATAACTGAACAGTGAAATAACCTTGAAAGATTCAAAGAATTTCAAAGTGCTGTAAAACAGCACAC
>CALWBG010000112.1 GCA_944375975.1 uncultured Roseburia sp.
ATAACCCTACCGCTTGACGTACTTACATTTTCCTCACTCGCGTCTGTTTGTGCATCTATCTCCATTGCAATCTCCGCCACAGCATCTAAGGACGGCGCGCACTCCGTTAAAATCAGATTGACTGCGTCCTCCTGATTGCCTGCCACAATTTCATCAATGATCCGTTTTCCTATATCTTCCCAGTTGTATAATGCAGTCTCATATTGCTCACAAAGCTCCTCATCCACCGCACCGCTCTGTTTTAATGCGGTCAGATTCGTATCAACAGCGGAAAAACATTCCTGTATTTGCTCCTGATAATCCTGATATGTGGACTCATCCTCGTTCAGCGCCATTTCCCGAAGAACACGCGCCGCAATATTTACCTCAATTCTGCAGTTTTTTACTGACTCGTTCGCTTTATTAATTCCATTAACATAGCCGTTAAAATTTCCATATATAATGGCCAAGCATCCAAGCGCGAATACTCCAAGCAGTATCATCATACTGATAACAACTGCATATCCCATATAAAGCTTATCCTTCACCTTCATTGACTCTAATTTTTCTCTCATAAACGCTTCCTCTCTGCCGTATCTTTTCTACCCGAACCGCCTACCCTAAACATAAAGCTGGCGTATTTCAGAAACCCAGATATTTTTTATTGTGCCCTACTACGTCCCTCATGAAAAAAATCTTCATTCAACATGTCCTGTGCTAGGACAATAAACGTATAAAAATAATATACCATTTATTCAGTAGGATTTCAAGTGTTATTTAAAAATCAACAAGAAAGGGGTTGTAGGATTACAATATTTAGGCAGAAAAACGGAGCCATTACTCCATAGATGATCTCTCATCTATTTTGCAACGGCCCCCATATCAAACTACCTGGCGGCGCTTAACTTACACGATTTTATATAAGCTGCGGAAATTAATAAGTGAATAACTGCGTCCAATAATGTATTCCGCTGCTGCTCTGGCGGTGTCCGACGCCGATTTTCTTAAAGTTCGGGTCCAGGATATTTGCGCGGTGTCCTGCACTGTTCATCCAGGCCGTCATCACTGCCTCCGGTGTTTTCTGACCCCATGCGATATTTTCTCCCGCACCGCGGTAAGTGATTCCGTTGTCGGTGAGAACCGTTCCAAAGCCTCTGCCGTCCGGTCTGGTATGGGAAAAGGAAGTTTCGATTTCCTTTGAGCGGATGAGGGCGGCGGACGCAATATTCTCATCCAGCTTCAGGGCGGAAAGCCCTGCTTTGGCGCGCTCCTCATTTACCAGCGCGACAACCTGCTCCGCAAACGTCAGGTTTTCCTCGCTGTCAGTCGTTCCTGAATTGCCGTTTCCCGGCTTCTCGGAGTCCGTGCCGTTTCCCGGCACATCAGTGTCCGGCGTCTCGGAATCCGTACCGTTCTCCGGAGTTTCCGTGTCCGTGCCGTTTCCCGGCACATCGGTGTCCGGTGACTCAGGCTTTGCACCGTTTCCCGGAAGACAGTCGTTCGGAAAAACAATCACGTTTGCACTGCCGGGATTTTCACACAGCCCGTTTAAAATATCTGACAGCGCTTCTCTGCCGCCAATGTCAATGACTCCGGTGTTCACGCGGTAACCGCTGCTGCTTATCTGCCGGAAAATCTTATTTGCGGATGCCGCCTGTACCGGGGCGGATACTCCCCCCACAACGGCAAGTGTTGTTATCATTGCTAATACGATTAATTTTTTCATGGTAACCTCCTGTTTGTTTTTCGTAACAGGCGCTCTGCACTTGTTACAAAATAATTACATAATTGTTACAAACAGGAGATTACCATACAGAGCGATGAAATACTACCGGCAATGCATGGAAGTGTTGGCGATGTCTGCCAAGCCCATTCTGCCGTTACTTTACACCCGCCTTTTTGCAGATGTCATTTAAGCAGCACCTGTCGCAAAACGGATGGGTGCGCGCCGTACAGACGTCTCTCCCGTGATACACGAGGCGATGACAGAAATCGCTGCCCTCCTCCGGTGGAATGATTTTCCACAATGCCATCTCTACCTTTTTCGGCTCTTTGATACCGTCCACCAGGCCGATACGGTTGCAAAGGCGGATGCAGTGCGTATCAGTGACAATCGCCGGCTTTCCGAACACGTCTCCCATAATGAGATTTGCACTCTTGCGCCCGACTCCCGGCAGCTTTAACAATGCGTCAAAATCCTCCGGTACCTTTCCTCCATATTCTTCCTGCAAAATTTTCATACAGGCACTGATGTCTCTCGCCTTGCTGTTTCCGAGTCCGCAGGGTCTTACAATTTTCTCGATTTCCTCCACCGGCGCTGCTGCAAGCGATGCGACGTCCGGAAACTTCTCATAAAGCTTTTCCACCACAACATTGACGCGCGCGTCGGTACACTGCGCCGCCAGCCGAACGCTTACCAGAAGCTTCCACGCCTGGTCATAGTCAAGCGTACAGCCCGCGTCCGGATATTCTTTTTTCAGTCGTTCAATTACCTGTAATGCCAATTCTTTTTTTCTCATAGTAACCTCATCATTCTTTTTTCATTGTTCAAATTCACGCTCATGCGTTTTAAAAAATTCATAATATCTGCGTACATTTTCCAGCTCTGTCCAGCGTTTGACATCCACAGGGTCAGCATCCAAATCATAGATTTTTGCATTTCGTATGGAAAGCACAAACGGCGAATGCGTGGAAATCACGAACTGGCACCCGAAAAAGCGGGCGGAATCCTCAAGGAAGCGCACAAGCTCCTGCTGTCTTTCCGGGGAAAGGCTGTTTTCCGGCTCATCCAGCAAAAACAGCGCGTTTTCACCGATTTTTTCCGCAAAATAATGAAAGGCGCTCTCACCGTTGGAATACTCTCTTATATTATCCATCATTTCCGCGCGGACAAATTTCGACTGTGTTTTCCGCCTTGCCAGATTCACTTTCTTCAGTTTTTCATAATCCGCAATAGACTCCATGCGGAAGGACGCATACTTTGCATCCAGATATTCTTTAAACAGCTCCTCACGCCGGATATCCAGGCCTTCATTGAGCGCCCGGATATTTAACATATAATCGAATACATCGTCGCTTGCAATCATCCGGCTTTCTTTTGGAATACTGCCCTCTGTGACTACTTCGCAGTATTTCAGATAGTCGGGAAAAAAATTGGACTTATTGTATGCCGAATCTCTGGTAAGTCCCAGTTTTTCCGCAATAATATTAAGCGCCGTAGATTTCCCGGTGCCGTTTCCGCCGTATAAAATGGTCACGGGCTCGAAATCAATTTGGCGAAAGCGGCGTTTTGAAAGGATTTGAAACGGATAAAAGGAATCATAACAGGTTCGTTTTTGTCTCAGAAAAAAATCCGTCTCCATTTCACTGTCGGGAAATGTAATCCTGCTTAGATAAAGCAATTTTCTTTCACCCCGCTTCCGTCTGTTTCATTTTCTTTTTATTGCGGTACATATCCGCATCCGCCATCTCAAACAGTTCCTCCCCGGTCAGAAAAGAATCCTTCTCACGCACAGCATAACCCCAGGCAATTTTTAAGGGAAGCTTTCTGCCGCGATTCATCCGCTCTATTTTTTCTTCCAGCGCCGTAAACGTTTTCTGAATTTCTTCCCGGGACAGATTTCGAAGAAGCACGACAAATTCATCTCCGCCGATGCGGAAACAGGAACCGATATGCCCGTAGACGCTTCGAATACAGTCGGCGGCATCCACAATCAACTGATCTCCCGTTTTATGACCGCAGCCGTCATTCGCCTTTTTTAAGTCATTGATGTCAAATACGATGCAGGCCTGCTGCTCGGCAGGGTCATCTTCTGCCTGCATTACCATAAACGCCGCCCGGTTTCCCATTTGTGACATAGGCTCCGTAAGAGCAAGATGTTTATACGCAACAATACGGGCATTCCGTTCGAGATAAAAATGGAACCGCTGGAGCACCGCCTCCGCCAGACATATTCCAAAAAGCAGTATGCCTATGGTATATAAATAGGCATAGGTAAACGTCAGATTCCGATAAAATAGGATAAATGCACCGATAATAAATACGGCAAACACACCCATTCCCTTTATAATTGTTTTCATCACGTCATTTTTATATTTTATAATATCTGAAATCCCGTTTTTCAGCAGACACACGATACTGGTAAAAATCAAAATATGTACAAGCAGCAGCAACTGGTACATCGGTGTCCGTGTAAACAAATATCTCAGCAGAAAAATGAAAATCCCGCCTGTGTGCAGCCATGCCAGCACCGACAGACTTTTTCTTTTGACGACAAGCATTTCCTGCACAAACAGTATCAGAAATATTGGCATTGCCATAAAGGAAAGAAACGAAAACAGCGTAATTACCGCTGTCCTGCCGGTAAACATCTGAAGTAACTGCGAATCACTTACAACCCAGATACCGGCAAAAAGCAAAAATGCTGCCAGGTTATTGATTGCCCGGTATATACTGCCTGAAAGCTGCTTTTTCACGAAAAAATCCAGGATAAAAAGCGCCAGGGCCATAGAAAATGAGAATAATCCGAAAACAAATGCATACAGATTATCCTTTAAAAATTGCAGCAGCACAGCATCTTTCGCGCCGAGATAACTGTTTCCTTCTAAGGTCTGTTGAAAAAAGCTTCCTGTTTCCACGGTCTTTAAAATCAGATTCTTCCCTTCGCTGTGCCCAGGCAGCGCAATGATATGCCGCGTCACTCCCTTCCGATGAAAGGCATCCTCAGAAACATAAATACATTCTTTATCCAGGTATACGCTGACTCCGGACCAGAAGCATTCGAGGCTGAGTGCCTCGATATCCTTGCTGTCTGCCGGAATCCGAAACAGATATTCATTGTCCGTCACTGCTTCCCAGCGCCCGCTTAACATAATCAGTTCACCGGAAGGCGCGGCCTTATCATGCGACATTACCCCGTAGCTTTTCCTGACTGCCAAAAATACGAACAACAGTAAAATCGAATAACAGAAAATACGTATAATTTTTCGGAAATCCATTTTGTCACCCCGATTTGTTTTTCCATACACCCGAAAAATATAATTTTTTATTATTATATACATGATTTGAGGAAAATACAAGATGTCGGAATCTTCCAAAAACAGCGCAGCTTTCCCTGACTACTCTTCCATGGAAATGGTCATATTTCTGATATCCGTCTGTGAAATTGCCGGGCTTCCGAAAGGACGAATGATTGCCCATTCCCCATTTTTCCTTACCCACACGCCGATGGGGCCATACGTCCGTGACAGTCGGATTCCCGGTCCCCCGGACTGTTATCCAGGTGCATATGAATACCTGACAGGCAGTTGGGACAATGCTCCGGGCATCTGTTTTGATTATCAGATAGGTCATCCAGCCGCAGTTCGGACACCTGTATATTTCTTTATATCCGTTCATAAAACTGCTCCTTAAAATTGAGTATCATATCCTGATGACAAAAAAACGGATAACCCATTACGCTGAGTTATCCGCATACCTATCGTGCAGCTTTCAATATCTGACTTTGAAATGAATATAAACATTTGATGCCAGGATAAAAGGTGCGGGCTTATTTTTAAATATACTTTACCCGCAATTTTGAGCAGTCCAAATAAAACTGCCTGTAAATACAAAGCCAGCCTGAGGAATCTATCCGCAAACAGGTACAACAAAAACTCATCGTATAAAACAGATGAGAAAAAAATTATTGTCCTTATAATCAGCGAATAGCCGACATCAAGCCACCTCCCTTTTTCTATGCTTTTGTCATAGTAGCACGTAAAATATGTTTTCACAAGCCCCATATTTATAATTATTTACTGTAATCTTCCCCGGGAAAAGGCGTTTCATTATTGTAATCGAAATTCACAACTGCCTTACTAATAGATGAGGCAATACGGACTGCCGCGGCCATCCCACCATCCCCATACGATGGATATCTTAAAAAATCATCCGAAACTTTGCTCAGATTTTGTTGCGTTGTTATCGTATGGAGGATTTCATTTTCCCATCCGAACAGTCTTGACATGGATATAGCTTCAATACCCAAGACCGCATCCGCTATATGCTCCTGATAAGTATGTATATGTTTTTCAATAATAAAGCGCATGAGCTCAAGCCGCTTCGACATGCTTTTTACATTTGATGATGCAGGTGCCGTACGATAATTGATGAATGGTTTTTCGACAATTCCTATCTTTGCTCCCGGCATAGTTTCCAGCATACTTAAAAAGAAATCCCAATCCTCAAAGCCTGACCGCATGGATTCATCATAGCCGCCACATCGTTCCCATACTTCGCGCCGAAAAATATGTGTTGCCGGACAGCAATTTCGCCCGAGAAATGCAGCCACATCACCTCCGCATGGGCAAATTGTTGCCTCGAGAACTCCAAAAGTATGCATCCAGGATGACGCTGCAATCATAAGCGGATTATCGCGCAAAAGATAACTGACCTGCTCAATATATGCAGGCTCAAGCGTATCATCTCCATCCAGTACCAGCACCATTGACGCCTGTACTCTGCGAATACCGGTATTTCTTGCCGCCGACACTCCGCTGTTTGTCTGCCGGATTACATTTACCGGAACTGGTATATCAGAATCCGATTCGATTTCACTCAAAATATTGACAGAGTTTTCATCTGTTGAACCGTCATCCACAAGAATGATTCTCGCCGGCGGCATTGTTTGGCGGCACAAAGAATGAACCGCCTCAAGAATCATAGAGCCCTGATTAAAGCTGGTAACAACTGCTTCAACATCTGTAGCGATATAACGCTTATCACTACTTATATCCCGTATAACATTTTGCATAAATTCTCCTTGATCAATTTACTGATTTTGACTTAATACAAAAAATATATATGTCAAATTGCTTTTATGAAAAACATTTCCATAGGCTGTGCATAAGCGGGAATATCAATCACAAATCCCCCGCAATCTTTATAGCCAAGTTTGCGATAAAAGTGCTGTGCTGTTTCATCTGCCTGTGTAGAGGTTAATAGCATTCCATATCCTTGCGTCTTCATGTCATTTTCCCAATATTTCATAAGGTGTTGTCCGTAACCTTTTCTTTGATATTTCTCATCTACAAAAAGCATTGTGCAGAATGGAGTGTTATCCCAAAAAAGATTATATCTTAATAAGCCTATCGGTTTATCATCTAATAACAGAATATAACCTCTTTTTGTTTGAACTTTATTATAAAATTCTGTTTCCGGCAAATGTTTATCAAGGCTATACCAAAATTGTTTATCTGAAGCTTCTAAATATCTGATTTTAATCATTAAGATTACTCCTGTAAATCTATTTGTCAAACCAGTTCTTTCTCAATTAAAATAATGGATTCTTTATTTTCACCAATCATTTCCACTGACACTTTATTTATAATTGCAGTAAAAATATAATCCATAGATTTAACATCAGCAAAGGCAATATTCATCAACTGTGCAGTAGGTAAATTACCTATCGTCATATGTGGTATATAAGGTATTCCTAAATCAAATTCCTTAAATTCATTATCATATAATATTCGATGGATATAACTGATTTCTTCCGCCCCCTGCAAAACATTTAAAAAAAGATAATTACCAAAATGGTCTTCTTGTGTGCTGATACCGCCTAATTGCAGTTCAAATGGTTTTACAGACATTAATCTTACATTCAGAATCTGTGTCAATTCCTCATTACTCATCTGGCTTTGAAAAGGAAATACTAATGTGATATGTGGCCGCACAAATTTAGCTGACGGATCATATTGATTTCTTATCGTATCTATTAGCTCCATATTTTCAAATTCCGGAAATATCATTATGGTTCTCAAATTAATAAATGCCACTTCATGTTATCCCCCATAAAATATATTACTTTGTATCCATAACGTATTCTAGTGCGGTTTTTTACTCTTTTAAAATCCCCCATTATTATAAGCTCTTGTTATCACATAAGACGGTTCATAATATGCGCTGCTATTGTAATTATCAATCGTATCACATATTTCATCGTTATATACTCGGATCATTCCATCAATATAGTCCTCCTCCGGCTGTAACGTTGACAGAATCAGCCTTGTATACACCTTCCCCATCTGTGTTTCTGCTGGGATCTCGTCTACAAGTTCTAAATCGACATCCGCTATATCAAAATTCCCCTTTGCCAGTTTATACTCTTCAATCCATTCCTCTTCAATTTTCAGAGGATTCTCACAGTGAAGTACATTAGCCAGGCTGATCAGACGCACCCACTCATCTTTTGGTATAGAATTAACAACGTATTTGTTTTTCTGATGTAATTTCCTTGCTACGCGTTCTATCATATAACATAAAAAATAAAGATCATTCTCGGTTATTTGCTCTTCCGGGAAAAATTTGTTTGTCATAGCGAATAACTCCCTTCGAATTTGATAGTCTGTAATGCTTTCTCTGTACAGAATACAATCTGATGTGTCGGATACTTAAACTTAGCCAGTTCCCAGAACGCCTCTTTCGAAATTCGTTCAGCCATATAGTCCTCAACATAATCCCAGATTGTATCATCTGCCATTGGTCCCTCAACAATGTCATAGTCATGTTTTAAACCAAGCCGACAGTTTACAACAAACTAAAGCCATTCCTCTGTCATCTCACTAAATTTTTTAATGTTCAGGCTCTTATCAAGCGAATATTCATAAAAATTTACAATATGTTTTCTACGCTTTGTCAAAGCCCAGCGTTTTGCCTGCTTTTCTAAAATTGTACAATAAAATCCGTAACCAAAATCTTTGTAAAAACCATTTTCCAAGATTTGCGGTTCTTGAACTATGACATTGCTTCCATGATACAAAATCATATACTTTTTACTCCTTCACAAATTAGGATTTATTATTTTCTTTATCGTTAAAATATTCTTTCAGTGCATCTTTCACAGCCCATTTAACAATAAAATAT
>CALWBG010000113.1 GCA_944375975.1 uncultured Roseburia sp.
AGTCCGCCAGGACGGAACTGGGGGAAGCGCTTTTACAACGGGATGAATTCGAGAGCTACTACAGGAAAAGCACGGAACTGGACAGGCTCATCGAGGAGTACTTGGAGACAAAACAGCAGATGGCCAGATAATTTCATTTGTTGGAGAGGACAATTTCATACAAGAAAAAATAAGGCAGACCAGTCTTTTGACAGGCCTGCCTTATTTTATTTTGCGGAAAAGAAAGGTTTCTGTTTTTATTGACTTGTCCGTCAAAATGGAGTAAGATGTATTTAAATGTGGAGGAAAGTGGTGGATAATGGTTCATAGTGGTGACTGAGTGCCGGATTGGTGGAATGCCGGATACGAGAAACATTGTCTCAGAGAGTACGGTTTCAACAAGCGGTATTCCGCAAAAAGGCAGGTGTTTGTGTGATGTTCATGGGAGAATACAACCATACAGTAGATCCGAAAGGCAGGCTGATTGTCCCGGCAAAGTTCAGAGAACAGTTGGGCGGCGAATTTGTCGTGACCAAGGGACTGGATGGCTGTCTGTTTGTTTATCCTATGGAGGAATGGCACAATATCGAGGAAAAGTTCCGAAGCATATCCATGACTTCCAAAGATGCAAGAAAGTTTTCACGTTTTTTCTTTGCAGGCGCAGCGGCTGTGGAACTGGACAAGCAGGGAAGGATACTGCTCCCTCCGGTGCTCAGGGAGTACGCCGATTTACAGAAGGACGTGGTTCTGGTCGGCGTTTTAAGCCGGGTGGAAATCTGGGATAAAGAGCGCTGGCTGGAAAATACCTATGAGGAAGACGAGATGGATGACATCGCAGAGCATATGGCAGAGCTCGGATTTAGCATTTAGGAATGAGAGGGTGAAAACGTGGAGTTCAATCATTACTCCGTGCTGTTGCGGGAGACAATTGAAAATTTAAACGTCAGACCGGACGGCATCTATGTGGATGGAACCCTTGGAGGAGGCGGACATGCCTGTGAGGTCTTAAAACGTCTTGGAAATGGCGGACGGCTGATTGGTATTGATCAGGATGCCGATGCCATCAGGGCAGCGGGAGAACGGCTGGCGGAGTTTGGGGACAAGGCTACGCTGATTCGCAGCAATTACGCGGATATGAAGGAGTGTCTTTCGGACATTGGGATACAGAAGGTGGACGGTATCGTCCTGGATTTGGGCGTTTCCTCATTTCAGCTTGATACGCCGGAACGCGGCTTTACCTACCGGAACCCTGAAGCACCGCTTGATATGCGGATGGATGACCGGCAGACACAGACGGCGAAGGACATTATAAACGGCTACAGTGAGATGGAATTGTACCGGATTATACGTGATTACGGGGAGGACCGGTTTGCCAAAAATATCGCGAAGCACATTGTGAGAGCAAGGGAAACGAAGGAAATTTCCACGGCGGGAGAGCTGACGGAAATTATTCAGTCTTCGATACCGAAGAAGATACAGGTGACCGGGGGACATCCGGCGAAGCGGACTTTTCAGGCAATCCGCATTGAGCTTAACCATGAGCTTGAAGTACTGAAAGATAATCTGGATACAATGATAGAACTGCTTGCTCCCGGCGGACGGATTTGTGTGATTACCTTCCATTCGCTGGAGGACAGAATTGTAAAGGCAAATTTTAAACGGAATGAAAATCCGTGTACCTGCCCGAGTGATTTCCCGGTATGTGTGTGCGGAAAGGTATCGAAGGGAAAAGTGATTACGAAAAAACCGATTCTGCCGTCCGAGCAGGAACTGGCGGAAAATACGAGGTCAAAGAGTGCAAAACTCAGGGTTTTTGAAAAAAGCTCTTAAAGATGCCCGTATCGAGAGAAGACGGTGCCGTAAGTCGGCGCGGTGAACAGGTATTTAAAGTGAGGAGTGACAGAGATGAGAAATCAGACGGAGAGAAGAATACCGGAAAGAAATTATTATGTGGACGGCAATACGGTCCGCAGAATGGAAGCAGCGCCGGATTACCGAAGAATCAGAAAAGAAAAAATCGAGCGGGAAAAAGAGGAGGAGCTTCGCAGAAGAAAACACCAGGCAAGGCGCAATCAGGAGCGCGCGCTTCGAATGAGCAGAAGCTACGTGGCGTTTCTTACCGTGGCCGTGGTGGTGTTCGGAGTTTTTGCCGGAACCTATATCAAATTGCAGTCTGACGTGACGGCCAGAATGAAAGAAATTTCCAGTCTCGAAAGTCAGATTTCAGATTTGAAGGCGGACAATGACGAGGCGTACAAACGCATCAGCACCTCCGTAGATTTGGAGAGCGTCAGGGAGCAGGCGATGAACGGACTGGGAATGTCCTATGTCAGGGAGTCCCAGATTATATATTATTCGGTCGGCGATGACGACTATATGAACCAGTATAGCGAAATTCCGGAGAAATAGGAAGTACAGGGGTTACGATGGCAGCAAAAAGAAAGAGAAAACCGTGGTTAAAATTTCCGAAGCGCATGCAGAAAAAACTGATTGTCATGTTTTGCGGCATTGCGCTTTTGCTCATAGGGCTGATTGGGAGGCTGATGTACATTGAGCATACCAGCGGGGAAAAGTATGAAAAAATCGTGCTGTCCCAGCAGGGATACGACAGTCAGACCATACCCTATCAGCGAGGAGATATTGTAGACAGCCAGGGAACCGTACTTGCCACCAGTATTGCGGTATATAACGTCATTTTAGATTGTTCCGTGCTGACGAGTGACGAGGATTATATAAGTCCTACCATTGAGGCTCTGACGAGCTGTTTTTCCGAACTCACCAGCGATGAGCTTTACGGTTATGTCAAAAACGAGCCGGACAGCCGTTATATCGTGCTCAAGAAAAAGGCATCTTATGAAGAAATCCAGCCTTTTGTCGAAATGCAGGAGGCGGTAAACGAGAAAGGCTCCAAAATTAATCCAAATATCAAGGGCGTATGGTTTGAAAAGGAATATCAGAGGCAATATCCCTACAACTCACTTGCCAGTGCGGTCGTCGGGTTTACGGCTTCCGGCAATCTTGGCTTAAACGGACTGGAGCAGTATTACAACGATACGTTAAACGGTGTTGACGGCAGAGAATACGGCTATCTCAACAGCGATAATAATTTTGAAAAAACCATCAAGGAGGCCCAAAACGGCAATACGGTCGTAACCACGATTGACGCCAATATCCAGACCGTCGTGGAAAAGAAAATCGCGGAATTTAACGAGGCTTACGCCGGAAATTATCGTGAGGACGACGGGGGGGCAAGCCACATCGGCGTCCTGATTATGAATCCGAATAACGGCGATGTGCTTGCAATGGCCAACTATCCTAATTATGATTTGAGCAACCCGAGAGATTTGTCGGCTTATTATTCCGAGGAAGAGCTTGCACAGATGGACGAGGATGAACAGTTGGACGCGCTCAACCAACTGTGGCAGAATTTTTGCGTGACCTATACCTATGAGCCGGGCTCCACGGCAAAGCCGTTTACGGTGGCTGCGGGACTTGAAACCGGAAAGGTATCTGCGTCGGACACCTATTACTGTGACGGTGTGGAGCACGTGGGCGGCCATGATATTCACTGTGTCAACCGGAGCGGACATGGAATGGAGACGCTGGAGCAGACATTGATGAATTCCTGCAATGACGCGATGATGCAGATTTCCTACAAGCTGGGCACGGATATTTTTACCGAATATCAGCAGATTTTCGGATTCGGGCAGAAGACGAACATTGATTTGCCCGGCGAGGCGCGTACGGATTCCCTGATTTATACGGCGGAGGATATGGGACCGGTCGATTTGGCGACCAATGTTTTCGGACAGAACTTTAATACGACCATGATACAGCTTGCGACGGCGTACTGCTCCATCGTAAACGGGGGCTATCTCTATCAGCCCCATGTGGTGAAGCGCATTACCGATGAAAACGGCAATACGATCGAGGAAATATCGCCCACGCTCCTGCGGGAAACCGTTTCCAAAGCTACCAGTGATATTTTAAAGCAATATATGTATTCCACCGTCACCAGCGGAACGGGGGCCACGGCTAAGGTAGACGGCTATTCAATGGGTGGGAAAACCGGTACGGCGCAAAAAGCGGGGCGTGACGGCGTCAATTATCTGGTGTCCTTTATCGGCTTTGCACCGGTGGAAGATCCGCAGCTTGTCATTTACTGCGTCGTGGACGAGCCGAATGTGGAAGAGCAGTACCACAGCACCTTTGCACAGAATATCGTTCGTGAAATTCTTGAGGAGGTGCTTCCCTATATGAATATTTACCGCGATGAGGAGACGACGGGACTTCATGCCGGCTGGGGTATTACGGGAGAGGATGAAGGAGATGTCGGTTCCGTGGCCGCGACGGATGTTGCCAACCAGCCGGTCGAGGAAAGTCTTGACGTGCCGGATACCACGGACGGACTGCCAGAGAGTACCGGAGAGGAGGTATCGGGGGTAGACCCCGACGCCGAGGATGCGGTGCGGATTACGGATGACGGAAGCGGTCAGACAGGTGACGAAGCCGGACAGACGGATGACGGAAGCGGTCAGGCAGGTGACGGAGCCGGACAGACGGATGACGGAGCAGGTTTGACGGACGGTCAGGCAGATGGCGCAGCCGGGCAATAGGAGTACGGATTCGTCAGCCGCAGGAAAGAAAATGAGAATCAGAAACATAACCTCACAAAAGTCGGAATAAAATGCTATGAAAACTTTTGTGGGGTTTTTGTATATGAGCAGGGAGCTTCCTTTTTATAGAAGCAAAACCTTTCATCGGAAAAAAACAGTCGTTTTGTTCGTGGCAGTACTTTTTATGCTCATGTTTCTGGTTGGAAGGCTGGTATATCTTATGGTATTTTGCTCCGAGTATTACGGGCAGAAAGCGGAGGATTTGCACGAGAGGGAGCGGGATATCAAGGCGGCGCGGGGAAAAATCATTGACGCCACCGGAACCGTCCTTGCCACAAATAAATCAGTTTGTACCGTTTCGGTCATTCACAGCCAGATTGAAGATCCGGAGGCGGTAATTGCCGCGCTGGTAAAAGAACTCGGGTTGTCCGAGGAGACGGTCCGCAAAAGAGTGGAGAAGGTCAGTTCTATTGAGCGCGTCAAAACGAACGTGGATAAGGAAACGGGCGACAAAATCCGCGCCTACGGGCTGGCAGGGGTTAAGGTAGATGAGGACTATAAAAGATATTATCCCTATGATACGCTGGCATCCAAGGTTCTTGGTTTTACCGGAGGAGATAATCAGGGAATTGTCGGATTGGAGGTAAAATATGATGAATACCTGCAGGGAACCGACGGCAAAATATTAACGTTGACGGACGCGAGGGGAATCGAAATCGAAAATGCCGGAGAGACACGGTTAGAGCCGGTCAACGGCTATGATTTGTACATCTCATTGGATTATAATATACAGCTCTATTGTGAGCAGGCGGCGGAAAAAACCTACGTGAAGAAAAACGCGGATAATGTTTCGGTCATTGTGATGAATCCCTCCAACGGGGAAATCATGGCGATGGTAAATTATCCTGAATTTAACTTAAACGACCCTTTCACCTTAAATTATGAACTGACGCAGGAGGTTACGGCGGAAGAAAAGCAGGATTTACTGAACCAGATGTGGCGGAATCAGTGTGTCAGCGATACCTATGAGCCGGGCTCTACTTTTAAGATTATCACAGCCGCCGCAGCCTTAGAGCAGGGCGTCGTAAAACTTGACGATAACTTTTACTGCCCGGGATATAAGATTGTGGAGGACCGCAAGATTCGCTGTGCAAAAACGACGGGTCATGGTGCGGAAACCTTCGAGACAGGAATTATGAATTCCTGCAACCCGGTTTTTATCGAACTCGGTGAACGGCTGGGCGTTGACAATTTTTATCATTATTTCAGTCAGTTTGGACTTTTGTCGAAAACAAATATTGATTTGCCGGGAGAGGCGGCAACCATCATGCATCAGAAGGATAATGTCGGACCGGTCGAACTGGCGACCATTTCCTTCGGGCAATCCTTCCAGATTACCCCCATACAGCTCGTGACGACGGTTTCTTCTATTATAAATGGAGGAACCCGTGTAACGCCGCATTTCGGCGTAAAGATAGAGGATGAAGACGGAAAGCTTGTCGAGACATTTGACTATGACAGCTATGAAAACATCTGCACGGAGGAAACCTCCGAAACGATGCGGTATCTTCTGGAGCGTGTAGTGTCTGAAGGAAGCGGAAAGAATGCAAAGATTGAAGGCTATGAGATTGGAGGGAAGACTGCCACCTCACAGACATTGCCGAGAAGTGAGCATAAATATATTTCATCCTTTTTAGGCTTCGCGCCGGCAGATGACCCTCAGGTTCTTGTCCTTGTGGTGATTAACAACCCGCAGGGCATGTATTACGGCGGACAAATCGCGGCGCCTGTCGCCAAAGAAATTCTCGAAAACATTTTGCCGTACCTTGATAAATGATAAAAAATAACGTATACTATTGTGTTGTTAAAAAAGTACATGAGGTGTTTGATTATGACATATGACATTCTAATTCCGGTAATCGCGGCATTTGCCATCACCGCGGTATATGGACAGATCGTAATACCGTTTCTGCGCAGACTAAACGTCGGGCAGACAGAGAGCAAGAAGCTGGCCTCCCACCTGAAAAAGAACGGGACACCGACGATGGGTGGAATCATGATTCTTGCGGCGATTGTGATTACCTCTCTGTTTTATGTGAGGGATTATCCCAAAATCATTCCGATCCTGTTTATGACGGTGGGCTTTGGCGTAATCGGGTTTCTGGACGATTATTTAAAGGTTGTGCTGCGCCGATCCGACGGGCTTTTGGCATGGCAGAAGATGCTGCTTCAGATTGCGCTCACCGCGGTATTTGCCTATTATATGGTGAATTACTCGGGGGTATCCCTTACCATGCTGATACCGTTTTCCGGAGGCAGGTATCTGGACGCGGGCTGGCTTACCATCCCGATTCTGTTCGTGGCAGTGGTGGGAACTGTCAATGGAACGAATTTTACGGACGGACTGGACGGACTTGCGTCGAGCGTGACGATTATGGTGGCAACCTTTTTCTCAGTCGTTGCAGTCGGAACGGATGCCGGCATAGCGCCGATTACCTGTGCGGTTGTCGGAGCGTTGCTGGGCTTTCTGCTGTTTAATGTTTATCCTGCCAGTGTATTTATGGGAGATACGGGATCACTTGCCCTCGGCGGTTTTGTAGTGTCTGCGGCCTATATGCTCCAGATGCCGCTATTCATTTTGATTGTGGGACTCGTCTATCTGGTTGAGGTACTTTCCGTGATATTGCAGGTGACTTACTTTAAGCTGACCGGCGGAAAGCGGATTTTCCGCATGGCGCCGATTCATCATCATTTTGAACTGGGGGGCTGGTCCGAGACCAGGGTGGTCGCAGTATTTTCCATTATTACGGCAATCCTGTGTATGATAGCGCTGCTTGCGATGTAGCCTTCGGCAAAGGGGGAAGAGCATGGATTTGACGGGGAAAAAGGTTCTGGTGGCAGGCTGCGGCACGAGTGGCGCGGCGGCTGCGGCGCTGCTTCGCGAAAAAGGGAGCGAGGTTTTTCTCTTTGAGGGGAATGAACGCGTGGATGTCGAAAAGCTTTGCGAAAAATATCCGGCGCTTGCAGGTCTTCCGGTTTTTGTGGGAGAGATTCCGGGGAAAGCGCTTGAGCAACTTTCCCTTGCGGTATTCAGTCCCGGTATTCCGACGGATCTTCCGTTTGCAGAGGCCATTCGTGAACGGGGCATTCCCATCTGGGGGGAGATAGAGCTTGCCTGTCGTTTCGCGAAGGGAAAGGTTGCGGCGATTACCGGAACCAACGGAAAAACGACGACGACAGCGCTGACGGGAGAGATATTAAAGGGCTGTTTTTCCGATGTAAGAGTGGTCGGAAATATCGGTATTCCCTACGCCTCCGTCGCGTCAAAGACAACGGAGAAGACCGTGACAGTGGCGGAAATCAGCAGCTTTCAGTCGGAAACCACAGATACCTTTCACCCTGAGGTGTCTGCCGTGTTAAATATCACGCCGGATCATCTCGACAGGCATCACACGATGCAGCGATACATAGAGCTGAAAGAGCGCATTACCCAAAATCAGACCCCGTCGGATTTGTGCGTATTAAATTACGAGGACAGGGAACTGCGGGAGTTTGGGCAGAGGCTTTCCTGCCGTGTGCTGTTTTTCAGCAGCAAAAGACGCCTTTCTCCTGGCATCTATCTTAAGGACGGTGTCATATGGCAGGAACAGGACGGACGCCGCAGAAAAATCATCGAGGTTTCCGAATTGCGGCTTCTCGGGCTTCACAATTATGAAAATGTAATGGCGGCGGTCGGAATTGCGCTCGGCATGGGAGCGTCCCGCACCTGCATCGCGGAGGTGCTGCGGGAATTTCGGGGCGTGGAGCACCGGATTGAATTTGTTCGCGAACTTCGGGGCGTACGTTTTTATAATGATTCCAAGGCGACCAATCCCGACGCGGCAATCCGGGGGATTCGGGCGATGGAGCGCGACACGCTTCTGATTGGCGGCGGTTACGATAAACAGAATGAATTTGACGAATGGATTGAAAGCTTTGAAGGAAAGGTCCGGCGTCTTGTTTTGATCGGACAGACAAGAGAGAAGATTGCGGCGTGCGCCGCGCGTCACGGATTTAGGGCAGTGACGCTCTGCGGCAGCTTAAGGGAAGCGGTTGATTTCTGTGCGAGAGAGGCGCGGGAAGGTGAGGCGGTATTACTGTCGCCCGCCTGTGCGAGCTGGGGAGATTTTTTGAATTTTGCGGAAGCGTTTACGCAAATCGAAGTAAGCGGTATTACGT
>CALWBG010000114.1 GCA_944375975.1 uncultured Roseburia sp.
TATCATATATCGGAATACGGACAACGGCTATACGGTTTTAAATCTCGTGAGCGGGGAGGACGAGATTACCTGTGTCGGTATTTTTTCCGCAATCGCGGAAGGTGAAAATATTGAGGCGACGGGAGAGTATACGGAGCATCCGACCTACGGAGTGCAGTTTAAGGTAGAAAGCTTTGAGGAGAAGGCCCCGGAGGATAAGGAGGCAATTGAGCGTTATCTTGGCTCGGGGGCAATCAAGGGCATTGGTCTTGCGCTCGCGGCTCGGATTGTGCGGCGGTTTCAGGAGGATACGTTCCGTATCATCGAGGAGGAACCGGAGCGGCTGGCGGAGATTAAGGGTATCAGTGAGCGTAAGGCAATGGAAATTGCAAGTCAGGTCAATGAGAAACGAGATCTTCGTCAGGCGATGATTTTTTTGCAGCAGTACGGAATCAAAATGAATCTGGCGGTAAAGGTCTATCAGGCGTATGGGCAGGATGTTTATGGCATTATTAAGGAAAATCCTTACCGTCTGGCGGATGACATCGAAGGCGTGGGCTTCCGCACGGCGGATGAAATTGCCGCGAGAGTCGGAATCCGCATGGATTCGGATTTTCGTATCAGAAGCGGAATCCTTTATGCCCTTCTTCAGGCGACGGGGGAGGGACATACATATCTTCCCGAACGGGAGCTGACGGAGCGCGCGGCCAGGCTGTTGGAGGTGAGTCCGGAGCAGATTGAAAAGCAGTATATGGATTTGGCGATTGAGCGCAAAATTATCTTAAAGCAGCCGGGGGGAGCGGACGATATGCAGGCCCAGGTATACGCGGCGTCCTTTTATTATATGGAGGCAAATACGGCGGTGATGCTAAAGCAGCTCAATGTCGGTTATGACGTTCCGGAAATTGAGCTGGAGCAGCGTATCCGCAGCATTGAGAAGCAGACCGGTATGGTGCTGGACGAGCATCAGGCCGCGGCGGTGCGCGAGGCGGTGCGCAACGGACTGCTCGTGATTACCGGAGGTCCGGGTACCGGAAAGACGACGACCATCAATACGATTATCAAATATTTCGAGCTGGAGGGGCTGGATATTTTTCTGGCGGCACCGACCGGGCGCGCGGCAAAACGGATGAGTGAGACGACGGGCTTTGAGGCGAGGACCATACACCGGATGCTGGAATTAAACGGAGGAATGGAGGGCGCCGGGGGGTTTGAGCGCAATGAGCAGAATCCGCTCGAGGTGGACGTGATTATTGTAGATGAAATGTCGATGGTGGATATTTCCCTGATGCATTCCCTGCTGAAAGCGGTGGCTGTCGGAACCAGACTCATTTTGGTGGGAGATGTCAATCAGCTCCCGAGCGTGGGACCGGGCAGCGTGCTCCGTGATATTATTGATTCTCATGTGTGCAATGTGGTGATGCTGACAAAGATTTTCCGGCAGGCATCTACAAGCGATATTATCGTGAATGCCCATAAAATTAATCACGGTGAGGAAGTCGTGCTGGATAATAAGAGTATGGATTTCTTTTTCCTGAAGCGGTATGACGCTGATGTTATCATCAATGTGGTGCTGCAGCTCATAGGACAGAAGCTTCCCAAATTTGTGGAGGCGACGCCCTTTGACATTCAGGTGCTGACCCCGATGCGCAAGGGACTTCTGGGCGTGGAGCGACTCAACGGGATATTGCAGCGCTATCTGAATCCTCCGGCTGCTGATAAGGCGGAGAAGGAATACGGAGAGATTTTGTTCCGCGAGGGGGATAAGGTCATGCAGACGAAGAATAACTATCAGCTTCCGTGGGAAATCCGTACAAAATTCGGATTGACAGTGGATAAAGGGCTTGGCGTGTTCAATGGTGATATGGGAATTATCCGAAGAATCAATGATTTTGCGGAAATGATGCTGATTGAGTTTGACGAGGGACGGATGGTGGAATATCCCTATAAGCTTCTCGATGAACTGGAGCTTGCCTATGCGATCACCATACACAAATCCCAGGGGAGCGAATATCCGGCGGTTGTCATTCCGCTGCTGAGCGGCCCGTCGATGCTGATGAACCGCAATCTGCTCTATACGGCGGTGACGCGTGCGCGCCGGTGCGTCACCCTGGTGGGAAATGACGCCACCTTTTATCAGATGGTGCGCAATACCTCCCAGCAGAAGCGTTACAGCGGTCTGTGCGACCGGCTGCGGGAGGAATAGTGTGCGAAATACCCTGATGGCATTCCGTCGCGTAAAACGCTCCGGAATGGAGAATAGAATCGAAAACCCTGTACATTTCTTTTCAGAGGTGTACAGGGCTTTTGATTTAAAGCGGCACTACGACAGCAAAGCCTTGTCGTTTGCAAATTCTTCTCCGCTGACCTTTTCAAACTGGTGCAGGAGGTCTTCCACGGTAAGCTTTTTCTTTTCCTCACCGGCGATGTTCAAAATGACTCTTCCCTCATGCATCATAATGAGCCGGTTTCCGTGCGCAATCGCGTCTTTCATATTGTGCGTGACCATCATTGCTGTCAGATGATTTTCCGCGATAATTTTATCGGAGATTGCAAGAACCTTTGCCGCTGTTTTCGGATCGAGGGCGGCGGTATGCTCATCCAAAAGCAAAAGCTTCGGCTTTTGGATGGAGGCCATCAAAAGCGTGACAGCCTGGCGCTGTCCGCCCGAAAGCAGTCCGACCTTGTTTGTGAGACGGTCCTCAAGTCCCAAATCAAGGGTTTTTAAAAGCGCGCGGTAGGTATCACGCTCCTTGTGGGTAATGCCCCAGGAGAGCCCGCGCTTTTGTCCGCGGCGTGCGGCGATTGCCATATTTTCCTCAATCGACATGGACGCGGCGGTGCCGGTCATGGGGTCCTGGAAAACACGTCCGAGGTACCGGGCGCGTTTGTGTTCGGACAGCTTTGTGACATCGTCGCCGCCGATATAAATTTTGCCGGAATCGATTGGCCACACGCCTGCGATGGCGTTTAATGTTGTGGATTTTCCGGCGCCGTTTCCACCGATGACCGTAACAAAATCTCCTTCCTCCAGGGAGAGATTGACACCGTTTAGTGCAATTTTTTCATTGATGGTTCCGGGATGGAAAGTTTTATGGATATTTTCGACTTTCAGCATTTCAGCCATTAACGCGCACCCCCTTTTTGCCGTATTTCGATTTGAGATATGGAACCGAAAGGGCAATAATCACGACAATTGCGGAGAACAGCTTTAAGTCGTCGGAGGGCAGCTTCAGCCATAGCACGATGTTCATAACGATGTAATAAATGATTGCTCCGCCGATGACGGAAAGCATGGTGTAGGCAAAAGCGAAATGTTTTCCCGCACATAATTTCCCGAACAGAACTTCGCCGATAATGACGGCGGCAAGGCCGATAACGATTGCGCCGCGTCCCATGTTGACGTCCGCCGCACCCTGATACTGTGCATAAAGACCGCCCGAAAGACCGACCAGACCGTTGGAAAGCATCAGGGCAATTACGGTATGGAAGTTTGTATTGATTCCCTGCGCGCGGGCCATCTGCTGATTGCAGCCGGTTGCGCGGATAGCGTGTCCCTGCTCGGTGCCGAAGTACCAGTAGAGGATGGATACGACGGCTGCGCAGAGCAGGATGCAGGTGGCGAACAGCCGGATTTTCGTACTGTTCGAATCTGAGATATAGCGGAGGGAAACTACAAGATTATACTTGTCAACACTCACTGCCTGGTTGGAACGCCCCATAATATTCAGGTTGACGGAATACAGGGAAATCTGCGTCAGAATGCTGGCGAGAATCCCGGGAATACCGAGGGCGGTATGTAAAATGCCGGTAATAAAGCCTGCCGCCATACCAGCCAGAAAGGCAAAAACCAGTGCAAGCCACGGGTTCATGCCGCCGCGTATCAGCATGACCGCAACCGCTCCGCCGGTCGCGAGAGAGCCGTCCACTGTTAAATCGGCAAAGTCCAAAAGACGGTAGGTGATATAGACGCCTAAGGCCATCAGCCCCCACACCAGTCCCTGCGCAAAAGCGCCGGGCATGGAGCGGAAGAGCGCCATAGGGTCAAGACTCATTAAAATAGTCATAGGAAAACCCCTCATTTTCTGTAAAATTTGATAAGAAAAAGCAGTGCTTATTCTTCGGTTTCAATAGCCGTGTAATCGTCGGGAACCGTAATGCCCAGTTCAGAACAGATGTCGGCATTATACTGCTTGGTAACGGAGTCCGCGTATTTTATTTCCATGGTGGAAATATCTGCTCCGTTCACCAGAATATCGTAAGCCATCTCTCCGGCGGTGTAGCCGATGTCGTAATAGCTGATGGAGAGCGTCGCGACTCCGCATCCGGAACAGATGCCGGCCTCTCCGGCAATAATCGGAACGCCTGCCGGAAGCGCAATGTTATTGATGGATTCCGTATTTCCAGCCATCGTATTGTCGGTCGGAATATAAATTACATCGACCTCGCTGACTGCGCTCTGCACGACGGAGGCAATGTCATTGGAATCCGCGACGGTGTACTCCTGATAAGCAATGCCGTCTTCCTCCAGAGATTGTTCGAATTGCTGTGCCTGGAAAGAAGAATTGGGCTCCGCCGAGCAGTAGAGAATGCCGACCATCTCCGCATCCGGGAACAATTCTAAAAGCATATCCTCCTGCTGGTCAATCGGAGCGAGGTCGGCGGTTCCCGAAACATTGGTGCCGGTCGCTCCGGTCCAGTCGTCAATATCAAGGGCGGTCGCGTAATCCGTCACGGACGTGCCAAGCACCGGAATCGTGCTGGTCGCTGCGGCGGCGCACTGGAGCGCTGTAGTCGCATTGGCCAGAATCAAATCGTAATTTGCGGAAACGAAGCCGTTGCAGATGGTGGCGCAGTTAGCCTGCTCGCCCTGTGCGTTCTGCAAATCGAAGGTTACGTTATCGGCACCCAGAAGCTCGGTGAGTGCCGCCTGAAAACCTTCGGTTGCTTCATCGAGCGCCGGATGCTCCAGTTGCTGGCAGATACCGATGGTGAAGCTCTCTTTGCTGCTGTTTCCGGCATCGGATGCATCGGCCTGCGTGCTTGCGCCCGTATCGGGCGAATTTCCTGCCGAGGCTGCCTCGCCTGAGCCATTGCTTCCGCAGGCGGCCAGAGAGACTGTCATAGCGGCCGCTATAGCGGCGGATAATAATTTCTGATATTTTTTCATAAATAATTCCTCCTTTAGGACTTTAATGCGATAACGCTTTTAATAAACAAAATTATAAATAGGAAAAGTGTTTTCGTCAACCGAATTATGCGCTTACGGAAGGAAAATGTCCGGTCGTAAGAAAAATTTAAGAAAAACTTTATGGCGCGCGGCGCACAAAAATGGTATTCTGACCTTTGGAGAGATTTGGAAAGGGTTTTATGAAATTTGTTCGAAGCATATCAGAGAAAGCGCTTGGAATCCTTTATCCGCCCAGATGCCCGATTTGTGACGAAATTACGGAGGAGGGAGGGCGCATCTGCCCTGCGTGCACCGGAAAGGTTTGGGAAATTGGAGAGCCGGTTTGCAAGAAATGCGGAAAGCCTCTGGAAGATGAGAGGAGGGAATATTGCCCTGACTGTGCGGTAAAGAAGCATCTCTACACGCAGGGGAAGGCGGTATTTGTCTATGGAGAAGGAATCCCAAAATCTCTTTATCGATTTAAATATGCAAATAAAAGGGAGTATGCCGAATATTATGCGGCCCGTGCGGCAAAGCGGTACGGGGCGTGGTTAAGGAGCAGGGAGGCAGAGGTGCTTGTCCCTGTCCCGATGTATTTTTGGAAAAAGCGGCTGCGCGGATATAATCAGGCCGAAGTATTCGCGCGTGCGCTTGGCAGAAACACCGGAATTGCGGTGGATACGCGGCTGGTAAAGCGGGTGCGGAATACGGCCCCCCAGAAAACCTTAAATGACGTTCAGCGGAAAAGCAATTTAAAAAATGCTTTCCAATTAGTGCCGGATATAGTAGAATATACTCAAATAGTGTTGGTTGATGACATTTATACGACAGGGAGTACGATGGACGCGGTTGCCCGAGTTCTGCTTGACGCGGGTGTCAAAAATATATATTATATCTGCATCAGTATCGGAACAGGGTATTGAGGGAAAGACGGGAGGGTGTAACGGATATGGAAGTAAAGAATTGTAAGGGCTGCGGACGTTTATTTAATTATATGGAAGGGGAGCAGCTTTGTCCGGCATGTAAGAAAAAGCTGGAAGAGAAGTTCTCCGAGGTGAAGAGATATATCGAGGATAATCCGGATGCCACGGTCAAGCAGGTATCTGAAGATATGGATGTATCCGTCAAGCAGATTAAGCTGTGGATTCGTCAGGAGAGGCTGATTCTTTCCAAGGCATCTCCTGATGGTATTTTGTGCGAGAGCTGCGGGAGACCGATTCGAAGCGGAAAATTCTGCGACAAGTGCAAGACCTCGATGCAGAATAAGCTTGCCAATGCCTTGGATAAGCCGAAGGGAACCGTGGTGGAAAAGGTGGAACGCGATGGCAGCAGAATGCGTTTTTTATAATGGAAGATGGCAGGGCCTGGGCTGGGGCTCTGCTTTTTTTTCTTTGAAAATTACAGGCACTGTGCTATAATGAATAATAAGAATGCGTTATTGCGTGCAAATTGCGGTTTTCCGGGAAAGAAAGGATAAAGATTGCATGGTAAATGAAGAACGTCTGCGCTGTATGATAAAAATGGCGGAGTTTGATTCGCGGGACGGGAAGGACTGTAAGCCTATGATGCAGTATGCGAGAAAGGACTATGTTTCCTTACAGCTTTTAAAAAGCTTCGTGGGAGGGTCGATAGCATTTTTCCTCCTTGGACTGCTGTGGGCGCTGTACAGTATGGAAGAGCTGATGGAGAAGATCAACAGCTTGGATATCTGGCAGCTTCTTGTTACGACGGCGGTGCTTTATGTCATTTTTATGGTTATTTATCTTGCGGCGACATATATTATTTTTCATGTAAAATACACAAACGGCAGAAGAAAAGTAAAGCAATACTATGTCAGTCTAAAAAAAATCAACACGATGTACACACGGGAGGAAAGGCTTCGGGTGAACGGGAGTAAAGACTGGGAATAGTAGCGGGAGGCAGATATGACTACCTTATTGGAATTAAAAGAAAAACTGGTTCATTTTTACGGAAAAAACGATATATACATCACGCCAATCATAAGATTTCTGATAGCGTTTGCGTTATTTCTGATGATTAACGCCAATATCGGCTATATGGAGAGAGTCAGCACGATGCCGATTGCACTTCTTTTAGCCCTTGTGTGCTCTGTTTTGCCGATAGGTGCGACAGTACTGGCAGGCTCTGTTTTGGTTCTTCTTGATTTGTATGCCCTTTCACTGGAGGTATGTCTGGTGGGGCTGCTCTTGTTTGTATTGATATATTTTCTGTATTTTCGTTTTTCGCCGAAGCATGAGTATACGATTATATTGACGCCGCTGTGTTTCGGGTTTCATATCCCGTATCTGATGCCGGTGGCAACAGGGCTTCTGAGGGAAATGTATTCGCTTTTTTCACTGATTTGCGGGACGGTTCTGTTCTTTTTTCTGGACGGTGTTAAGCAGAATCAGGCGGCGCTGGGGGCTGCCGAGGAGACCGAGGATGCGACCTCTAAGATTGTGGTTGCCCTAAATCAGCTTGTGGGGAACAGGGAGATGTATCTGGTACTCGGAGTTATGGTGGCTGCCGTGATTATTGTTTACCTGATTCGTAGAATGTCCATCGAGCATGCATGGGCGGTGGCGATTATTTCGGGAATCCTGTTTCAGGCGATAGGCCTGATTGCCGGTTATATGCTGCTCGGGATTGCGGGGAAAACTGTGGAGGTACTGATTGGGTGCGTGATTTCCTGCGCAGTTGCGTTTGTGCTGCAATTTTTGTTTTTTAATCTCGATTATTCAAGGACGGAGCGTCTGCAATTTGAGGACGATGAGTATTACTATTATGTGAAGGCTGTGCCGAAGGCGATTGTCTCCGGTACGGAAAAAAAGGTAACGCGGTTTGGCGGAAAAGAAAAAGGCGAACGGATGACCAGAAAACGATTTGCCGAGGAAATGGATATTGACGAGGATTTATTGGATTAGCGCGGAAATTACTCGGAAAGGGAAGTGAAACAGGTGCAGAATGCGATGGCAATGCTGAATGCCTTTTGGGAAAAGGCATCACTTTACATGAAAATACCGAAAATGACGGTCACAAATCTTGTGGAAATCATCATCATAGCATTTTTGTTCTACTATATGCTGGTGTGGATTAAGAATACAAGAGCCTGGGTGCTTTTAAAGGGCATTTTGGTGATTCTGCTTTTTGTGTCGGTTGCGGCGGTGTTCCAGATGAATACGATTCTCTGGATTGCTCAAAATACCCTGAGCGTCGCCATTATCGCGCTTGTGGTTATTTTCCAGCCGGAATTGCGAAAGGCGCTGGAGAATCTCGGAAGGAAGAATTTCCTGACCTCGTTTTTTTCCTTTGATTTTTCGAGGGGAGAGACCGGAAAGTTCAGTGATAAGACCATCAATGAACTGGTAAAGGCATGCTATGAGATGGGTAAGGTAAAGACGGGTGCCCTGATTGTTGTGGAGGATGAGATTGTGCTGACGGAATATGAGCGGACCGGGATCGCGGTGGACGGTATTCTGACCAGCCAGCTTTTAATTAATATTTTTGAAAAAAATACGCCGCTTCACGACGGCGCTGTCAT
>CALWBG010000115.1 GCA_944375975.1 uncultured Roseburia sp.
GAAAACATCGTATTTCCCTGCGGAACATAGGAAAAAAGTCTCCGCGCCGATGGACAGATATCAAAAATATCCCCTGTGCCCTCCCCTTTTAGAAAAGCTTTTCCCTCCTTCGGTACCAGCAACGCGAGCATCAGCCGCAGCAAAGTCGTCTTCCCTTCCCCGGAAGGTCCTACCAGCGCTACGATTTCATGCGGATGCGCAATGAAATCAGCCCCTGAGAATACTTCCGTACCATTATGGTATGTATAGGAGAGGCCGGAAAGACAAAGGCTTACGCCACAGCCGCGGTTCTCAGCCAAAAATTCACCGGCATGCTTTGTCTGTGAAAAATCCTCCTGCGGCATCTCCAGAATATCCATCAGACGCCCCGCGGAGGTTGTCATCGAAACGGCAGTCGGCACCAGCGATGTCAACTGGTTTAACGTTCCCGTCAGCGTCCCCGAAAGCGACAAAAACATTGTCATTGTGCCATAGGAGATTGCTCCGCTCCAGACCCGGTAAATCCCGAAGCCGTAACAGCTATAGGACACGGCAAGGCCGACGACGGAAAGCAGGAAGGAAGCCGCCATAGACATCCTCTGAAATTCCAGCTTCATGCCGAGAAATTCTGTCTGAAGCTGCTTTAAGCGTCCGGTGTAACACTCAATCAAATCGAACGCCTTTATCGTCTGTATATTTGAAAAAGCCTCCTGATGAAAACCGGACATCTTTGCGCTCATTGCGGCGCTCTGCTCGTTATTGCCCTTCATCCGCTTTAACAGGCGGCGCGACATCAGCATACTCACCGGCATTCCAAGCAGGGCTAAGAGTGCAAAAATAGGGTCATAATAGCAGACCAGCGCAAGCGTGCTGATAAAACGCACGGTATATATAATCAGATTCGGAATCCAGTTTAAAATTCCGTTGGAAATATTGGAGGCATCGGAGCTCCAGCGGGTGAGAAGATCTCCGGTATGATAGCCCCAGAGAGCTTCCAAATCGGTTTGCAGCATTTTGGCAAAAATGTCCGCCTTAACCGCACTGTCTACACTGATACTGATTTTACTGGAAAAATAATTAGAACACTGGGAAACCAGAACATTTCCGACCGAAAAACCGATGTACAGACAAAAGGTCTCTATCAGGCGGCCCGCCTGACGGCCTGTGATAATATCCACCATATCACGGGAAATCAGGCTTGAAATAAGTGTCACAAGCGTCCCCGTCAATCCGAGCACCGTATAAAAAATCATCTGCTTCCAATAAAGGCGCGCATATCGGTAAATCCAGAGTGTTTCCCTCCACATCTCCTTTAAGCCGCCGGCTTTGATCCGATTAATATAATGTCTCACTGTCCGAAACATACTTCCGTCCTTTTTTCTCACAACCAAAGGTTATTTTTCTATACATCCCATAAAGTCCAAAAAAGAGGCCGCTGCCAGACAGCTTTCCTGCTGCCGGACAACCGCCCCTCCCCTGCCAAAAACAAATGATCAGTCCGTAATGCTCACGCCCGTAACCGCAAGTCCCGCGTCCGCGGTAACCACCAAATCTCCCAGACCGATATTATCGGTCGGATTCTGATGATAGCCGTAATTGATAACAAGCGTCTGCGTGCCGCTGCCGGAGACATAAGTACCGCCGGAGCTGCTATAAGTCACCGGAAGATTAAAGGATATGGTCAGTGTCTGAGCGTCTCTTGTATGATCCGCATTATGCTGACCGTTCACCTGAATACGGTAATCTCCCCTGCCCGCCTGCGGTGACTGATGGATCGTGGCTGACGCGGTATAGCAGCCTCCTGCCAGCGTATCCCCGCTTGCCAGATAAATCCCCTCCGAAAGCTCCTCATTCGTAAACAACATCGGACTTTCATAACGATTCATGTCAGTGTGCTCCTTCCCAATATGTTTATCACTTGAGTTTACGCAAATTGCATTTCCAATGTGCCAAAAGAACATGCTGCCATATCTTATGGCAGGTGCTTTCGGCACTCTAAAATAAAAATGCGAAAACCCAAGGTATATCACTCTTACAGATTCAGTATAAATGTCTCCGGTTTCTGTGTCAAGGCGCAATTTTTAACTAAATTTTACCTGAATTTTCTCTCCGTAAAACTATCCCCGGCTCTTCCGGGGGCCTACAACGTAAAGCTGCCGAGAAAATATCCGCTCTCCTCCTCATCCTGCCCGTTTCCAAGCTGAATATGCCCCCCGCTCGCTGTATCCTCCAGATAAAAATAAACCGAATACCGCCCGGACTTCAAATCTCCGAGAAACACCTCCGCCGATAGCTCCTGCTCCTTTTCGTCATTATTTCCTCCGGAGAGGCCCGTTAAGCTCTGCGGCGCCTCATAAACGCGCTCCTGCTCCCCGTCCGCACCGCACAGGACAAATACCGCCCTGCATTCCCTGTAAATTGGAGCAAAACCGACATTTTTCAGACAGACCTGTAACGTGACGCGGTTCTGCCAGAAATCATGGGAGAACACGGTCTCTGTCAGAACCAGACGGTATCCGAGATGACGGCTGATATAGGATAAACCGTCCATGCCGTCAAAGCAGTCTCCCGTCGTCACGGTCTGCGCCTCCCATTTGTCTAACACCGCCTTATCGTAATCCCGATTCAGATACGTCACATGCATGCTCCGTAAATCCCGTATGGCATTTTCCAAATCATTATAGGGGTTATCCACGATGACCTCCCCGCCGTTTGGCGTTATGCTGCAAAGCTCCTCCTGAAAGGCAAGCTCCTCCCCGCGGCTCCAGGGCCCGTCGCCCTCCGACAGTACGCCGCTGCCGGAGGCGTAAGTGCCGTAATCACTTTCGCTTCCCAGCATACCGTCGTTGTACAGCCCCAGCCGGCCGGCAAACGGATGAGAGGAAAACTCCTCGGAAAAGCCCCCGGAAAGTCCCGTAATCTGCCGCCACTGCGCCGGGGTACGCACCGAAAGGCAGGTCGTCTCCTCCGTCACCTCCGAGAGCCGTTTTGCCAGAAGCCGAAGCGATTCCGTGTCCGTATATTCGGAGCCGTTCATCTCACCCCAATTTCCGATAAAGAGTCCCTGCACCACAAAAATCTGCGCGCTGTAATCCCGCAGAATATCTTCCACCTGCGCCATATGCCCTAAAATAATATCAATGCTCTCCGGCTCATAAAGCGCGTTTTCCCCGTTCCAGTCATAGAGAAAACGGACGAGAAGCTGTTTTTCGCTCCCGGCGAGTGCCTCAAACAGCCCGCGGATATTGGCAAGCCCCTGTTCGGAAATCGCCCCGTTTCGGTATTCCTGAAGATTAATCTGAATCATGGCAAGGCTTGTGTCGGTATCATCGGCAAACTGTTCTCGCACCAGCGCCCCGTAATCCTTCCTCTCGTCCTCAATCATAAAGCGGTAAATGTAATAAAAGCCACGGTTCGGATTTTTCAGGCTCCGGGCGGATTCCGTAAACTGCCGCGTCGAAATTTCCACTCTCCAGTGAAACCGCCCCAGAAAAAAGCAGATGAGGACGGCAGCGGCGGCAATTAAAAAAATCACCGCTCCCCCTTTCCATTTTACACCTCTTTTCATTGTACCTCCAGATGAAACAGACTGTTTGGATTCTGCGTAATCAGATAACAGATCAGATTGTCATCCTCATAATAGATGTTCATTTCTTTCTCATATAATTCCCCAAACTCCGCACACCATTCATACAGCTTCGATTGCAGGAGCGTGCGGTTATCCAAATCGGAATAGGCATCCGAAAGTTTTTCCATGCCGCTTAACACGCCCTCCGCCGCCTCCGGCGAAATTTCGGACGCACGGATATTTTCTCCCTCGCTGCAATCCGAAGACCAGCGCTCCGGGTATTTTTCCCGTGCCAGCCAGTCCGGTCCCGTAAAAAAATGATTCTGGGAGCGTTCGATGGGCCTTTTTTCCACATAGACAAAGATATATTTTGTCGGAAGCGTATAAACGCTTCGCTCCACCCCGTTCAGAAAAGACAGGATTTCCTCATGACGCCCGTACTCCGTGATCTGATATAATTCATCAGTCGTCGACACCACCGTATAGCTGTTTTCCGGAAAGCCCTTGATAATTTCATTGGTCACCATCACGGCGGAATTATAGCGTGTCAGCTCGCAATAAAGATACCCATGGAAAATTCCAAGCTCCACCGTCATCGCATAGATTCCACCGACACAGGCAACGGAAAGCACATGCAGCGCCCGTTTTCCCAAAAACAACGACAAAAGGGAAAAAATCATATCCACCGGTATCACGGCTACGCAAAGAATAAGAAGCTGCTCCGTTGTGCAGAGCCTCACGGGCTCAAGCAGCGACGGCAGCCCAAGCGACGGCGCGGCGTATAATATCATAAAGAGCACCGATGCAAAAAGCAGCGACGGATACCCGTCAAAGCAGCGCTTCTGTTCCCCGGTAATTCCCAGACGCCGGACGAAGCCCAGGACAATCAGCACAAGCCGAAACCCGAGCCAAAGCGCCGCGCCAAGCAGCGTAAAGCCAATGATACAGGCAGCTCCCCGCTCAAGGTAGAGCTGACGGTAGCCGTTTTCATACAGCGCCGCGAACTTTTCCACAAGAAACCTCTGTCCCCGGGATACAAGCTCCGCCATCCGTTTGGCAGGGGACGCTTCTGTGCTTTCCACTCCCTTTCCCGCGCTCTTGGCCGGAGACTCCACCTGCACTTTTTCTGTGTTTTCCGAAAGTCCGCTCTCTCCGGCACTGCCCTGCTCCGTCTGACTTTCGGTTATTTCCGTTTCCTCCTGTCCGTCCGTTCCCCGGATGACATTTAACGCCCAGCCGATAGAGCCCTGAAACGGCATGCCGGACGCAAACGCCAGCCCCATCGGAGCCGCCGCGATAAAAAAACCGCAGAGGACGGCCAGCACAAGTCCACGGAAATAGCCCCTGCAAAAAATTCTGCGCAGGGAAAACAGCGCAAACGAAGCGCACAGAAAAAATGCCATAATGGTGATATAAAAATGCACCGCCAGAGACACGCCGAGAGATGTCATAAACAGCAGAAGATTCTCATTCCACACCAGAATCACCCGCTTCTTTTCCCCTTTGCGGTTCTCTTTTTCAATGCCGGGAAGCTCCCCTTTAATATAGCGCAGCAAAAACAGGACACACAGGAATTGGGAATACATACCGAACTCCTGCGGAATTGTCCATTGCAGACGCGACATACCGGCTATCTCATTCACACATAGAAGCTCAACCGTCAAAAACAGCGTCAAAACAAAGATTCCCGTATAGCGCCAGTGAAATACTTCCTTTAAGAGCAGGTAAACTGCGGCAAACAGCACCGCCACATGAATCCCCGCCAAAAAGAGCATAATGCTGTAAACACGAATCCCGAACAGGGTATGCAAGCTGTAAACAAAACAGTGCATAGCCTCGGGATAGATACCGTCATAAAATATCTGTCCTTCTATCAGGCCCTGAATCCACTGATGATGTACATACATATCCCCGGAGCCGTAGGAATAATTCCGGAACACCCCATAGGAAAAATATACCATACCAAAAAGAATGACGATGAACAGCGCTGCATATTCCGGCATATGGTTTCTGTTTGCCTGCCAGAAAGCTGTCCATTTCCGCCGTATGACGCCCCTGACGCGTCTTCCCGCCTGAAACAGAAACCATTTCATTCCCTCGGTTCCGCGCAGAATACGCCGAAGCCTCTTTCGGTTTGCAGTGCTCAGCCTTTTTCCCCGGAGCAGCATAAAGAGGAACACGCCGTAAAACAGCGCGCAGACAGTAAACCGGTTTAAGATATGAAGCAAACCCAGCACCAGCACCACGGTATTTACAAGCAAAACCTGTACCGTCACACAAAAACAGAAGCTCACCATCTTGCTCTTTCCCCGCAGATAGCCACGGAAAACGACAGACGGCCAGACAAACATCAGCAGCATGTAAGCAGACAGCACTTTTGCGTATTCGAAAAACCAATACCATTCCGCCATGGGTTCACCTTCCTTTCCGTTTTATTTTCGTCTGTGTCCCGGCGGTCTTTTGTCACCGCTTTCCGCGATTCGGAACAACTGCATCCGTCCCGCAAGCCTGCTGCGGGCACCCGCTTTCCGCAATACCTCCCAGCCTGAAACGCCACGCAGCTTTCGGTTCCGGTAAAGGAATCCCAAAAGTGCTGCCGCCCAGAACACCGGGAGCAGAATTTTGTATTTCTGCGCCTTCGGATAGGTCAGCAGGGTCTGATGATGGAACTCTCTCAGATAGTCCTGGAGTCTGTTGCCGCGCATCACTACCATGCGTTTCGCGTCAGACCTTCCGAACTCCTCCGCCTCAAGAATATCCAAAAGCAGCTCACGCGCGTCCCCGTCTCCGAAATGGCCACTCCGTCTTCCCACTGCCGCGTCCCCAACAAGGAAACGCACACGCTCCGCCGACAGTCCCAGATAATGTACACAAACGCTTGTCACCATCTCCGCAAAACCGCGGATTCCGGTTTTCTGTACAAGTTCAAGAAAGGTCTGCTCCTCCTCTCCCGTATATTCCTTTTCCCAGAAAACCACCCAGTCGCACAGCAGCTTTAACCCGAAGCCCGCACGAAGAAAGTGCTGGAGCATGTGCACCAGAAGATAAAAGGCATGCCAGGGAGCCTGCGGAAGCTGAAATTTTACTCCCATAACCTCTTTCGTTTCCAGATGTCTTAAATATTCCGGAATCAGCTCCGCCAGCCGGGCGTTGATTTCCCCGTTGTCAAACGGCTCCGCCAGCATTGTATGCAGTTCTACACCGATTCCGTCCGGGGAAAACAATACAAGATGATGGTGCGCACTCTGTTTGTCCGCCAGGCGAAAGCCGTGCGCGCACAGGATTTCCGCCGCCCGCTCTGCCTCCGCTTCACCGCCGAAAAGCAAATCAATATCACCGGACTTTCTAAGCTCCGGTACAGGATAAAGCCCTGCCGTACCGCTGCCCTTTAACAGAACGGAGTCCACCCCGTTCCCCTTTAAAAGTTCAATGACACCGCGGCTTAAAAACAGCAGGCGATAGCTCTGGTGTACCGTCCGGCGGCTCTTATGATCCAAAAGCGCCTGCTGTGCCGGAGTCAGCACCGAGGCTTCCGAAAGCACATCATAGAAAAGCGGTAGAACCCTGTGCCTG
Organism: uncultured Roseburia sp.; assembly: GCA_944375975.1. Taxonomy (GTDB): domain Bacteria; phylum Bacillota; class Clostridia; order Lachnospirales; family Lachnospiraceae; genus Roseburia. Next base: position 7,121 of record CALWBG010000115.1, read on the forward strand.
TCCGCCAGCCCGAGCACCTTTTCCCAGTCCGCATTTTTGATTTCCCGCATACGGCACGGTTCTGCGTGGAGCGCCGCCGAAAGCAGGCTGCATAACACCGTTTCTTCCTCATTTAACTGACGGCTCACCGACCCGCCTCCTTTCTTTGACAATAGCAATCAGTCTCCGTCTGACCTCCCGAAACTCCGGAAGCCTGAAATAACAAAGCAGCATGATAAAATTCGGGAGCACCGCGCAGACAGCGAGACGATAAATAAGCATTGCGGGCAGACTTCCCGCAAGCCGCGCGCAGAGCGCATCCGCCGCCGCCCACGCTCCTGCCGTAATCGCCGCAAAGCACAGATATTTCCGATAAAACGAGGCCAGCGGGGCATGAAGCCTGTGACGGTAAAGCACATAAGGCTCCACCCACACGGAGGTCAGAAGCATACTGAGCAGCGTTCCCGCAAAGATGCCGAAGATACCAAACTGACGCACCAGCACAATCGAAAGCACCAGATTTAACACCGCCTCCGCCAGCGCCTTGTATCGGTCAAACCAAAACAGCCCCATCGAATCCCGAAAGGTTAATACCGCCTTTCTCGTACCGTTGACATAAAAATTCACACACAGAATCAGTACAATCTCTTTCGAAAACAGATAATTGCCGCCGAAGGAAAGCTCCACAAAGGGGTTCAGCAGCTCATAAAGGCAGATTGCCGCCGCCCCGTAAAGCCACTGGCCGATAAAAAACGCCGTTTCAAACACGCGCTTTACCCTTCCCGCATCCTCCGTCACCCCAAGGTTTCCCACGCTTGCCGTAATTCCCTGGAATATCTGATCCAGCACCTGACGCACGGAGCCAATCAGCAGATAATAATTGGAATAGATTCCAACGCTGACCACCCCCACAAAGGAGGAAATCAAAAGATTATCCGTATTGTTCACCGCCACATTGCCGAGCTTGTGCATCATCATTGCCCGGACATTCCGGAAAATCTCCTTTTTCTCCCGCTTCGGCAGCTCCTTTCCTCCCTTTTCCCGCAAATAAGGAAACAAGCGGTCGGCCTTTGCGGAAATACACAGATTGTTAAACAGCGTACAGGCAATATAAATCAGCAGAAATGCGATAAAATTGTGCGTCGTCACCAGAATCACAATCTGACAGACATCCTGTATAACCAGAAACGCGGTCTGATAAATCAGTACGACATAATTCATCTGGTGCGCCTCAATCAGTGTCCTTTTGTACACCAGCAGGTAAGAGAGCACCGAATTTGTAAGATAGAGCAGATAAATCAACAGCAGATGCTCCACCTGCGGACGGTTCTTCATCAGCACGTCCAGAAATGGAAGCAGCAAAAGTCCCCCGGCTGCCACGCACGCCGCCGTCAGGCGGTAAAAATTCCGATACAGGCGCATTAACGCCTGCTGCCTTTTTTGGTCTCCCTCCGCAATAGGCCCATAGAGCGCATAGACAATGGCGGTCCCCGCACCAAGCTCCGTCAGCGAAAGGACATTTAAAATATCTGTAAACAGTCCGTTTACACCCACATAGCTCTCGCTTAAGGTC
>CALWBG010000116.1 GCA_944375975.1 uncultured Roseburia sp.
ATTTCGCATGACCTTTCCGTCATTAAATATATCAGTGACCGGATTGGCGTTATGTACCTGGGCAATATGATGGAGCTTGCCGATACGGAGCATCTGTTTGCGCATCCGTATCATCCCTATACCGAGGCGCTTTTATCGGCCATTCCGACTACCGATGTGGACGGAAAGAAGGATACCATTATTTTGGAGGGGGATATTCCGAGCCCCATCAATCCGCCCAAGGGCTGTAAGTTCCACACGAGATGCCGTTACTGCACCGAAATCTGTGAGAATGTGACTCCGGAATTCGAGGAGGTGGAGCCGGGACATTTTGTGGCCTGCCACCATAAGCTTGGGGTAGCGGACAATAAATAGAATTGACAGATGATAAGAGCTGGCTTAAACTGGAAAAAGAGATATTTCCGGCAAAAGCCGGCTCTGTTTTTATGGAGGAGCCTATGATTTTTCAGAAAAAATTGGAGCGGGCGATGAAAAAGCTGCATGAGGAAAGCGATGAGTCAAGGGCAACGCGAAAAGAGCGCGAGGGGGAGCCGGTTGACGAGGAACGGCCGGAATTGGAGAAGGGTGATTTGCCGGCAATGATCATTGCGGCTTTTCTGACCTTTATCCCGGCGGCGATTCTGGTGTTAGGCGGAATCGTACTGCTCGGTTACCTGTTTTTAAACCATTAAGAAATAAAACGGGGGAGAGGGAAATGATATTCGGAGAAAAGAATACCCAGCGGCAGAAGAAAAAGGAACTGAGAGAAGAAATCAGACAGATGAAAAAGCGGCTGCTGGCGGCGGGCTGCGATAAGGGAAACGTCAATGAACTGCTGAAGGAATTTGAAGCTGCGCTGGAGCAGGGGGAAAGGCTCAAAACAGATTACGAGGATTCCAGGCGTCATTTGGAGCAGGCAATGAAGCTGATTGAACGGCTTCTTACATATATGGGGGAGGCTTCCTCGGAGGAAATCAAAAAGGAGCTGCAGGAGCTTGTGCAGGAGCTCGAGCTGGTATACCACGACTGCTCCATACGACGGGATGATGCGGATTTTGCGTCCACGCTTCAATGCCTGAAGGGAGCCGCCGCAGAGTTTGGCAGCGACACGGCGCGTGTAAGTGCTATCATGTTGCGGAGTGAGCTCGAAAATATACAGGCGGTATTGAGAGAGGCCGGGGAGTGGAGTGCGCCGGATTTTTTTGCACTCGGGTATTACGTTTTGCATGAAGACAGGACTGCTCTTGGGGAGATGGAAAACGGACAGAGAAACGATTGCGTGGCGGATTATTTAAAAGAGCATTTTTCGGAACGTTTTGCGGCGGAGTTAAGGCGTGCCGGAGCGGATGATGCGGCTGCCCGGTTAAAGGAGCGTTATTTTTGCGGCTGACGGCAAGGGTGATGATGGGGCTGACGGCTGAAAAGGAGCCCATGCCAGGAGTCAGATAGAGAAAGGAAGAGAAAGGAATGAATAAAGAAATGAGTACAGAATGGTCACTTGACATACTTTATCACGGATTGGAGGATCCGGCGTACGAGGCGGACATCAAGGCGCTTGAGGAGTACATAGAGGCAATGCGGCGGGTGGTTGACGATGTATGCAAGGCGGGGAAAAGCCCAGACGCAAAGACGGTGGAAACGCTGCTGCTGGCGCAGGAGAAGGTTATCGGGACGGCACATCGGCTGACCAGTTATATTCAGCTCAGGCAGTCTGTTGACACGGAGAACGGAAGCCTGCTGGCGCAGGAAAAGCGCATTCAGAAGATGTTGGCCTCTTATTCTCCGCTTGAGGCCGCGGCAAAGAAGTATTTTGCCGCTATCGAGGATGTGCAGAAGCTTTCCGGGGAGAGCGAAGTAATTCGTGCGTATGCGTTCCTGCTTCGGGAATGTAAGGAGGAGGCAAAGCATCTGCTCGGCGGAGAGGTCGAGGAAATGGCTGCTGCTATGGATATGACCGGCGGTGCAGCGTGGGGAAGTCTGTTTTCCTATCTAACCTCCACGGTGAAGGTCTTGTATGAGGGAAAGGAAATCACACTTTCCGAGGCCCGGAATCTTGCGTACAGTCCAAATGCCGGGGAGAGGAAGGCAGCGTACGAGGCGGAGCTTGCGGCCTATGAGGGCATTGCGGATTCCCTCGCGTTTGCGCTCAATAATATCAAGGCACAGGTTACGATGCTGAGTGAAAAAAGAGGCTATGAATCGCCGCTTGCACTGACGCTTTTTCAGTCAAGGATGAGCAAAAAAACACTGGATGCCATGATGGAGGCGGTTGTGGAATATCTTCCGGTGTTCCGAAAGTATCTGCGCAAAAAAGCGGAACTCCTGGGCTATCAGGGAGGTCTGCCGTGGTATGAGCTGTTTGCTCCGGTGGGAAAAGCGGACAAAAAGTATACCATCGAGGAAGCGAAGGAATATCTGCTGCGGTGTTTTGGAGAGTTCGCGCCGGAGATGGCGGCTCTGATGGAGGAAGCTTTTACAAATTCCTGGATTGATTTTTATCCGAGAAAAGGAAAAGAGGGCGGTGCGTTTTGCGCGGGCCTGATGGAAAAAAAGCAGAGTCGCATTCTCACCAACTATGATGGATATTTTGGTTCCGTCGATACCCTGGCACATGAGCTTGGGCACGCCTTTCACAACCGGCAGCTTGAGGAGGAGCGGCCGCTCAACCAGGATTATCCGATGCCTGTGGCGGAGACGGCGTCTACGTTCAATGAGCTGCATCTTGGCAGATATGCGTTAAAAACTGCCGAGGGAGACGAGCGGTTAAATCTGCTGGAAAGCGATTTGCGGGAGCAGACGCAGTGTATTGTGGATATTTATTCCCGTTACCTCTTTGAATCGGCGGTATTTGCACAGGGAAAAGAGCGCTTCCTGATGGCGGAGGATTTAAAGGAGCTCATGCTTGACGCGCAGAGAAAGGCATACGGCGACGGACTGGATGAAGACGCCATGCATCCTTATATGTGGGCCTGCAAGAGCCATTATTACTACAGTGATTTGAGCTTTTATAATTTCCCGTACGCTTTCGGCAATCTGTTCGCGCTGGGCCTGTATGCAAAGTTCCTAAAGGAAGGGGAGGCTTTTGTGCCTAAATATAAAGAAATGCTTAAGGCAACCCCGTGCTGCACGGTGGAGAAGGCCGGAGCCATGGTCGGCGCAGACCTTACCTCTCCGGATTTCTGGCGGCAGAGCCTTGCGATGATTGCGGACGAGGTAGAGGAATTTTGTAAATTTTAACGGATGGAGGAAAAGATGAATAATTTGAAAGAATTAGTGTCAAAGAAGCTGGGATTCGGCTGTATGCGTCTTCCCGTTCAGGACGGCGATACGAGCCGGATTGACGACGCTGCATTTTGCAGAATGATTGATTCCTTTATCGGAGCGGGTTTCCGTTATTTTGATACGGCGTACCCTTATCATAATGAAAATTCGGAAAAGGCCATCGGACGCTGTCTGGCGGCACGCTATGAGAGGGAGCGTTTTTTGCTGGCAAGTAAAATGCCGGTGTGGCTGGTGAAGGAACATTTGGATTACGAAAAAATTTTTCAGACGCAGTTGGAGCGCTGCCAGGTTGCATATTTTGATTTTTATCTGCTCCATGCGATGAACCGCACGCGAGTAAAGGAGACGGAGGAGAAGGGCGGCTTTGCGTTCGTGGAGCGCATGAAGGCGGAGGGAAAAATCAGGCATATCGGGTTTTCCTTCCATGATACCGCGGATGTGCTGGATGAGATATTGACAAAGCATCCGGAAATGGAATTTGTGCAGCTCCAGATTAATTATTATGACTGGGAGTCCGAAACGGTGCAGTCGAGGAAATGCTATGAGACCGCGGAAAAGCACGGAGTTCCCGTGATTGTCATGGAGCCGGTCAAAGGCGGAACACTTGCAAACATGGTGGGTGAGCCGGCAAATATTTTAAAGAGCCTGGATGAGAAGGCCTCCTACGCTTCCTACGCAATCCGCTATGCGGCGTCGCTTCCCAATGTGATGCTGGTGCTAAGCGGAATGTCGAACGAGCAGCAGCTTGCGGATAATATCTCCTATATGAAAGATTTTCAGCCGTTATCCGGGCAGGAGCAGCAGGCGGTCGTGCGCGTTGTGGAGGAGCTTGAAAAGCTTCCGACCATCCCCTGTACCAACTGCCGTTACTGTGTCGAGGGCTGCCCGAAAAAAATCCGCATACCGGATATATTCGGCGCCTATAATATGGGCGTGCAGTTCGGTGTTACCGATACGGCCCGGGCGGGTTACAAACGGCAGATTGAAGGCAGCGGAAAGGCCGGGGACTGTATTCGCTGCGGCAAATGCGAGGAACAGTGCCCGCAGCATCTTGAAATTCGAAAATTACTGGAAAAAGCAGCAGAAATTTATGAATGATGAACAACGGGCGCGCCCACAATTTGTGGACGCGCCCGCTTTTTTTTCGAAGAACTAAAGTTTTTTGATGATTTTTTCCATATCATGCTGATGTCCGAGAATCATTAAGTGCTCGTTTTGCTTGAAAATGTAATCGGCGTTCGGCATAAGCTGTACGCCGTCCGCTGTCTTAATACCGATAATATTGGCGTTGTATGCAACCCGGATGTTCATATCTTTAATCGAGTGGCCGAGCCATTCCGGCAGAGGCGCGATTTCATAGATGGAAAAGCCATTGCCGAGCTCTACATAGTCGAATACCTGATTTGCGGAAAAACGCACAGCAACCTTTTCTGCAATATCGCGGTCAGGATAAATAACCTCATCTGCGCCGTTGCGGAGCAAAAACTTTGCGTGGATATCGCGGTTTGCCTTGCTCACAACGTAGGAGGCCCCCAGATCCTTTAGCTGGCTTGTGATTTCCAGACTGCTCTGGAAGTTCTCACCGATACAGACAAAGCAGATATCAAAATTTCCAACACCGAGGCTTTTGAGTACCTTTTCATTGGTACAGTCCCCGATTTTTGCGCTGACAACCAGGGGAAGCAAATCTTCCAGACGGGATTCATCTCTGTCAACAATCATAATTTCGTTATCCAATTTCGCAAGATCTTTACAGAGGTGCGTACCGAAGCGGCCCAGACCGATAATTAAAATAGATTTCATAATAATTCCAATCCTTTCTATGTTCAGCCGATATTGATTTTTTCGACCGGCTGCATGACATGGGTTAATTTTTTATGGTCCGTGAAGGAAAGCGCGAAAGAAAGGCTTCCCAGCCGGCCGATGTACATCAGAAAAATAATAATAAGCTGCGACGCCAGATTGAGCTGTCCGGTCAGTCCGGTGGTCATTCCGACCGTGCAGAGCGCGGAGGTCACCTCAAACAGGGTATCTCCGATAGCAAAGTCCTGCATCCCGCAGATGGCAAGGGTAGCGGTAAGTCCCGCAAACAGGTAGATGCACAGCAGGGCGGATGCTTTCGCGACGGTTGCGTCCTCGATTCTTCTCCCGAAGATATTGGTTCCGGTCGTGCGCAACAGCGTGGAACGCAAATGAAGCAGAAGGACAAAAACCGTGGCAACCTTCACACCGCCGGCGGTGGAACCGGAGCCGCCGCCTATAAACATCAGAAGAATGGAAAGAAGCTTTCCTCCTTCGGAGAGGGAGGCGATATCCGTGGTGTTAAAGCCGGCAGTCCTTGGGGTGACGGCGCAGAATACGGAGCTGCACAGTTTTCCGACAGGGCTCATATCCGCAAAAAGACGATTGCGCTCCAGCAGGTAAAAGAGAAGCGCTCCGCCGAGCACGAGCAAAATGGAAGCGCTCAGCACCATCTTTGTCTGCAAGGCGTATTTGCGAAAATGCCATTTGTGGTCTGCAAGGTCGCTCCAGACAAAAAAGCCGATGCCGCCAATCAGAATCAGGCCGCACAGAGTAAAGCTTACGACCGGGTCATCGTAGTAGGCGGTAAAGGAAGAATACGGCTCGTATTTTCCCATCAGGTCGAAGCCCGCGTTGCAGAAAGCGGAGACAGAGTGGAAAATGCCGTAATAAATACTCTGTCCCAAGCCCATTTTCGGATAAAAGCGGGTAATTAAAAGCAGCGCGCCCACACCCTCAAAAAACAGGGTCCCTTTGAGGACTCGTTTGATCAGGCGGACAACGCCGCCGATATCCAGTACATTGAAGCTTTCCTTAATCCAGCCGCGTTCTTTTAGTCCGATTTTTCGGCGGAGCAGCAAAGAGACGGCGGTGCCGATGGTAATAAAGCCGAGGCCGCCGATCTGAATCAGGGTAAGCAGCACAAGCTGTCCGAATACGGACCAGTGCGTATAGGTGTCGACCAGTATCAGCCCGGTTACGCAGGTCGCGCTTGTCGCCGTAAAAAGAGCGGTGACAAAGGGTGTAACCTCCCCTGTCCTGGATGAGACCGGGAGCATTAAAAGCAGGGCTCCGCACAGGATGAGCAGAAAAAAGCCGACAGCAATCAGCTGCATGCCGGACAGGTTCTTCATTTTTTTGAGTAACATGATGCCTCCGATAATGATGATATGTAAATTTTAGTATTGAGAAACATATTTTTAGATATTATAATACCTGTAGCGGACTTTGTACATATGGCAGTTTCTTGAAACGGAGGAGGGAAATTCGGGTTATGGAAACATTCTGGGGAATTATTGTCGTTATCATAGCGGTTGCAGTCAGTGTCAGCCAGAATAAAAAGAAGACCAGGGGCGTAGGAAAACGGGAAGGTGCAGGCGTTGCACAGAAGCGGATTCAGTCTGCTTCTGATAGTATGCAGCAGAATACGGCGGCAAGACAGCAGGCATTTGATCAGTTGGGCCAAAAGCAGCGGGAGCTCAAGCAGCGTCTGATGCAAAAATACGGGCGGAGAGATGAGGCCGCCAAAAGAGCGCAGCAGCCCCGGCGGACTTCGGAAGAACAGGAATATGACATTCTTGACAGAGCAGAGGCAAATGTGAACGAAATCCAAACAGATGCGGCAAAGCGCAGTCTGTTTGAAGCACAGTCAGGTGGCGCGTCGGCAGGCTTTGATACGGGCTGGGAGGACGGTGACATCCTGATGCGTGAGGTTGAAAATCTTATGATTACAGGGTATCAGTACAGCCTGAGTTATGAGCGGGATTTTGTCGGGGAAGGCATAGAAATGCTGAACCGTATGGAGATGCCGGAGGTGCCGGAGTACATAGCCTGACTTAAGGAGGCAAAAGAAAGGAATGAATCAGTGCATGGAGAAGATGCCGGTGAGCGGGGAAATTTACCGCCATTATAAAAATAACCTATATCAGATTGTCACGGTGGCGAAGGATGCCGCGACAGGGGAACAGCTTGTCGTGTATCAGGCACTGTTCGGGGATTTCGGAGTTTTTGCGGAACCTGCTGCGAGGTTCTTTCAGGAGGTTGACCGCAGAAAATATCCCGACGCGGTGCAGGAGCGGCGGTTTGAAAAAGTGGAACGTCAGACACTGACCCGGGCGGCGGAGACCGGAGACGAATGGACAGAAGAAGAGACAGCAGCGGCGGAAAGCAGGCAGGAGTCCCGGGAGAAAACGGCAGTTACGGAGACGGCGGACGGCACGGAAACCGTGGATAAAAATTTGATGGCGTTTCTTGACGCGGATGATTTTGAAGAAAAGTATAACATTCTGGTTTCCATGAGGGATTCGATTACGGATAAGCTGGTGAATGATATGGCGGTTGTGCTTGACGTCGTGATTCCCGAGGGGAATCTGGCAGATAGATATGAAGCACTCAAGCAGTGTGTCAGGACGAGGCAGCGGTATGAGAGTATGCGGCTGCGCTGACGCAGAGAAAAATACGTTTGTTTTTGGGAGAGTACGAAAAGATGACGGAATTGGAAGAATATCTGAAGGTAGCAGTGGATGCCGGAATGTATAAAATGGTAATCAGCAAGCCAATCGGAAAGGATAATTTTCGAAAAATTGTTGTGGAGAGGAAGGAAAAATTTTATCAGGCGGCCTGTTATACTAAGCAGCAGGTATTCCATCAAAATATAAAGCCGAATGAGGCGGTAGATGCCATTTTCAGGTTGATTTCCGGGAAATATATGCAAATCAACGCCTGGGACGGCAGCCGTGAGCACATTATTTTAATTTCCAAAAAAGGAAATGTTTCCTACCGCAGCCAGCGGCAGGAGCCGGGGGACGCAAAGCCGGGAAACGACAGCCACAACCGGAAAAAGAAATATCTGCTAAATCAGGACACTGTGATTCCTCCGCTGGCAGATATGGGAATTTTTACAGCCGAGGGAAAGATTGTCCGCTCGATGTATGATAAATTCCGCCAGATTAACCGATTTTTGGAAACGGTGGAGGATGTCATGCGGGACTATCCCAAGGAGCGGCTGAATATTATTGATTTCGGCTGCGGGAAATCGTATCTGACGTTTATTTTGTATTACTATTTCTCCGAGGTCAAAAAGCTGGATGTGCATATCATAGGACTGGATTTGAAAGCCGAGGTGATTGAGAACTGCAACAAGGCGGCGAAAAAATACGGTTATGAGAATCTTCACTTTGAACTTGGAGACATCAACGGCTATAAAGCGCCGTTTCCCGTAGACATGGTGGTCACGCTCCATGCCTGCGATACGGCGACGGATTATGCGCTCTATAACGCAATTCAATGGGATGCCAAAATGATTTTTTCCGTACCCTGCTGTCAGCATGAGCTAAATCGTCAGATTCAGACGGAGCAGTTTTCTCTGCTGACGCGGTAC
>CALWBG010000117.1 GCA_944375975.1 uncultured Roseburia sp.
ACGTTTTTTCACAACCCCTTCTTGTATCTTTATCATTTCAGGCTCCGTATTTCTCCAGCGCATAAACTGCGGCTCCGGCAGCTCCCACGATTTCAGGCTCCTCGCAGATATAAAGCTTTGAGCTGATTTTCTCTTCCACCGCGCGCACAACGCCCGGATTTTTGGCAACACCGCCGGTCATCATAAACTCGGGCTCCATCCCTACCCGGCGCAGCAGACCGAATGCCTTGTTGGCAATGGCATGACAGACACCGTCCGCGATGTCCGCCTTTTCCTTATTATTTGCAATCAGAGAGATGACCTCGGACTCGGCAAAAACAGAGCACATGCTTGTAATCTCGATTTTTTCCTTCGAAGTCAGGGCGATGGCTCCAAGCTCATCCAGTGAAACCTCCAGCGTACGGGCAATCATCTCTAAAAACCGACCGGTTCCGGCAGCACATTTATCGTTCATAACGAAGTCCTTCACCTCGCCGGTATCGCTCAAACGGATTGCCTTACTGTCCTGTCCGCCGATATCCAGAATGGTACGGATTTTGGGGTTGAAATAATGCGCTCCTTTGCCGTGACAACTGATTTCGGTGACATTTTCATCCGCGAATTCGATACTGACACGGCCGTATCCGGTAGAGACAATCCAGGAAATATCCTCCCGGACAAGTCCGGCTTTCTTTAGCACCTCCTGCAACACCCTGTCCGCGCTGACCCCGGCTTTCGCCCCGGTCCGCACCACGGAAAAAGCCCTGATTTTTCTGTCCTGGTCCATAATGACCGCATTCGTCGATGTGGAACCGCTGTCTATTCCCATTACGTACATTGCTCCGTCTCCCTTTCTTCGTTTTTCCGCTCTGCCTTTTTCCGGAGCCAGTGACTCCAGAAACGCCTCGATCCGGGTTCGTATCTGTCCGCTGCTCTGCCTGGTATAGTCTGTCTCCAGCAAAAGCATGGGACGCTCCAGCCAGTCCTTAAGCCACGCGTACTCATACGCATAGTTATCACAGAACTGTACCGTATGATAGATAATGCCGTCCACGCTCCCAACATAGCGCCGGATCAACTCATCCCGGTTTGCCGCCTGCTCCATCCTCATACACGGAAACTGGCTTAACAGACCGCGGGCATAGCCTTCCATGACATCGGACTCATCCACAAGGAGCTTCCTGCTAAGCCCCGTACAGGTCAGGTCGAACGCCACGTTGGCTCCGTTTTCCTTCAGAATCGTTTGAATGCTCTCGTTTGCTCTCGCGCCGATAATGCCGATATTCACGGTGCCGTTCTTCACGGAAAGCTGCCGTTCTTCCTCTTTTCCCTTTAAATATTCACAGAATTTTTCTTCCTCGAATACTTTGCCGGAAAATGTTTCATACGCGCGGATCATCTCTTTCATCCGCTGCTTATAGAGTGTAATGCCCGCATCCTTCGTAATCCGCGGAGTGTCCAGCATATAGATGAACTTCTCGGGAAATTCTTCTCTGAGCACGTCGTATAGCCGCCGGATGCTGTCGCAGCATGTGGTCAGAATCACTCCCTCATAACCGCCGCTCATAACTTCCTCCAACACTCCCTTGGCAAAGCTGCAGATGTTGGGATGCATTCTGATCTCCGCCTGGTTAAAATTTGTTACATCCGGTTCAATCCGCTCCATCTGAACTCCCATGGACGCAAACACTTCCACGGGCGCATACTTACATATATAACCTAACATATCTTTTTCTGCTTCTCCTCCGCTGTTTCTTCTTTTTCTCCGGATTCCAGCATCTCCAGAAACGCTTCCAGACGTGTCTTAATCTGTCCGTCATGGCTGTTGCGCCGGTCAATTCCGTCTCCGTCCAGAATCAGCATGGGAATATCCAGTTCCTGCAGCTTTTCTTTCAGGAGAATACTGCCGCCCGAGGACTGCTTACAGCCCCAATGGCAGAACTGGATCACGGCATCCGGCTTTAGCGTATCCGCCAACTGCCCCACCATCTCTGCCTTGTGGGAGTAGGAGCCGTTATACAGATTCCTGATGATTTTCTTTGCCAGTGCGTGAAAAGGCTTTGCAGCATCCATCTCCTCCATGGAATCAATAATGATATCGCTGGCGATAATCTGGTATTTCCGGTTCGTGTTGAAATAGCTTTGCAGTGTCTCCTGATAAAACGGAAGCAAATGAATCCAAAGAATCTTCTTCCCGTCGAACTTCGGATAGTTCTGTATATCCTTTATCATGAAACGAATCAAATCCAAAAACTCCTGCGTCCCGATGAGCAGGTGCATTCCCATCATCATATAAAGATGGCTGATGAGCTCTCCCGGATAATACCGCTCGCTCTGCAACTGAAAGAAACGCATCAGCTCTTTTCTCGTCTCATTCTCAATCCGTATGGCGCTGCGCAGCTTTTCCTCGTCAAAGGGCCTGCCGAAACGCCGCTCAAGCTCCGCCGCAAATTCCTTTAACTGTTCCGCCAGATAATCCACGGACGCCGCATCGTCCCTGTAAGGAACGTCGAGAAAGGTGAACGGAACACCTTTCTTTTTCTCGAGATAACGGAATGTGTTCAGGTTTCCGTCACAGGACAGTGAGGTCGTGACCGCATATTCCGGCACCGGAACCGCCCCGCTGTCAATGGCTCCCACAAAGGTCTTGTGGTAGGAGCAAAGCGTAGGCGCTATGCCCGTATTCTGCGCATAGTCAATAAAAAAGTCCTCCAGATGATACCCGCTGAAATAACAGGAAAGGCACTCAATCGAGAGTGTATTCAGCCCAAAACATCCGATGAGCTCGCAGGGTGCAAAAATATTTCCCCACACGTAGCTGTCCGAACGGCCCAGCGAATCGGCCACAAAGGACATCATCATGGCCTCCAGCTTCTGATACCCCTTGGATATTCCCTTCTTCGGAAGCACCTTCGTGCGCAGCTTGTTCAGTTTAAAGCCAAGCAGCATTTTCTCCCAGCTCTCACCGGGGTTTGCCGCCGTCTGCTCTTTTACATGGTCAATATATTTATCTGCAATCCACATTGTAACCTCCATTCCGGAGCGTTTTACGCGATGGGGCGACGCAAATCTTCAATTTGCGTCTGCCATCAAGGCTTATTTGTGACGCTCCGGCACAAATAGCCGTGTGAAAAATAAGCTATCAAGCTTATTTTTCACACCTTCCTCCATATATCAAAATCCTACGAAATAGAAATATATCATATTTTAAAGGAGATTTCAATGTAGGAGAATCAATCACGCAGACATTCGCAGAAATATATGTTGCGCCTTTCCGTAACGCACTTGGTCTACAAGCACCCGAATATCATCTTCAAAAAACGAGTGACAGGCGATAAGAAAAGCGGCCGCATAACGCGGCCGCTTTTCAAGGGGCATTTTTCAAATCTGATGTGCATGTCGTTACGGCACGCGCACCGTCCTGATTATTTACACATTTTCTTAAATTCATCTGCCACGAACTGTACCTTGGTTCCGACAACCACCTGTACGGCTGTCTTGCTCGGACGGATGACACCGGCAACACCTGCCGATTTAATGACTTTCTCGTCAACCTTTGTGTAATCTTTAATCTCAAGACGAAGTCTTGTGATGCAGTTGTCAACGCTGACTACATTCTCTTTTCCGCCAACGCCTTCCAGAATCACTGCCGCTACAGCGGTATAGTCATTATTGGAAAGCTGTACGTTCTTCTCTGCCTCATCCACGTCGTCGTCCTCACGTCCCGGAGTCTTTAAATCGAACTTCACGATCATGAAACGGAATACAACATAGAATACGATGAATGCTGCGATTCCAAGCGGAATGATAAGCCAGGTCTTCTGTGCTGCCGGCAGGGAAGCGGAGAATAATAAGTCCGTTGCACCTGCGGAGAAGCTGAAGCCCGCACGGAAACCAACCAATACGGTAATGAATGTAAAGATACCGTATAATAAAGCGTAAACAACATAAAGTGCAGGAGCAAGGAACATGAATCCGAACTCAAACGGCTCTGTTACACCGCAGACAAATGCACAAACCGCTGCGGAAGCCACAAGACCGATGGCAACTTTCTTTTTGTTACTCTTTGCAGTATGTACCATAGCAAGAGCCGCACCCGGAATACCGAACATCATGCACGGGAAGAATCCGGACATGTACATACCAAGGCTCCAGGATACATCTGCCGATGTGTCGCCTGCCCAGAAGTGGGACAAATCTCCAAGTCCAATCGTATCAAACCAGAATACGTTGTTCAACGCATGGTGCAGACCGGTCGGAATCAACAGACGGTTTAAGAATGCATAGATACCTGCGCCGACTGCATCCAGACCTACAATCGCCTCACCTACAGCAATCAGTGCGGTGAAGAGTACCGGCCATACAAACAGCAGGATTGCGGAAACGATAATGGAAACCACGCCCGCAACAATTGCCACGCAGCGTTTGCCGCTGAAGAATGACAGCCAGTCCGGAAGCTTGGTATCTTTGAACTTGTTGTAGCAGGTTGCACCGATGATACCTGCAAGGATACCGATAAACGGGTTTGCAATTTTATCAAATGCAAGTGTCTTATCCGCATTCTCAGCGATGGACGGCATCAAAGTCGTAACAACGCCGGTAGAAAGCAGATTGGTCATCATCAGCCAGGATGCCATTGCCGCAAGACCTGCGGTACCGTCATTGTCCTTAGCCATACCTACGCCGACGCCGACAACGAACAGAATTGCCATATTGTCGATGAGCGCGCCGCCCGCCTTTACCAAAAAGAAACCGATTAAATTTGCTGCTCCGCTGATGTCACCGCCCTGCATGGTTGCCGGACAGAGCCAGTAGCCGATTCCCATGAGAATACCGCAAATCGGAAGACATGCTACCGGAAGCATCAACGCTTTTCCCAATCTCTGAAGATATTTCATCATAACTTCATTCCTCCTTTTCTTATTTTGCCCCTTTTATTTTATACCGGAAAAGCCCGGCTAAAATACCATTTATTTTTTGGTGAGGATCAGAACCGTGTCTCCCGGCCCCACGTCACTTCCCGTGACTGCCTCCACTGCCGCGAATTCATCCGTGTTGCAGATGACCACCGGCGTAATCGTATCGTACCCGGCTTCCCGTATTTTTTCCAAATCTGCCGTAATCAGCAAATCACCTTTTTTTACGGTATCTCCGGTTTTTACATGCGCGGTAAAATGCTCCCCCTTAAGCGCCACGGTATCCAGTCCGATATGAACCAGAATCTCAGCGCCGCCGGTACCGGTGAGGCTGACCGCGTGCAGCGTATCAAATAACAGGGAAACTTCCCCGTCCACCGGCGCATACACACGTCCGTCCGTCGGCTTTACGGCTACTCCCTTTCCGAGAATTTCATCCCCGAAGGTCGGGTCGCTTACCTCGCGGATTGGTACTGCCTGCCCCCGGACCGGTGAGCCGACTTCAATTTTGTCTTCCTTTTTCTTAAACATTCCAAACATCTCTCATGCCTCCTTTCGCTATGCCTCATTCTCCTGCATGACGACTCTGCGTATATGAATTGCCAGATAGAGCACTTCCTCTCCGGTCAGTTTTGCCTGATAACGCTGCTCAATGTAAGCCGCGATTCTCTCGCCGCACGCGTATTCCCGGGGATATTTCCGTCGGATAAGCTCCGCCATCTCAGGCTCCTCGTCTTTTAACAGCTCCCCGCTGGCAATGCGCCGCGCCAAAAACTTCAGGTGCGCCATAAAACGCTCATAATGCATGGAATGGGAGTTGACCCATGTTCCGAAATCCTCCTGCACAAGTTCAAGGCTTTTTTGCAGAATATCGGAAATCGCCTGTACATCATGCATTGTCGTATCATACACCGCATTGATGAAATGAAGCGCGATAAAACCTGCCTCGTCTTCTCCAAAGTGAATATCCAGTCGTTCCGCAAGAATTCTTAAGGCGTATTCTCCCACCAGATATTCCCGGTGATAGAACTGCCGTATTTCTCCCAGGAGCGCGTTGGGAAGCTGTATGCCCTGCCGATAACGCTCAATCGCAAAATTGATATGATCCGTAAGCGCCACATAAATACTCTGGCTCAGCCTCATACCGCATTCATCCTTTGCATAGGAGATAATGTCACTTGATATCTGCATATGCTCTAACGGCATATCAGACAACATCTCCTGAAACTGTCTGGACAACGTGCTGTTTTCTATGTGGAATACCTTTTCAATTCTGCTCTCGTCAATCACGTCTCCCGGCTTCGCCTTAAAGCCGATCCCCCTGCCCATAACAACAACTTCCTGCTGCTTGTCGTCAAAAGCAGACAATACGTTATTATTGATTACCTTGAAGATTTTCATTTTTATATCCTTTGACATCGTCACTCTATCATGCGAAAAACAGCTTGAAACGGAATATCATAGGAGGAACTGTCATAACAGGAAGCTCCCAAATTCTCCGGTGAGAGAAAAAAAACAAGACCAAATACCGCAATCCTATTTCTAAGAATTACAGAAATTGGTCTTGCCTGCCTTACCAGTAACAATCCGTCATCACTATTTTATCTGATTTAGATACTACTATATTTTGTGTCTTTTGTCAATGATTTGCGTATTCGTTAACATTTTTTTGTCACTTTTCACAAATTCATTGTCGAATTTTCTATATAAGTGACAACGCCGCTTCATCCCCTACAAGAGTGACATCATTGTGAAGCTGCAGCACGGATGCCGGAACCTCCGGTGTAATCGGACCGAAAAATGCCTTCTTCACGATTTCCGCTTTGTCAGCCCCGCTGACTACCATCAAAATTTTCGACGCCTGCATGATAGTCTTAATACCCATCGTATACGCCTGTCTCGGCACCTCGTCTTCGGACGCGAAAAACCGTTTATTTGCCTCGATGGTACTCTGCGTTAAATTTACACAGTGCGTGGTACGGTCAAACTGTGCGTTGGGCTCATTAAAACCGATATGACCGTTGTGGCCGAGTCCCAGAAGCTGCAAATCCACGCCGCCCAGGCTGCGGATTACCTCCTCGTAGCGCGCGCACTCCTTCTCGGAATCCGGTTCCATTCCGTTAGGAATGTTCACATTGTGAAAATCAATATTCACCTTATTGAACAGATGCTCCGACATAAAATAAAAATAGCTCTGCTCATTGCTGCGCTCCAGTCCCTTATATTCGTCGAGATTTACGGTTTTGACCTCAGAAAAGTCCAAATCCCCCTTCTTATACCATTCGACAAGCTGCGCGTATGTACCAATCGGCGTGGAACCGGTTGCAAGCCCCAGCACGCAGTCCGGTTTCATAATTACCTGTGCGGAAATAATATTCGCCGCTTTTCGGCTCATGTCCTGATAATCCTTTGCCTTATAGATTCTCATAAGCTCTCTCCTTTTCATATTGTAAAATCCTGTCCCTTAGCTTCTGAACTTCCTTCTCCGAAACAGTTTCATAGCAATCCCACGCCGGAAGCCCGGCATAGTCAAAAGCCACGCCGTTGCCGCGTGCCGTCCCGTCCTTCGCATAGCCACGGCAGGAGCTGTGCACCTGCCGTACCCCGGAGGCTTCCAGAAGCTCTGCCACGTTTTCCGCGCGCACACCACTTCCGGCCAGAAGCTCTACACGCTCCCCGAGTGCTTCTTTCAGCATTCTTAAACGCTCCGCTCCCAAAAGGGCCGTCTGCTCTCCCCCGCTGGTCAGTATCCGGTCAACGCCGGCTTCCGCCAGCACCGCTGCCGCCTCAAAAAGGTCGGGCGTACAGTCGAACGCCCGGTGAAACACCGCTTCCCTGCCAAATGAATGAATCAGAGAAACGAGCGATTTGGTTCGCTGCACATCCACCGAACCGTCCTCCTTTAAAAAGCCGAACGCCAGACCATCTGTCCCTGCCTCAAGCAAATGTCCCGCGCCGCGCTCCATCACACGAAATTCCTCGCTCGTATAACAAAAGCCGCCGCCCCGGGGCCTTAACATTGCAATGACGGGAATAGTGACAGCCTCCCGGCATAAAAGCACACTGCCGATGTCGGGCGTAAGCCCTCCGAGACTTAAGGCGCTGTTTAACTCAATGCGTGACGCCCCGCCTCGTTGGGCAGCAACCGCGTCGGAATAGCTGCCGCAGCACACTTCAAGCGTAATCAAAGCTGCTCCTCAAAGAACTTTTTCATTGCCGTGCATGCCGCATCCTCGTCCGCGCCCTCCGCGGTTACGGTAACCTGCATACCGCCCTTTACCCCGAGTGCCATCACGGCCATCAGTCTGGAAGCGTCAGCCTCCTTATCGTCATTTTTAATCGTAATTTTGCTGGAAAAATTCTTTGCCTCTTTCACCAGCAGTCCTGCCGGCCTTGCGTGAATTCCCAACGGATCCTTTACTACATACTGGAATGATTTCATATTGTTTTCCTCCTGAATTTTTTTATTTGAATTAGCAAAACAGCTTTTTGCCGCCTGCTATTCAGTATCACAAATACATTTCC
>CALWBG010000118.1 GCA_944375975.1 uncultured Roseburia sp.
GAAACTGCCGAGCAGATCCCGGTGAAGTATAATGAAACCACACGAAAAGCAGATTACATTATGCGTGTCTCGGGAGACAGCATGGAGCCTAAAATTCACGACGGAGATCGCATTTTGGTGCGCGTACAGCCCTCGGTGGAGGAGGGAGAGATCGGCGTGTTTATTCGAGACAGCGAATGCGTTATCAAGGTCTATCGCGGTGATTATCTCGAAAGCCTTAATCCCCAATATGGCAACCTTCCATTCCGTGGCTTCTCCGAATGTAAGGGTCTTGTGATTGGAGTGCTTCGCCCGGAGTGGATCATAAAAAAATAAGAGTACAAGTTCTCCCCAGGATCCTCGTGCTTTTGAAAAAGATAAAACAAATTTATATAGACAGCGAAAAAACACGGAAGGTGGAATCAGATTTATGGAGTACAATCCCACTTTTGGCTCTTGGACTTCCCAAATCCACAGTTCCCCTGAGCAGCAGAAACGAATTCAAACGGCACAGTCTGCGAAGACAACACCTACCTCAGTTAACAAAGAAACACAAACCGGCTGTTTCCCCGGATCTGGGCTGGAAGTATACCAGACAACGTTGGATTCGTGTACCTGCGCTGATTTCGAGTATCGCGGACTACCTTGCAAGCATATTTATCGTCTCGCAATGGAGTGTGAACTTTTTCCAGGTAACATTGAGCAAGGAATCAATAAAAACGTTTTAGATCAAAGTCAATTAACTCTGGAAGAAGCTGTCGAAGCTATAGAGAACCTGAGCGAAGACGATCAGCGTCTGATTATGGGGATGCTTGGGGATGCGCTGTATCGTAATAAAACAGAGCGAATTATCCCCGCAGAAAAAGCGCAGAGTTTGCTGTGTTGTCCGCTGCTGGAAGCGCAAGAGCCTACGGCAAGTTCTCTTCTTCGAAGGTATAGAAAAAAAGAACTCCTGCAATGTCTCGAAGCAAAGAAAATTGCCGGATACCCCAAAAGTGCAACCGCCGACGTTCTCCGTTTATGGTGTGAAGAAAATATAGAAAATCCTGGAGATGTCTTTCCAAAAGCCTACGCATTTCATTTTGCGGACGTTGTCCAAAAGGTTATCCGAAAAGTGTACACCTATCTCAACAGGAAGTTTAGGTGGGAAAGTATCTATACAAGCTCGATGGAAGAAATACGGTATCCTCATGGAGCACAGCCGGAGGAGATTGTAGTTATCGTTACTCGAGGAGAAGACGGAAAAATTAAAATGGTCCAGAACGGCGATCCTTCAGTATATCATTTTCCGGAGGACAAAGTGACCGAGTTGTTGACTTTGTACGGACATAATCGGTGTTTGCATGGATATAGGCTGAGCCCAGGGGAGTCAGGCGAGGAGAAAGGAGATTGTTATGAATCCACGTCCGGTTCAGGTTGAGCCCTTGGAAAACTATGAGCTGCTCATTACATTTCAAAATGGGGAAAGGCGCATTTGCGATGCAAAGCCGCTTCTCTGCAAGCCGCTGTACGCTGCATTAAAAAACAAGGCGTTCTTCCGTTTGGCGAAAGCAGACGGGATGTGCGTGTATTGGAACGATGAGGTGGATTTGTGTCCGGATATGACCTACACAGATTCCCGCCCGGTTCAGCAGGAGTGCGCTGGGTAAATAGAAAAAGAAAATCTTTTGCTTCTGGTTGACTTTTACATGCCAAATCGCATATAATAAGGGTACAGCATTATGCTGTCAAGTTTTTATACTTGCTTAACAGGCCCTTGGTAGTAAGCTCCCCATTGATACGGGGCAGGCTGAATCCTGGGGCCTTATCTTTTTTGCGAAAGGTTGAAGATGAAATGCCGAAAACAGCGATTCTTGTTGATGGAGGTTTTTATAGAAAACGTGCCCTGCACTTATGGGGAAAAAAGTCAGCGGAGGATCGGGCGAAAGAATTAAGCGCATATTGCTATGCGCATATCAATGACAAAGATTCCGGTGAGGTGCGGCAATTATACAGAATATTTTATTATGATTGTGCTCCTGTGGGAAGACGAAGCGTCTATCATCCGCTTACAAGGAAAAACGTGGATTTGGACAAATCTGATACATACACCTGGACGATTACCTTTTTGAACGAGCTTAAAAAGCGTAGAAAATTTGCGCTTCGCCTGGGAGAGCTTTCCGAGTATATGTCCTATAATTTGCGGCCGGATGTAACACGGGCGTTGTGCGCCGGGAAAAGAAAAATAGAGGATCTGACAGAGAATGATTTTATATTCAACGCTCAGCAAAAGGGTGTTGATATGAAAATCGGACTGGATATCGCCTCTCTTGCCTATAAGCATCAAGTGGATCAAATTATTCTGATTGCTGGGGACAGCGATTTTGTACCGGCTTCCAAGCTTGCAAGACGTGAAGGAATTGATTTTATTTTAGACCCCATGTGGGCCGAAATTAAGGATACCCTTTTTGAACATATAGACGGTCTGAAATCACAATGGAAAAAGCGTCAAAAAGAGGAATAAAAAACCGCCCCAGTGCTGCAACACTGAGACGGTAAAAACAGAACAAGCTTACCCGGAAGGTACAGCCTGAGTTCCAATCTGATTATACCACCTCCGGATAGGTTTGGCAAGCAGCATATACGCCGGAGGTGAATCAATCACGAAAAGAGCACATTCTGAGGAAAATACTGCGAAAACCGGCGCCATCTATGCCCGCTACAGCAGCCACGCGCAGAAGGATGCCAGCATTGAGCAGCAGGTGCGCGAGTGCCTTATTTTTGCGAAGGAGCAGGGCATCCGCATCACGGCGACATACGAGGACCGGGCCGTCTCCGGAAAGACGGATCGCCGCCCAAACTTCCAGCGGATGATGAAGGACGCGGAAAAGCGAAAGTTTCAGTACGTCATCGCGTGGAAGTCGAACAGGATGGGTCGAAATATGCTACAGGCGATGATGAACGAAGCCCGTCTCAACGATCTCGGCGTGCGCGTGCTTTACACCGAGGAGGACTTCGATAACACGGCCGCCGGGCGGTTCGCTCTGCGCTCGATGATGAATGTCAATCAGTTCTATTCCGAAAATATGGCCGAGGATATCCGCCGCGGCCTCATGGACAACGCGATGCAATGTAAGGTGACGAATGGCACGCTTCCGTTCGGCTACAAAAAGGACGAGAATTTGCACTATGTCCTCGACCCGCCAAACGACGAAATTGTGCGGGAGATCTTCGGCCGCGTCGCCTGCGGCGAGCCGTTTGTCTCTATCGCCGAGGATCTCAACGCCCGCGGCGTGAAAACAAGCCGCGGCGGCCGATGGGGGAGGAGCAGCTTCCACGCGCTGCTCTCGAACGAGCGCTATACCGGCGTGTATATTTACGGAGATGTGCGCGTCGAGGGAGGTGTCCCGCAGATTGTGGACAAGGGGCTTTTCTACCGGGTGCAGGAGGTGTTAAAAACGAAGAATAATCCACAAGGCCGACCGCGCGGCGGGGGCGATTATCTGTTGACGGGAAAGCTGTTCTGCGGGATCTGCAAAAGCCCGATGGTCGGCGTCTCCGGTACGGGAAAAAGTGGACAGCTGCACCACTATTATATGTGTCAGCAGCGCCGGCAGAAGAAAAGCTGCAACAAGCAGAACGTCCGCCGGGACGTCATCGAGCGGCAGGTCGCTGCTGCGATGAAAGACTATATCCTGCGCGACGACGTGATTGAGTGGCTCGCGGATAAGGCGATCGCTTGGGCAAAGGATTATCGGGGCGAGACCGGCATCGGAGCCCTCGAAGCCCAGCTCGCCGAAAACAAAAAGGCCACGAAGAATCTCCTCGCAGCCATTGAGATGGGGATTATCACGGAGTCCACAAAAGAGCGTCTCCTGGAACTCGAGAGGGAGCAGGCCATGCTTGTCTCGAAGCTTGCCGAGGAAAATGCCTCCTTGGTTTCCTTCTCGCGCGACGACATTATTTCTGCGTTGTCTCTGTACCGCGATGGCAGCGTAGAAGACAGAGCCTTCCAGGCGAAGCTGTTTGATGCCTTCCTGGTCGCCGTGTATCTGTATGAGGATCATTTCAAGCTCGAATTCCACGTCGGAGGAAAGAGCGGGATTGATGTTCCGTTGGAGCCATCCGTTGTGGAGGAGCTTGGTGAGGCAGAGTGTTCGTACAGGCTCGCTTTTGAGCCACCAAATGGACATTACACGAACACCTGCTTTTTCAAAGGCGGCTTTGCCGTAAGGGTGTGGTTGTGATGTCAAGACAGAGCCGGAGGGCCAAGACACGATGTGTCTTGGCCCTCCGGCTTTGTTCGTAGCCTTTCATAAAATCTTGACTAATGGATAAAGACTTCTTCCCAGAGAGTACAACTGCCTTTGCAGTTTCCTGATCAAACAAGCTGATTTATTACATACAGCTTTGGACTTCACAAATCAAGATGTCATTTTCTTGATTGGCCTTCATATCAGCAATTAAAGTTGAATCAAATAAAACTGTGCTTTCACGAATATCAATCGTTAAGTGAGCTAGGTATTTTCGAAGTAAAAGCGTGGCTGAACTCAAAGACAAACCATTTTTTAGGAGACAAATAGTTCTTTCATCGTCTGTTCCATATTTGATCTTTGAATAGAAAGTATCCTCAAGAAATCCTAAGTCATGCAAAACTTCAACATACTTAATCAGGACATTATCGATGAAGTCCTGCTCTTCTTTAATACGCACAATCGCCAAATTAACAACTTGTGTTCGATTTTTATCTCTAAGTCTTGTATAATGAGGCGCAGTACTGCCCAAACGGTTTATATCACCCCATTTGCCTACATAAATAATACAATCCCTGTTCGTTTGGAAAAGACGCCACCAATAACCAACAAATAGTCCAATCATTTCCGAATAGGATTTATTTTCTGCTCGCCATCCAAACATCATTGCATAAAATTTTCTGGCTTCTGGATGTTCCAAACGCTTTAAACTTTCGCTTTTTCCTTCTGGCAGATACCGAATAAAAAGTTCGTAAATAAAATTCAAAAGCTGATCCGGGTCGTTTATCTTCAAGTTTTCTTCTGCATATCTGTCAGCTTTCGCCTGCATATCATGCTCATTGGTAAAAACATCAATTTCGCTGATTCCATTCATAATACAGGCTTTTCCTATTGTTGTTTGCGTGTAACGTTCGTGGTAATTCTCAATTATACCTGTCTCATAGTTTTCAATGAATTCAGATGCTTGACGCAAATCTGCATCATTAGAAGAATCAATTTTCGTCTCATCTAACAGAACATTTTTTAATTCATCCGTGTGTTTAGTCTCAACTCTCGCCACACTTTGCAAGAATTTTTGACAGTTCGAACTTTGGGCAAAATACTGACCAAAAACAATATAAATATGTGGCTCTAATCTTTGTAATGACCCGCTTTCATCATCAAAAATCTCACTAAACCTGCAAATTCTGCCGACGAGATTTTTGAATGCATCATGGCTGAGATTTGATCTTCCACGACGATTGTCAAGGATAAACATCCGTTCTGCGGGGAGATTTACACCAGATAAAAGGGTTGAACTTGTAATCACATATTTGATAGCGGGATCTTTTTTATAAAGATCTTCAATGTAGATTCTGATTGCATCAGGTACACTTCCGTGGTGATAAATAATACCTTTACGCAAGCAAGCCAATAAATTATATTGTGGCTGTAGATATTCGGAAATATTTTCACATGCTGTAGAGATCAATTCAGACTCTACGTCTGGCAACACGTCTTTTAAGGCTAAAGCAAACTTTTCGATATCAGTGGGCTTATTTAGATATATGATATTTTTTCTACCGCCATAAGCTTTTACAAATTCTTCCTCAAACTCAAAATCACCTTCTGTATGTATAGGTAGATATTGGTTAAGGAACTGATCATATAGTTGTAGGCCCTGATGATACCGAAGGTCATATATAAAATATTTTTCAGTTTTTATATATTCACTTACTTTAAAACTTTCAATATCATACGTCGTATATCTTACTTTCAAATTCTTTCCATCCGTCAAAAATGGGGTTAAAAACTTAAAAGCGACATCCGGATTTCTATTTTGGGCAACAATAATAACATTTGCTAGCGTATGGCTACGAGCATTATTTTCGAGTAATTCATGAGCCTCGTCAACCACAATACAATCAAATGCTAAGTGTGGGTCTTTCTTAAATATTCTTAGTAGGCGCTCCTGTGTCAAAACCGCGAGGCAAGAGTCTGCGTTTTTGTTGTACATTTCGGGATGAACAATAATTTTCGGAAAAATTCCTCTGCTTACTGTTTGGACTCTTTTCTTTGTTTGGGTCAATAACGCTTTGGTTGATGTTAAGATACAGATTTTCTTTCCGGCGTATTCTTTAACGGCGGCGAGAATTAATTCAGATTTTCCATAGGATGTCGGAGCAATGACAGATATAGTTTCTGCTGCCTTACTGGTAAAAAATTTAACCAGTTCGTGCTGCTGTTCACTCTGATAAATATCCTCGTCAGCATATTGCCTAAGAAAGGCGCTGTTCCATTCTGTGAAAAAGTTTCTCTGTTCTTCGGAGACACAGTGCCTCTCAATAAAATTACTAACCGGATAAAGCCCTTTATTAATTGAAATCTCATATAAGGATGTATAGCTATTTTTTTGATTGCAAAACTCGACAATAATTCTATATCCAAGCTGCTGAACAAGAACATCCGTGGCGTTTGTAAAACAGATAGCAATGGTCAGCAGACACTCGTATTCTTTAGGAGATAACTCTTCGCCCACGATGAATCTGTCATAAAGCGAAGCGAAATTCGTATTGTTCAGCTTTCTAAGCGTCAAATCAAACTTCATCTGCTGCCTCACTTTCTAGAAATTCATACACAGATTCGAAGGTTTCCTTTTGAATAGCTACAACAAACACTTGATTAAACAGATTTTCGTTTACAACTCTGGTTCTTTTTTTGCCAACCTTTGCAGCTTCAACACGTTCAGACATGGGATGAAACAGGGCGGCTGACAGTACAACATTAAACATATCACTGGAAGTGTTTCCTTCTAAAGTACTGCCTGCACATTGTGCCAGGAGTTCCATCACAGCCTCTTTCTGATTATTGCTATCGCTCATAGAAACTCTAGCAGCATTTAAAGCGTTTAACCAAAGCATAGTGTTTGGGTCATTCAATCGTTCTTTTAGATCGTTTTTTGCGGTATTAATCAAAGCAACAGCTGCAGAAGAAGCGTTCCTTTGACCTCTTTGAATCTCACCGGACTTGACCTCAGTAATCCATAGGTCGTTTGTCGAATTTTCGAATAAAACAACGTCATATCCCTTTTTGAAACTTCTCTCTTCCATATTGAAGAAAGGAGAGGCCATCATAAACCTGCCTTCCATTTCTAAAATAATGTGGACAAGGAGTTCACCAATCATCCCCTTTTTTCGTTCTTCAGAAGCATCCCTTCTGGTTCTATATCTGTTGATGAACTCTTTCACTGTGGATTTATAGGAATAAATTGTCCATCCAGACTGAGCTTGATCTACACCATGGCAAACTGCTGCTAACCTACTGCGAATTTCCTGCTTTAGTTCTTCGGAAAAAGATTCTATGAAGTAAAGTACATAGTCAGAGTAATCCTCTTTAATCACTCCAGGGAGCAATTCCATGATAAATTCACCCTTTCTTCGGATGGAAGTTCCTATAGGATATTGGCGGTTGACGTCCAATTAATTATCGGAAATGCAAACTCTATCCGATCAAACTCACTTTCTCACAGCCACATAGCCGAGACTATCTCACTCTGAGGGGGATCAATGCACGCTTACTTTAAGTGATCACACAGCGGCAGTAGCTGTTCCAGTTTTTCAACGATTCGTTTTTGTTCGGCAAGGGGTGGTAGGGGTAAAAACATATTCAAAATGCTCGCTCTGTCGATTCCCGGAATTACGCCTTGTCCCTGTGTTTTAAGATAAGTTATATTAGATTGCAAGAAATAGCGAATATAGCGCATGTTGATCGTATTCATTTGCTTTATCGCCATAATCTGGCGCGCTATATGAGCCTCATTGACATCACAGAGTACCGTTTTCCCATAGCCAGATCCTTTGCAGACCAGAAGAATATCTCCGTGATATGCAAAATTGCGTGGTGATTCTGTCCATCTGGACACAATAACACCGTCATCTGATAGATTACTTGCACCTGTAATGTAGACAGTGCCTCGACCTTGATCGTTGTACTGTTCAGGCTTAAAATCTGTCCCGGATACTAACGATATCACATTCCCCAACCTCACCCACTTCCAACTCTCCGGAATCTCAAACGGCTTTTCGTCCTCGGTAATTTGAACTGCCCCAATTTGTACGGACAGTACAAAAAAGCCCCTATGTAGGAAATATTCCGTTTTAAGCAGAGTGGCGC
>CALWBG010000119.1 GCA_944375975.1 uncultured Roseburia sp.
TTCCACCTCCGTAAAGCGGGAGGACTATCGGTTTACCGAGGCTCTTAAGGACGACGTGAAGGGGATGAAAATCGGAATCCCGAGGGACTATTTCGGGGACGGCCTGGATCCGGAGATAAGGCAGACCGTGCTTTCGGCGGCGGAGACGCTGAAAGAAAAGGGAGCCGTCGTGGAGGAATTTGATTTAAGTCTGGTCGAGTATGCCATTCCGGCGTACTACGTCATTGCCTGCGCGGAGGCAAGCTCCAACCTGGCACGTTTTGACGGCGTAAAATACGGCTATCGCACCAAAGAGTATGAAGGGCTTCACAATATGTATAAAAAGACACGCTCGGAGGGCTTTGGCGCCGAGGTGAAGCGCCGTATCATGCTCGGCTCGTTTGTACTCAGCAGCGGCTATTATGATGCCTATTACCTGAAAGCGTTGCGGACGAAGGCGTTGATCAAGCAGGCGTTTGACCGGGCGTTTGCGAAATATGATGTGATTTTGGGACCGGCGGCGCCCACGACCGCGCCGCGCCTTGGGGAGTCCTTAAGCGACCCGCTGAAAATGTATCTCGGCGACATCTATACGGTTTCCGTCAACCTGGCGGGACTTCCGGGAATCTCGCTTCCCTGCGGAAAGGATAAAAACGGGCTGCCGATTGGGCTGCAAATGATTGGGGATTGCTTTCAGGAAAAGAATATTATCCGAGCCGCCTATGCCTTTGAGCAGACGAGAGCCTATGAGCATTGCCCGCTTGCCTGATTGCAGAGGGAATGCAGCATATGGAGGGAAAACGCAAAAGGAGCGTATCACTTCCGAAAATGGAGGAAAAATAGATGAGTAAAACATACGAAACAGTCATCGGACTTGAGGTCCATGTGGAATTGGCAACAAAAACAAAAATTTTCTGCGGCTGCTCCACAGCGTTCGGGGGAGCGCCGAACACCCATACCTGCCCCGTCTGCACGGGTATGCCGGGCTCGCTTCCGGTGCTCAACCGGCAGGTGGTGGAATATGCGATGGCCGTCGGAATCGCCACCAACTGTAATATTACGAGGTACACCAAATTTGACCGCAAAAACTATTTTTATCCCGACAACCCGCAGAACTATCAGATTTCACAGCTTTACCTTCCCATCTGCCGGGACGGCGGCGTGGAAATCGAGACGGCGGCAGGGAAAAAGACGGTCGGAATCCATGAAATCCATATGGAGGAGGATGCCGGTAAGCTGGTGCATGACGAGTGGGAGGATGTCTCGATTGTCGATTACAACCGCTCCGGCGTGCCGCTGATTGAGATTGTCTCGGAGCCGGATATGCGTTCAGCGGACGAGGTCATTGCCTATCTGGAAAAGCTTCGGATGATTATCCAGTACCTCGGCGCTTCCGACTGTAAATTAAACGAAGGCTCCATGCGTGCCGACGTCAACCTTTCCGTGCGCGAAGCGGGGGCGAAGGAATTCGGAACCCGTACCGAGATGAAAAACCTGAACTCCTTTAAGGCAATCGCAAGGGCCATCGAGGGCGAGCGCGCCCGCCAGATAGAGTTGCTTGAGGAGGGGAAAAAGGTAGTCCAGGAAACGCGCCGCTGGGATGATAACAAGGAATATTCCTATGCGATGCGCTCCAAGGAGGACGCGCAGGATTACCGTTACTTTCCGGAGCCGGATTTGGTGCCGGTGGTCATCAGCGACGAATGGATTGAGCAGATACGCGCAAGGCAGCCGGAGCTGCGCACCGAAAAGCTGGAGCGCTATTGCCGCGAGTTTGACCTTCCGCGCTACGATGCGGAGCTGATTACCGGACATAAGAAATTCGCGGATTTATTCGAGGCGGCGACAGAGCTCTGCAAAAAGCCGAAAAAGGTTTCCAACTGGATTATGGTGGAGACCATGCGCCTGTTAAAAGAGAACGCTATGGACCCGGAGGACATCACCTTTTCCCCGGTGAATCTGGCAAAGCTCATTGATTTGGCGGATTCCGGTGCCATCACAAACACGGTCGCAAAGGAGGTCTTTGAATTAATCTTCAAAGAGGATATTGATCCGGAGCGGTATGTGGAGGAAAAGGGACTAAAGACCGTAAACGATGAGGGGGCGCTCCGGGCGGCGGTAGAGCAGGTCATCAAAGACAACCCGCAGTCGGTCGAGGACTACCGCGGCGGAAAGGAAAAAGCCATCGGATTTTTGGTGGGCCAGACAATGAAGGCCATGAAAGGGAAGGCAAACCCGGGTATGGTGAATCAGTTGTTAAAGGAATTATTGTAAAAAAATAAATATACAACGTCTGTTGCACACAATCATCCGGCGGTGTAAAATATAATTGACACGATATAAAAGTCATATTGCGATATGGGGGGATGCCAAATGGCATATCGGCTGTCACAGGAACAGGAAACATATTTTTTTGATGTTCTCGGCGAGGTTTGCAGAGATTCCAGGCTGCTGGAGTCGCACCGCTATCTTCAGCACGGCGATACCAGCGTATTCCGCCACAGCGTTTCGGCGGCGTACCTCTGCTATTATCTGGCGCTGAAAATGAACGCGCCGGTGGATATCCATTCTCTGGTGCGCGGCGCGCTGCTGCACGATTACTTTCTGTATGACTGGCATGAGAAGGATGCCTCCCACAAATGGCACGGATTCCGCCATGCAAAGACGGCGTGGAAAAATGCGCTGCGTGATGTTCCCGATTTAAACGAAATCGAGCAGGATATGATACGCTGCCATATGTTTCCTCTGAATCCGGTTCCTCCGAAATATATGGAGGGATGGATTTTGTGCTGTGCCGACAAAATCTGCTCCGGGGCGGAGACGCTTAAGGGAAGACTGCCGGAGCGGGACGAATCCGTACTCCAAAAGCAAATGAAAAAAATGCCAAAGAAAAAGATGAAAATTTGTGGATAATAAATAAAGACGGCGTATTTCCGGGCCCGGGACGCCGTCTTTTTGTATAAGGCGTGCAGAAACGGACACGATATCTAGTAAAAACAGTTTGACAAAAGCACAATATATGGTATTATGTAGATACGCGATTCGGATAGATTGAAAAAGGAAGGGGATAAACGAGATGAAAATTATTAAGCGCAGCGGTGCGGAGGATACATTTGACATAAAAAAAATAGAAGCTGCAATCCGCAAAGCGAATAATAGCGTGATTGACTATGAGAAGCTGGATGACAAACAGATTGACAATATTTTGGAAAATGTGGAGCGGGCGTGCGAGAACATGAAGCGTTCTGCGAGCGTAGAGGAGATTCAGGATATGGTGGAAAACCAGATTATGAATCAGCGGGCGTTCAATGTGGCGCGCAATTACATTACCTACCGTTACAAGCAGGAGCTGGTGCGTAAATCCAACTCCACCGACGAGCAGATTTTAAGTCTGCTTGAGTGCAATAACGAGGAGGTAAAGCAGGAAAACTCCAACAAGAATCCTACGGTAAACAGCGTGCAGAGGGATTATATGGCGGGAGAGGTCAGCAAGGATATTACAAAGCGCTTCCTGTTGCCGCCGGATATTGTCGAAGCCCATGAAAAGGGACTTATTCATTTCCATGACGCCGATTATTTTGCCCAGCACATGCACAACTGCTGTCTGGTAAATCTGGAGGATATGCTGCAATACGGCACGGTTATCAGCGAGACGATGATAGACCCTCCCAAGAGCTTTTCCACTGCGTGCAACATCGCGACGCAGGCAATCGCGCAGATTGCGAGCTCCCAGTATGGCGGACAGAGCATTTCCCTGTCGCATCTTGCGCCGTTTGTGGAGGTCAGCCGCCAGAAATACCGCAAGCTGGTTCGGCAGGAGCTGGAGGCGGCGGGCATTGAGCCGACCGAGGAAAAAATTAATACCATCGCGGAGCTGCGGGTAAAAGAAGAAATCAACCGCGGCGTGCAGATGATTCAATATCAGGTCATCACACTGATGACGACCAACGGACAGGCGCCGTTTATCACGGTATTTATGTATCTGGACGAGGTGCCGGAGGGACAGCTTCGCGACGACCTTGCCGCGGTAATCGAGGAAATGCTGCACCAGAGAATCCTCGGAGTCAAAAACGAAAAAGGCGTTTATATCACGCCGGCTTTCCCGAAGCTGATTTACGTGCTTGAGGAGGACAATATCAGAGAGGACTCGAAATACTGGTATCTGACGAAGCTGGCGGCGGAGTGTACCGCAAAGCGCATGGTGCCGGACTATATTTCCGAGAAAATCATGAAAAAATTAAAGGACGGCAACTGCTATACCTGTATGGGCTGCCGCTCTTTCCTCACGGTAGACAGGACAAAGGAGAATTATGCTAACGCGAACAATTACGTGCCGGGCAAAAAATTCTACGGAAGATTCAATCAGGGAGTTGTTACCTTAAATCTGGTTGACGTTGCCTGCTCCTCCGGCAGAGATATGGATAAGTTCTGGGAGATTATGGACGAGCGGCTGGAGCTTTGCTATCGCGCGTTGATGGCGAGACATGAGCGTCTTCTGGGAACACCTTCCGACGTGGCTCCGATTCTCTGGCAGAACGGCGCGCTGGCGCGTCTTAAAAAGGGAGAGAAGATAGACAAGCTTTTATATAATGGCTATTCGACGATTTCTCTTGGCTATGCGGGACTTTGCGAGTGTACCAGATACATGAAGGGCGTTTCCCACACGGAGCCGGAGGGAACGGAATTTGCGCTTGAGGTTATGCGGTATCTGAACAATGCCTGTACAAAATGGAAGGAAGAACACAACATTGATTTCAGCCTGTACGGCACACCGCTGGAATCCACGACCTATAAATTCGCGAAGTGCTTACAGAAGCGCTTCGGCATAATCCCGGGCGTTACGGACAAGAATTATATTACCAACAGCTATCACGTGCATGTGACCGAAAAAATCAGTGCATTTGACAAACTCAAATTTGAGTCCCAGTTCCAGGAGCTGTCCCCGGGCGGAGCTATCAGCTATGTCGAGGTGCCGAACATGCAGGACAACCTGGAGGCAGTGCTTTCCGTCATGCAGTACATTTATGACAACATTATGTATGCTGAGCTGAATACAAAAAGTGATTACTGTCAGGAATGCGGATATTCCGGCGAAATAAAAATTGTCACCGACAAGGACGGCAAGCTGGTGTGGGAGTGCCCCAACTGCGGAAACAGGGACCAGAATAAGATGAGCGTTGCACGCAGAACCTGCGGCTACATCGGAACTCAGTTCTGGAATCAGGGGAGGACACAGGAAATCAAAGAGCGCGTATTGCATCTATAGAGAAAAAAGACCGTATATCTTGATTGATGTACGGTTCTTTTTATGCTACACTGTAAAGGATTTTGAAGCCGTGGACGGTGTATGAGAAATCTGTCCGCTGCGAATACTGAAAATGAAAAAGTATGGAGGAAAGTTATGTTAGAAGCAGGAATTACGGGTGAGCAGACCATGAAAGTAGAAAAAGAGCACACCGCTGAGGTCATGAAAAGCGGAACACTGGCGGTATTTGCTACGCCGGCTATGGTTGCGCTGATTGAGGAGACCGCATGGAAAAGCGTCGCCGGAGAACTTGAGGAGGGCTGCGTAACAGTAGGAACCAGTCTTAATATCAGACATCTTTCCGCGTCTCCGGTCGGAATGCAGGTAATCTGCCGCACAACGCTTGTGGAGGTTGATGACAGACTGCTTGTCTTTTCCGTCGAGGTGGAAGATGAAAAAGGAAAAATCGGAGAGGGAACCCACGAGCGGTTTATCGTACAGGCGGACAGGTTCCAGAAAAAGGCGGATGAGAAGCTTTAGGGATGACAAAGAAAAAGGAGAACAAAACAATGGCATTGACCGTATTATGTTATAAGAAATGCTCAACCTGTCAGAGGGCTTTAAAGTGGCTGGATGAAAAGGGAATTGACTACAGGGAGCGCCCAATCAGGGAGGAACGTCCGACCGCAGAGGAATTAAGGGCATGGTATCAGCAGAGCGGGCTTCCGCTGAAGCGCTTTTTTAACACCAGCGGCAGCCTTTATAAAGAATTGAAGCTTAAGGAGCGGCTTCCCGGGATGAGTGAGGAGGAACAGCTTGCGCTGCTTGCGACGGACGGGATGCTGGTAAAGCGTCCGCTGGTTGTCGGGAACGGCGTGGTTTTGACAGGATTTAAAGAGGCAGAATGGGAGGAAAAACTTTGAATATATTTGTGGCCCTGATGATTCCGTTTTTGGGAACGTCGCTTGGCGCGGCATGCGTATTCTTTTTAAAGGACCGATTAAATCCCCTGGTACAGAAAACACTTTTGGGGTTTGCGTCGGGAGTTATGGTGGCGGCGTCTGTGTGGTCGCTGTTGATACCGGCGATGGAAATGTCCGAGGAGCTCGGAAAGCTTTCGTTTCTTCCGGCCGCGGTTGGATTTTCGCTCGGAATCCTGTTTTTGCTGGTCATGGACAGGATCATTCCGCACCTCCATCTGAATGAGGAAAAGCCGGAAGGACTGCCAAGCAAACTAAAAAAAACAACCATGCTGGTACTTGCTGTCACCCTTCACAATATTCCCGAAGGAATGGCGGTCGGTGTGGTGTTCGCGGGGCTGCTTGGAGGAAATAGCGAAATTACAATGTCGGGGGCGCTGGCGCTGACCATCGGAATCGCGATTCAGAACTTTCCGGAGGGGGCGATTATTTCTCTTCCGCTGAAAAGTGAGGGCGGAAGTAAAAAACGCGCCTTTTTCTACGGTATGGCGTCCGGTATTGTTGAGCCTTTGGCGGCCGGAATCACCATCCTTCTGGCCGGTGTGATTACGAAGCTGTTGCCGGGACTGCTGGCGTTTGCCGCCGGGGCGATGATTTATGTTGTGGTGGAGGAGCTTTTGCCTGAAGCTTCGGAGGGCGAACATTCCAACATCGGCACGATTGGGTTCGCGGTCGGGTTTTTGATTATGATGATATTGGATGTAGCGCTGGGATAAAGTGTATGGTACAATAGTAACAATGCAAGAGAAACAAAAGAGAAGGAGAGTTATGTGATGCAGGAAGAGATCAGAGAGCAGTTAATCAGGCAATTCCCGGCAGACGTGCTGGAGCTGGAGGAACAGAGCGGGGAAAGCTACTATGCGTGTCCCACCTGTAAAAGAGCGGTAACGGTAGGTACGGACAAATGCTCCGGCTGCGGGCAGACGCTCTCCTGGGAGCATATCCGCAGACAGAATGCGAAAAAGGGCGTGCTGACAGCCGTTTTAAAATTTGAGGTGCCCGGCGACTTTGTCAGAGGGGATTGCAGAAAATGTCCGCTTTCCTATATTGCCAGGGAGCATAATGAAAATGTATATGAATGCCCGTTGAAAATGAGGGCGAATTGCAAGCTGGAGCTGTCCTAGGACAGAAGCCGGCGTTTGCGGAGGAATCATGGAAAAGGGACAGATGGTTATCGTTGGAATCGGTACAGTTTTATTTATCTGGTTTTTTTGTCCGCTTCTGGCAAAGGGGCTTATCAATATCGGTGGAATTACAGGCATGACAGTCTCGCTTCTGGTTATTTTGTATGGTATTTTTTGCGTCCGGATTAACCACAGGCTGGCAATGCTCTGGGAGACCGGCGGCGGGAGGACGGCGCTTTTGCTGCTGCTTGGGGCTGTCGTTGCCGCCGTTCTTGTTGCTTTGACGGAGACGGTACTCATGGTGCGGGCCGCGTATCATTCCCCGCCTGAAAATACCACGGCCGTGGTGCTTGGGTGCAGCGTAAAGGGAACCAGACCAAGCGCCATTCTGGAGGAAAGGCTTGAAGCGGCGTACGATTATCTGTCAAAAAATCCCGAAGCGCTCTGTATATTGTCAGGAGGGCAGGGACAAGGAGAGGACATCTCCGAGGCGGAGTGTATGTACCGGTATCTCACGGAGAGAGGAATCGATAAAAAACGCCTCATTTTAGAGACAGCATCTACAACGACAGAGGAGAATCTCAGGTTTTCCAGGGAGCTTTTAAACGAACGGGGGCTGGGCCGGACCGTGACGATTATCACCAGCGAGTTCCATTCCTACCGGGCAGAAAAAACCGCGGAAAGGCTGGGGCTTACTGCCTACAGCACCCCCGCGTCAACCTGCCTTTTATATTTGCCGACCTATTATGTGCGGGAACTGTATGGCATTTTGTACTATGAACTGGTACATTGAAAAATCAAAGATAGCGGGAGGAAGACTATGCCGGGAAAGTATTATGCGGTAAAAGTCGGGAGGATGCCTGGAATCTACAGAAGCTGGGACGAGTGCAAATCGGTTGTGGACGGGTTTCCCGGCGCAATCTATAAAAGCTTTCGCACCAGAGAGGAGGCGCAGGCCTTCCTGGGAGGCTGGGCACCGGCCGCGCCGGAGGGGCTGCCGGAAAATTATGCGTTTGTGGACGGCTCCTATAA
>CALWBG010000120.1 GCA_944375975.1 uncultured Roseburia sp.
CTTGCGCACCATGGCCTGCTCCTGTCTTTCCCGCTCCGTCAGCCCCTCTGCCTTTGACTTGCGGTACAGCTCGTTGATTCTGTCAATCTGCTCCTGTTTCATCTGTTATTATTTCCTGTTCTATGTAATTATCCAATCGTTTCCAGTATAAAATCCTCAATGCGGAAGGTATCCTTTTTATCGGACGCAAAAATCGTTCCCGTAAAAGTATCGTCAAAAATATGATGCAGAATACACACGTCCTTTCCGTTGGCAATAATCATATCCGCACCGGAAAGCGTCGCGATTTTGGCCGCCGTCAGTTTTGTCGCCATGCCGCCCGTCCCCACGTCGCTTCCCGTGGAGGTTTTTGCCATGCCGTAAATCTCCGCATCCATCTTTTCCACCACCTCGATGAGCTTTGCCTCCGGATTTCTGCGCGGGTCGTCGGTAAACAGGCCGTCGATGTCCGAAAGCAGAATCAAAAGGTCCGCCCCCACCAGGGACGCCACAATCGCGGAAAGCGTGTCGTTGTCACCGAACTGCATCTCATAGGTGGAAACCGTATCGTTTTCATTGACAATCGGGATAGCTCCAAGCCGGAACAGCTCCTCAAAGGTATTTCTCGCATTTTCCCGGGACACAGGGTTAATCATGGTGTTTTTGGTCATCAGGATTTGTCCCGCCACCTGATTATATTCCGCAAACAGTTTCTGATAAATCATCATCAGCCGCGCCTGCCCTACCGCCGCGCACGCCTGCTTGGTTGAAATATCCTTCGGCCGCTGCTGCATACCGAGCGACTGTCTTCCGACCGCGATCGCCCCGGAGCTTACCAGGCACACATCGATGCCCCGGTTTCTTAAATTACACAGCTCCCGCACAAGATGCTCGAGCTTTGTAAAATTCAGACTTCCGGTCTCCTCATAATTTAGCGAGGACGAACCGATTTTGACAACTACTCTTTTTTTCTCGTTAAAGTGAAAGCTTTTCTGCTCCATGTTCCGCCGTATCCCCTTTGTCTGTGTCTTATTTCACTGTATTACTCTACCATATCTTATCGTAAATGGCAAAATATTTTGCGGAAGAAGGATGTCTACACTCCGATAACGTTCTCCTCCGCCGCACTCCCATCCAGCTTTAAAGACAGCTTATAATGAAAATTTTTCATGCCCTGCCGCTCGTAAAACCGATGCGCCCGATCCCGAAGCTGATTACTCGCAACCTCAAGCTGCAAACAGTCAAACGCCTTCGCAAGCTTGGCCGCACAGTCAAAAAGCTGCTTTCCGATTCCTTTTGAACGACAGCCCTCCTGCACGGAGAGCTCCATAATTTCCGCAATTTTCCCCGCATGGTGAAGCTGCTCCTCCATGCGAAGATGCAAAACACCGAGCACAGCCCCCTCCTCATACACCAGCAACACATGATTCGGCTTTAAAAGCTGCTCTTTGTAAATCCGCTCGAATGCCTCGCGCTCCAGTGTTCTGTTTTCCAATTCACACATCAGCGCATAAACTGACTCCAAATCCCCGATTTGTGCATTTCTTACCATATTCCATTTCCTCCTGCTTTTGGATTATAGCACATCACATTATTATTTTACACATTTCTTTGCCGGCTTGTAAGCAACCTGCTTTTGTGCTACAGTTTCTGTAGCATCGTCATGCTTATGAAATGGGAGGTTTCCATGAAAAAGAAAAAATTAACCCGCTGTGTTTTCGTTTTATTATTTCTTCTGCTGCTGACAATGGGAAGCACGCTTTTTACGCGTTCAAACGGCAGCCATTCCGGCTCCATTTCAAAATCCGGCTTTTATTTTAATACGGTGATCACCGTAACTCTCTACGACAGCTCCGACGAAGCGCTGCTGGACGGCTGTTTTGACCTTGCTGCACAGTATGAGTCCTATTTTTCCAATACGATAGAAGGCAGCGATATTTCCAAAATCAACGCCTCCGGCGGCGCACCGGTCACGGTTCACGAAGAAACCGCCGAGCTGCTTGAAAAAGGAATCTATTACGGCAAGCTAAGCGGCGGAAAATTTGACATCACCGTCGGAAAGCTTTCGGATTTGTGGGACTTTTCCACCAAAGCGCTGCTTGATGAAACGGATGCCTCCATGATTCCTTCCGACGCGGACATTCAGGACGCATTAAAAACCGTAGATTACCACGCCGTCGTTGTGGATGGAACCACGGTTACACTGACAGACCCGGACGCTAAAATTGATCTGGGCGGCATCGCCAAGGGCTACATCGCCGACCGCATGAAGGACTACCTGAACGAAAACGGCGCGACGAGCGGTATTATCAATCTGGGCGGCAACGTGCTCTGCCTCGGCGCGAAAGCCGACGGCTCCGCCTACAGCATCGGACTTCAGCGCCCCTTTGACGAAAACGGCTCCTTAATCGCCGCAGTCCATGTAACCGATGAAACCGTCGTATCCTCCGGCGTCTACGAGCGTTCCTTTGAAGTGGACGGAAAGCTCTACCACCACATTCTGGACACCGCTACCGGCTATCCCTATGACAATGGACTGCTGGCCGTTACCATCATCACCGACGAATCCGTGGACGGCGACGGACTTTCCACCACCTGCTTTGCGCTCGGATTAAAGGACGGCATGGCGTTAATCGAAAGCCTTTACGATACCGAGGCAATTTTTATCACTGACGATTACGAACTTCATGCCTCCTCCGGCATCGGCAGCCGGATTCCCTGCGATGTCTATTAGACTTTACCTTTGTAAATAAGCCGCGGCGCCGGCCGGCACACAACGGCGCAGAAAGGAGCTTTTATGCAATACTTTCCAACAGACAATGCACTCATCATCCGCCATCAGACCGAGCTGCTTCGCATCGAGCCCTGGGGAGCGAACGCCCTCCGGGTAAGGGCCACCCAATATATGGATTTTACCGGAAGAAAACGCGCACTGGCCGAGCCACTCGCAGCCGGAGAGCAAACCGTGGATATTTCTATCCTCCCCGATGGCTCCGCGGAAATCAAAAACGGCAGACTCTGCATCCGGATCAACCCGGCCGGCGTCCTCTCTTTTTTCCGGGACGGCAGACTGTTCCTGCGTGAATATTACCGAAATTACTTCGGCACCGAAAGCGCGGAAAGCCGCTGTCTGAAAATTGTCGGAAGGGAATATAAGCCCATTATCGGCGGTGATTATACGCTGACCGTGCGTTTTGAGAGCCGGGACGGGGAAAAACTGTTCGGTATGGGGCAATACCAGCAGCCCTATCTGGATTTAAAGGGCTGTATCCTGGAGCTGGCGCAGCGAAATTCCCAGGTATCCGTGCCGTTTGCCGTATCAAGCCTGGGCTACGGCTTTCTGTGGAATAACCCGGCGGTGGGAAAGGTTTCCTTCGGAAAAAATTACACCGAATGGCGGGCAGAAGCCACAAAGGAGCTGGATTACTGGGTGACGGTCGGCGACACGCCAAGAGAGCTTATCTTAAATTATACTGCCGTCACCGGGCGTGCCCCCGCCATGCCGGACGGATTGCTGGGGCTGTGGCAGAGCAAGCTACGCTACCGTACGCAGGAGGAGGTCTTGTCGGTAGCAAAAAAATACAGGGAGCTTGGCATACCGCTCGACGTGATTGTCATTGACTTCTTCCATTGGACGAGACAGGGAGACTGGCAGTTTGATCCCGAATACTGGCCGGATCCAAAGGCCATGTGCGATACGCTTCATGCACAGGGCACCAAGGTCGCGGTATCCGTCTGGCCCTCCGTGGACCGGAAAAGCAAAAATTTTGAAGAACTGTTTTCGCGCGGCCTTCTTATCCGTACGGAGCGTGGAAGCCTTCAAACCTATGACTATCAGGGGGATTGTCTGGAAATTGACGTGACCAGTCCCGAAGCCCGCGAATTTCTGTGGGAAATCTGTAAAAAGAATTATTACGATTACGGAATTGATATGTTCTGGCTGGACAATTCGGAGCCTGACTACGCGGTCTATGATTTTGACAATTACCGCTATGCAGCCGGCTGTGCACTCGAAATCAGCAACCTTTATCCTAAGCTTTATACACGCGCCTTCTATGAGGGTCTGACCGCGCAAAAACCGCAGAATGGCATTCTTAATCTCGTCCGCTGCGGCTGGGCGGGAAGTCAGAAATATGGCGCTTTAATCTGGTCCGGCGATATTCCGAGCACCTTCGAAGCCCTGCAAGACCAGCTCTGTGCAGGCTTAAACATGGGACTTGCGGGAATCCCCTGGTGGACGACCGACATCGGCGGATTTATGACAGACGACGTCGGCGACCCGGCGTTTCGGGAGCTTCTGCTGCGCTGGTTTGAATTTGCGGTTTTCTGCCCCATTCTGCGCATGCACGGCGATCGTGGTCCACACGATATTGCGCCCCTCTCCGATAAGGAATGGGGCGGCGGCTATCTTTTTACAGGGCACGACAACGAGCTCTGGAGCTACGGTGAGGAAGCCTTTTCCATTATGAAAAAGCTGCTCAATCTGCGCCTGTCCTTAAAGCCGTACCTGACAAAACTGTTTGAAGAAAGCAGCCGAGACGGTTCGCCTCTCATGCGGACCATGTTTTATGAATTTCCCGAGGATAAAATCTGCTGGGAATTAAGTGACCAATATATGTTCGGTCCCGATTATCTGGTGGCGCCCATCCTCCATGCGGGAGAGTTTGCGCGCGACGTTTATCTTCCCTCCGGAAACTGGAAAAACATAAATGACGGTACCGTCCTGACGGGCGCACAGACTGTCCGCTGCGCCGCGCCTCTGGAGGCAATCCCCGTTTTCCAAAAGCTGTAGGATCCACGGCTCCCTACATATGCTCTACCATATTGTGGACCCAGACACCCTTTTTCAACAGTACAAAACCAAGTATCGCCTTTACAATCTCCACACTCTGGCAGATAAAATAAACCAGCAGGAGCGGCAGACCCGTAAAGCGGCTGAGAAAAAAGGCAATCGGAATATTCACCACCCACACGTAGCAACTGTCAAACAGGAAAGTAACCATCGTTTTACCGCCCGTGCGCAGGGTAAAATATGAGGCATGATAAAAGGCATACAACGGCATAAACACCGCCGCAATCCGAATCAGTCCCGCCGCAAGGCTCCTGACCTCCTCCGAGGTATTATAGATTTGCGGGAACAGGGGAGACGCCGCAAACATCAGCGCCCCGATTACCACACAGCACATCACGGAGAAAAATATCATTTTCCGGTCCGTCTCGACGGCCTTCTTAAGCTCGCCGGCGCCAAGCTGCTGACCGACAACAATCGAAATGGCGCTGCCGAGCGCAATATAGACAATATTAAACAGATTCGATACCGTCGTGGAAATATTGAGCGCAGCCACTGCATTCAGCCCCCGCATGGAATAGCACTGCACAAGCATTGCCTGTCCGGCGGACCACAGCGTCTCATTGATGAGCAGAGGTGTTCCCTTCTTTAGAATCTGACCGATTAAGGCGCGCGGAATCCGGAAGGTACGGTAGGCTCCCTGTATAAAAATATTGCGCTCCCTGTGGCGATGCGTCCATATTACCACGATTGCCGTCTCGGCAAAACGCGAGGTTACCGTGGCAATCGCAGCCCCGGGAACTCCGGGCCTCGGACAGCCGAAATTAGCGAAAATCAAAAGGTAATTTAAAAACAGGTTGATAAATACCGCCGCAATCCCGGCGAACATCGGCAGAACCGTCTGTCCTGTTTCCCTCAGCGTACTCGCGTAAACCTGTGTCACCATATAGGGAATCAATCCCACAAGCATGACGCTCAGATATTCCATACCGGACGCATGGGTCAAAAGCACATTTCCCGCGTCCGTATCGTTTAAAAACAGATTGATCAACGCAGCGCCATTCGTCAAAAATATTATAATCCACAGCAACAGAATCAGAGCACAGCAAATCAGCTTAAACCGGAAGGTATTGCGCACTCCCTCGTGATTGCCGTGCCCGTAAAACTGAGCGCTGAAAATCGACGCACCAGAAACCGCACCAAAGATGCAGATATTAAATACATTCAAAAGCTGGTTTACAATTGCAACCCCGGACATCTGCTCCGTCCCAAGCTGCCCGACCATAATATTATCCAGCAGGCTGACAAAATTCGTAATCCCGTTCTGAATCAGAATGGGAAACGCAATGACAAGAATCATGCGATAAAATGCCTTGTCTCCGATAAAACGTTCTTTCCATCTGTACATAACTTTTCCCCTTTGCTTTTCATCACGATTTTATATTCTACAAAAAGTATCGGGGAAATGCAACAAAAATTCTTGTCAGATATCTTCTACCGCAGCTTTCAACTCATCCGCCATGCTCTCTACACACGCCGTCTGCGATGAAATCTCCTCCGTGTTCGCCGCGATGGTCGCTACTTTTCCG
The DNA here is from genome assembly GCA_944375975.1 of uncultured Roseburia sp. Classification (GTDB taxonomy): domain Bacteria; phylum Bacillota; class Clostridia; order Lachnospirales; family Lachnospiraceae; genus Roseburia. The sequence continues at coordinate 6,358 of CALWBG010000120.1, forward strand.
TTCATCTCATTAATATGCGCAATCAGACTCTTGATGGATTCAATACTGGAATTGATTTTCGGAATAATCTCCTCCGCCTTCCTGTTATTTTCCCCAATCAGTGATTTTGTCGAGTCAGACAGATTGCGGATTTCTCCCGCGACAACCGCAAAGCCTCTGCCCTGCTCTCCCGCCCTTGCCGCTTCTATGGAAGCATTCAGGGACAGCAGATTGGTCTGCCCCGCAATCGAAGAAATATCCTCGTTGCTCGCCTTGTAAATATTGATAAAATCGGACATCGTATTCAGTGACTCGCTCAGCTCGCTGCAAAAATCAGAAATTTCCTGTATCCCCTGCGCCAGATCCGTCGCCTCTGTAGCGGAGGTCTCATTTGCAGAATTCAATTCCCCGATATTTTCACTCAGGGTAACAAACTGCTCCGTAATACGCTCCAGCTTGCGATTGTGGATTTTCTGCTCCTCCTGCTCCCGCTCTCTTAAGCTGGCCAGGTTTTCCTTCTCCTTCTCCACCTGGCTTTTCACATAATGGATGCAATTTTCCTTTACATTCACTCCGTTGTAAATTGCCCTTGCCATATCGCGGCAGGAACTGTAGCCGCAGCATTCACAGTCAATCCGGCGCTCCGACTGCTCCATCTTATCCATGGAGCAGAAAATATCGGATAACTCCTGTTCTGTCGGCTCCTTTATCAGCACCCGTCTGTCGGTATATTTTCTGACAAAATCGTTGACATCAAGCTCCCGGAAGGCATACATCAGGTTTTTCAACCGCTGCTCGTGCGGTATCAGCTCCGTCCACGGATTCTTATTCTTTCTTGAAGCGCCTCCCTTTTTCGGTGCCTGCCCGTTGTCAATGTTTCGCATGCCGCTAAGCGTCAGCATGACATCGTCGGTATTGCGCTCCGGCTCCGTTGCGGTTCCGTAGATACATCCCTTTGAACAGTTTAGAATATCGACCATAAACGGAAGCCGACATTTGTCTTTGATGCGCTCGGAATATTCGCCCAGATAGCGATAAGCCTCCTGCTCTCCCTCCACCTGCCGCACCACCTGTGCCTTTCCGAGAAAATGCTCCACGTTTTCCCGCAGACCTCCGGGCATCGGATAGAGCGAGCCGAGGCCGTATTCCAATTCATCCGTATATTCTCCACAGTTTTGGTATGCACCGCCAACCGCCTCCATAAGCTTGCGGAAGGTTACGTTATATTTCACATAGCCGGAACAATTTTCATCCGTAATCTCCAGCTTCTTGGCGATACACGGACTGATAAAAGCGATATCATCCGCAAGCTTTAAATACTTTTTCACATAAATCGCCATGCACATCATCGGACTGTGAATCGGCATCAGGTACGGAATCAATTCCGGTATGTATCTCTCGACATATCTGACCACCGCCGGGCACGGCTGCGAAATTCCACCGGAAAACTGATGCTCCGTAATATATTTTAAATAGCCCCAGGTCGTAATGTCCGCACCAAACGACACGCTGAATATGTGATTAACTCCCTGTTCCTTCAAATACCCGAGCACTCTTTTGTATTCCTTCGGATAATTGGCAAGAAATGCCGGTGCCAATATCACGGAAATTTTCTTTCCCTGTTTTAAATCCCCAAAAAAGCGCTCTGTGTCGTCGCGGTAATCTCTGGCATTATGCCGGCAAGCGTCAAAGCATGCACCGCAGGCAATACAGTTTTCCGAATTTACAGTTACCTTCCCCACCTCTGTGGCAACATTGGCTACAAGTACCGGACAAGCCCTGACGCATTTGTTACATCCCGTACATAAGTCATTCGTATAAACAAGCTCCATTGCGCAATCCCCCGTTCTATGATATGCCCTCAAATTTTTATATAAATTAATTTTACTACAAAACCACTGTGCAATCAATGATTCTTCCCATTGCTTTTGTACATTCTGACCAGTCGCCGCCACCCGTAAAACGGGTGGCTCGGGATGCGGGCTCTAAGCCCGCCCTGCTTGGCCGCGCCTCAAGGCGC
>CALWBG010000121.1 GCA_944375975.1 uncultured Roseburia sp.
AATCTCCGTGATAATGCCATAGATATCCGCGTAATAATAGTAAAAGGTGTTGCGGTTGATTTCACAGGCAGCCACAAGCTCTTTGACTGTAATTTTGTTCAGCGGGCGTTCGTTTAGCATTGCCACAAACGTATCCCGGATGATTTTTCTTGTATATTGCTGTGCCATAAGCGGGAAACCTCCGATATTTATCATAATTACTCTATAACAGGGGAAAACTTCTGTCAACTGACAGTACCGCTGTTATTTGGCGCTTTAAAGGGATGGGGCGGTGGCGCACTGCTCCGGCGGCTTGCAGGCGAGCCCGGCTTATGGTATTCATAGGGAAACGGCGGTGCGGCCGTAGATATGAGAAAAAGCGTGAATGGAGAATGACATGAAAATTACAGCGTATGAAGTGAGAGAGGATGAAAAACGTTATCTGGAAACGGAGGCGGAAAAAAACGGCGTGGAGGTAACGCTGGTTGGGGAACCGTTGACCTTAGACAACATCGGGCTGGCGGAGGGCTCCTGCGGCATTACGATTCTGGGGGAAAGCAGAATGGACGAAAAGCTGCTGCAGGAGGCGGCAAAGCTGCGGATTTCCGTTGTGGCGACGAGAACCATCGGATATGACCATATTGATTTGAATGCGGCGAAAAACAACGGCATCCATATCTGCAACGGTTATTATGACCCGGACGGTGTCGCGGAATATACCGTCATGCTGATGCTCATGGCGCTTCGAAATTACAAGCAGGCCCTGTACCGCGCCAACGCGAATGATTATTCCCTGAGCGGGCTGATGGGAAAGGAGCTTCGCAATTTGACCGTCGGCATCATCGGAACCGGAAAAATCGGCTGTAAGGTAGCCCGGATTTTAAAGGGCTTTGGCTGTGAAATACTGGCGTACAGCAGGAGGCAAAACGCGGACGAGTCCCTGGGAATTACCTACTGTACGCTTCCGAAGCTTTACCGCAAAAGCGATGTGCTGACGCTGCATATCCCGCTGTCGAATCAGACGCGCCGTATGATTGACAAAGAGGCTATCCGTCAGATGAAGGACGGCGTCGTCCTGATTAACTGTGCGAGAGGTGAGCTGATGTGCGTGGATGATGTGATTGCGGGCATTGAGAGCAAAAAAATCGGTGCGCTGGGTCTTGACGTCATCGAGGACGAAGAAGGAATTTACCATCAGGATTTGCGGTCGGATATTTTAATCAACCGGAATATGGCGTATATCCGGCAATTCCCGAACGTGACGATGACCCAGCACATGGCGTTTTATACCGGGGAGGCCGTAAAAAGTATGGCGGAGAGCGGAATCAAAAACATCGTAAGCTGTATGAACCGCCTGGAAAATCCCAACATGCTCTGCTGATATTATTCCGAAACGGTGGGACGGTAATGTTTTAAAAATAAATCCGCCAGATTCCCTTCAAGCGGGACACCAAAATGTGTCAGGGTTTCGGACAGAGCCTCCATGGTCGCCAGCATATTTTCAAAGGAGGCATTTGTCCCCATATGTCCGATGCGGATGACCTTTCCGGCAAGCTCGTCAAAGGAGCCGGCGAGCAGGATTCCGTGCCTGTCTTTCATGCGTTTTAAAATAGCGTCTGCCGTAGCGCCGCGCGGAACATCAAATACGGTAACCGTATCGGAAAAACCGCTGTCTAAATGAAGCCGCAGTCCGGCTTCGCCAAGCGCGGCGCGGGTAGCCGTACCGATTCTTTTGTGGCGCGCATACAGGTCTTTGTCTGCGGCAATGTTGTCAAAGGCGGCACGCAGGCCGTAAATATCGCTGATTGGCATAGTGTAGGGGAACCATTTCTTTTCGTAATAGCCCTCAAAAACCGCCAGGTTTGCGTAAAAAGAGGCTATCGGGGTCTTGCGTGTCTTTATTTTTTCCTTTGCGTCATCGCTTACGACAACAAAGGTCAGACCCGGAGGTGCGGAAACGGCCTTCTGGGAGCCGCCGCAGAGCAAATCAATCTTAAAATCGTCGACGCGGACCTCCTCGCCGAACATCCCGGAAACGGAGTCCACGACGGTTAAGATACCGTACTGCTTCAGCAGGGGGCAGATACTGCCGATATCGTTTAACACGCCGCTCGGCGTATCGCAGTGAACGACCGTCGCATAAGCGTAATCGTGGTGTTCCTTCAGATAATCGGAAAGCGCAGCGACGTCAAGCGTGTTCCGGCAGTCGGCGTGATAAAGCTCCGGCACGCCGCCGTACATCGTTACGAAATCGGCAAAGCCCCTTCCGTAGATACCGTTGTCTAAGACGAGTACCTTATCGCCCGGTTCGGTCAGCGAAGCGCAGGCGGCTTCCAGGCCCAGGATTCCCTCGCCGCCCAAAATCAACGTTTCGTTGCCGGTCTTTAACAGGCGGCTGATAAGCGTACAGGTTTCCTTATAAAAATCATAAAAGCTTTCATCCAAATCGGGGTTTGTGCAGGCCAGGCTCCTGGCGCGGCGCACATTTTCAAGGACCTGTGTCGGTCCGGGTGTCATAATTTTATACATCATTTCCTCGTTTCCGCAAACATGCTTGCTGTTTGTTCTGCTATAATTTTGTCCGTTATTATAGCTTTCAACTGGCATAATTTAAAGTGCCAGTTTTATAAAAATTAACCATACCAGAATTCCGGGTGATAAAAAAGAGTGCCGGAACACCGACACTCTTTTTTAAATCCATTGTTTACAATATCTTAACCTGACAAATAAAAACTGGTTTATTTAAACAGAAAAAGGTACATGTGAAACGAGTGATTAAAGCGGGCAGGAAATTATCCTACGACCGTTACGTTTGTTGCCTGCGGTCCCTTGGAACCTTCTACAACATCAAATTCTACTGCAGCGCCTTCATCAAGGGATTTGAATCCTTCCATGTTCAGACCTGAGTAGTGTACGAATACGTCATTTCCTGCTTCATCGGAAATGAATCCGTATCCTTTTTGGTTGTTAAACCATTTTACTGTACCTTTGTTCATTGAAAAGTACCTCCAAAAAATATTACTGGCTGTATTCACAGCTAAGTAGAGCATAGCACATGATTTCACAAAAGTAAAGGAAAAAGCACACAGTTTTTTCACAAATACAATCATAGCTCCTCGGCTGCAATTTCGTGATTTTTCAGAAAAAGGCGCACCAGACGGTCCCACTCGCGCTCTAAGGTTTTATCCGTCGAAAAGGTGCGGTAGGAAATGCCGGTGGTGAGAAGGAGCTGCCCGTTTTGAAATTTGAGATTTAAAAACAGACCGGATACGTCGCTGTCGGTAAAGGAACTGTGAATCTGTCCGAGCGTGCGGCTTAAATTGGCCGGGGAAAGCAGGAATACAAATTTAAAACAGGTCGGCGTGCGCTTGCCGCGGATGAGCGCGTAGCAGTGGGGGCGCACCTGTCCGAAGGGGATGAAGGAGAGCCCGTCAAGCCCCTGCTCTGCCCGCTCATTCGCCGAATAAAAATCGGGATTGATGCTGCCGTCGAGCGTCCAGGAAACCTCCTTTTGGATGATGGCCTCCTGAAGCAGAAAATTGTCAAAGGTATCACGGCATAAAAGCTGATTCATAAAAAATTTTACTTCGGGTATGTTAAGAGCAATCATGAGAAACCTCATTTCCACGCAGTCTGCATGTCTTTTCGAAAATACTGTGTTTATTTTAGCACAGAAACGGGCGTCGGACAAATAAAATGGTGTAATCCGGCAGATTTTATAGTAAAATGGTCTAAAACGGGAATTAAGAAAGGTGAATTTCAAAATGAACGAGAAAGATATTTTATTCGATTTATTAAAAAAGGGAGTCTCTCCCATCCATACGGTTGAGGCATGTGCAGAGCGCTTTAGGGAAGCAGGCTTTGCGGAGCTTTCCTGCGGCGGGGAATGGAACCTTGTGCCGGGCGGCAGATATTATATCAGGCATCACAATACCACATTATTTGCGTTTACGAATCCAAAAGAGGCGCGGCAAATGGAGAAACAGGAGGGACCGGCGGTCCGCATTGCGGCGGCGCATACGGATTTCCCCTGTCTCCGCATAAAACCGGCGGCGGATATCGTGACGGGGGGCTACGCTCAGGTAAATGTGGAGGTATACGGCGGTGCGATTTTAAATACATGGCTGGATCGCCCTTTGGGTGTCGCAGGCCGTGTGGCGGTGCGCGGGCAGGAGGTATTTAAACCGGAAATAAAACTGTTTGTTTCCGAAAAGAATCTGCTTACCATCCCCAATCTTGCAATCCACATGAACCGAGAGGTCAATAAAGGCGTGGAACTGAACCGTCAGACCGATATGCTTCCGGTGGCCGGTCTGCTCTTGGGAGAGGAAGCAGGCCATCGGTCGGAAGAATATTTCCTTACTTATCTGGCAGGGGAGCTTGGGGTGAAAAAAGAGGACATTCTTGATTTTGAGCTGACGGTATATTGCAGGGAGCAACCAGAATATATCGGAATCAGCGATGACTTTATTTCAAGTCCAAGGCTGGATAACCTGACCTCCTGCGCGGCCCTTACCTCGGCAATGATAAAGGCAAAGCGGCCCGGCGGTATGAATATGATTGCACTGTTTGACCACGAGGAAATCGGAAGCCGGAGCAAGCAGGGGGCGGGTTCCATTCTGCTGCATGATCTGCTGCTCCGTATTTTCCGCGAACTCGGACTTTCGGAGCAGGCCGACCGAATCCTGTATCAGAGCATGTTTCTTTCCGTGGATGTGGCGCACGGACTGCATCCGAATCAGGCGGCGAAAATGGATCTTACGAACAAGCCAGTGCTTGGGCGGGGGCTGTGCATTAAGGAGGCGAGCGCGCAGTCCTATGCGACGGACTGTGAGGCAGTCGGAATTATTCAGCAGATTTGCGGGGAAAAGGGGATTCCCTGTCAAAAATTTGTCAATCGTTCCGATATGCCGGGCGGAGGCACATTAGGGTCCATCGCTTCTGCCCTGATGCCGGTGAAAACCGTGGATATCGGAATTCCGCTGCTTGCCATGCATTCGGCGCGCGAGCTGATGGGCGCGGCGGACCAGCAGGCGCTTGTTGATTTGACGGAGGCATATTTTTCTCTGTAAAAGGGTGAAATGATGAAAAGACGAAAGCATTTTGGCATTAAATTGATTCTGGCGGCAGTGGTCGTAAGTTTTGTGGCGGCCAATGTACCGGAAGCGAGTTCGCCGGTGGTCACCCTTCTGCGGGAGGTAATCCCATGGAAGGTGTCCGAGCAGGATGTGGCCGGGCAGGAGGCGGTTGCACGGAACCCCCAAAGCTATGAGGAATATATGGGTGGGGTGCAGGGGATGAAAGATCTCACCGGGACAGCGGACGGGGAAGAGGACGTGGAGCAAAGCCCTTTCATGGACTGCTATGTGTACGGCACGCTTGGGGAAGAGGAACGGAAGGTTTATGATGAAATTTATCAGGCAATTGATTCCCATGCCTCCAAAGTCAGGGTCAATACGCTGGATGAGAAGGTACTTGAGCATGCCTACCGCGCGGTGATGGCGGACCATGGAGAAATCTTTTGGGTTTCGGGATATGTTTATACCCGCTATACCATGGGAATTCGGACCGTGGGTCTGGATTTTGCCCCGGAGTATACCATGACACTGGAAGAACGGGAAGCACTTCAGACGAGGATTGACGCGGCTGTGCAGGAAATTTTGGCGGGGGCGGCCGGCGCGGCGGGAGATTATGAGAAGGCGAAGTATGTCTTTGAATATCTCGCCCGAAATGTGGAGTATGAAATGGGAGCGCCGGACAACCAAAACATCATCAGCGTGTTTTTGAACCGCAGTACAGTATGCCAGGGTTATGCCAATGCGACGCAATATCTGCTGACGCTGCTCGGAATCCAATCGGCGGTGGTGACAGGTACGGCGGAGGGTGAAGCGCACGCGTGGAACCTGGCGCGGCTCGACGGCAACTATTACTTTATCGACACGACCTGGGGAAATTCCGCCTACAATAACGGAACAGACAAAGAAACTAACTTTGTGAATTATAATTATTTTGCAGTGACGACGCAGGAAATTCAAAAAACGCACCGGGCCGATAATTTTCCCACCCTTCCCGTGTGCACTGCCGTTGAGGATAATTATTACCGCCGTGAGGGAAAATATTTTTCGGAATGGAATCCTGACGCGATCGGCAGCGTGTATGCACGGGCCTATGACGCAGGAGAAGGGAGGGCTGCCGTGAAATTTTCTTCTTCGGAGCTGTACACGCAGGCAAAGCGCTATCTGCTTGATGAGCAGCATATCCTGGACTATTGCGGGGGGCTGACTACGCTCTCCTTTATTGAAGATACGCAGCAAAGAGTGTTGATTTTAAATTTCTCATAAAAATTCCATGAAATTTGGGAAAACCTCTATACAAAAGAAAGCTTTTATGATACTGTTACGTAGTAATAAATACTACATATAATGGAAAAAAATAACGTACTAAAAGTTTTTAAATAACAAATCAGACGATTTTATAAAATATGGGGAATCGTCTGGATATGGAGGGAGATTGCCATGTATAAAATTGTAATTGACAGTTGCGGAGATTTGACGGAGGACATAAAACAGGACGGACATTTCGAGTCTGTGCCGCTGGAACTTGAGGTGAACGGGGTTCGTATACTGGATGACGCGGGTTTTGACCAGCTTGATTTTTTAAGAAGGGTGAAGGAGAGCCCTGTAGGTCCGAAATCCTCCTGTCCGTCTCCCGAGCAGTATATGAAAAGCTATGAGGGGGAAGCGGAGCACGTATACGTGGTGACTTTGTCCGAAAAGCTTTCCGGTTCCTATAACAGCGCGGTGCTCGGCATGAATCTCTACAGGGAGGAGCATGAGGACGGAAAAAAAATTTATGTATTCAATTCCCGCTCCGCATCGGTGGGAGAGACGCTGATTGGACTGAAAATTCAGGAATACGAGGAACAGGGCATAAGCTTTGAGGAAATCGTCCGAAAAACCGAGGAATATATCGATTCCATGAACACCTATTTTGTGCTGGAGACTTTGGAGACGCTGCGGAAAAACGGGCGGCTGACCAATTTAAAAGCATTTATCGCCAATACCTTAAATATAAAACCGGTGATGGGCTCCACAAAGGAGGGGACGATCTGCCAGTTAGATCAGGCACGGGGCATGAACCGGGCGCTGGAGAAAATGGTCCAGAGCGTAATTGCCAGAACGAAGGACTGTGAAAACAGGGTGCTTGCGATAGCGCACTGCAACTGTCCGGAGCGTGCAAAGACGGTCAGGGAGAGAATCGAACAGTTGGCGTCCTTCCGAAAAATCATTGTGGTTAACACCGCGGGGGTGAGCAGCATGTACGCGAATGACGGCGGCGTCATTATCGCCGTTTAGTTTCGCGGCAGAAAGGATTTCGCGCATGAACAGATATACGTATGAGGAAGTTATCCGTCAGATAGAAACACAGCGGAGGTTCGGGAGCGCCGCCGGGGTAGAGGTGTCGGCAGACATGCTTTCCCGGCTTTCGAATCCGCAGCAGGGCATACCCTTTATCCATATTGCAGGGACGAACGGAAAAGGTTCTGTCTCTGCTTTTTTGTGTGCGATTTTCCGCGCGGCGGGACTGAAAACGGGGATGTTTACGTCACCCCACCTGGTTGATTTTCGGGAGCGTATTCAGGTGAACGGGGAGATGATTTCCAAAGAGGCTGCGGAGCGGCTTGGAAATTTTCTTCTTGGACAGAGGTATGAGGCCGACCCGGCCATGTTTGATTATTGTCTGGCGATGGCGGCATTGTATTTTCGGGAGCAGCACTGTGACGTTGCGGTTTATGAGACGGGACTGGGAGGAAGGCTCGATTCCACCAACGCGCTCGGAGTGCCGGCGGTGTCCGTTATCACGAAGATCGGATATGACCACATGGAAATTTTAGGGAAAACGTTGCCTGAAATTGCGGCGGAAAAGGCGGGTATTATAAAACCGGGCACGCACCTGGTTCTGGAAAGCCAGCCTGAGGAAGCGCTTTCCGTTCTTCTGGCCGCTGCCGAAGCGGCGGATGTGAAAAGCTGTAATCTCGTCCGCCCGGAGGACATTACCGATATGCAGATGCTGGGAAGTGAGCAGGTTTTTTCCTGGAGGAATTACCGGAACTTAAGAATGCGTCTGCTTGGCATGCATCAGTATGAAAACGCGGCGGCCGCGATTCTCGCGGCGGAAGCGTTTTTTGAGGTGTGGAACGGGCAGGCATCCGAAGATTTCGAGGTCAGGAAAATCAAAGATGCGGAGAGGCAAAGCTGCGTGCGTGCCGGAATTCAAAATGCTGTCTGGCCAGGCAGAATGGAGATTTTAAGTGAGCATCCGTTTTTTCTGGTGGACGG
>CALWBG010000122.1 GCA_944375975.1 uncultured Roseburia sp.
GGAAAAAGGAATTTGGTTTGTGTGCGCGGACATGGGAGGCACACCGATGTACCAGCTTGATTTAAGAGGACCGATTGGCCTTGTGATTGGAAGCGAGGGAGAGGGCGTCAGCAGGCTGGTGCGCGAAAACTGCGACTTTATTGCATCTATCCCGATGAAGGGGGATATCGACTCTCTGAACGCTTCGGTGGCGGCCGGGGTTTTGGCATATGAAATTGTGAGACAGCGGATGCAGTAACATCTGACAGGGAGGAAGAAATTGGATTCTTATCGGAATTTGACAGATGAACAGCTCATCGACAGGCTGCGTGGCGAGGGGGATGCGGACGGGAGGATTATGGATTATATTTTGGATAAGTATAAGCCTCTGGTGCGCAAAAAGGCGAACGCGGTATTTTTAATCGGCGGGGAGACGGACGATTTGATCCAGGAGGGAATGATAGGGCTTTTTAAGGCAATTCGGGATTATGACGGAACCAAAGAGGCGTCGTTTTTCCATTTTGCGGAGCTTTGTATCAGCAGGCAGCTCTATAAGGCGGTCGAAGCCTCTAACCGGAAAAAGCACGCCCCGCTCAATTCGTACATTTCATTTTATTCAGAAACAGGGGAGAAAGGACCTTCCCTGGCGGAAACGCTCACGGCAGAGGACGCGGCAGACCCGGAGCAGCTTGTGATTGACAGAGAGAACGTCCAGGCGTTTTGGGACACGGTAAAAAAGAGGCTGAGCAAACTGGAGAGGGAGGTCCTGGACGAGTATTTAGCGGGGCAGAATTACCGGCAGATTGCAAAAAAGCTGGGCAAGCCACCAAAGGCGGTGGATAACGCGCTCCAGCGCATCAAAACCAAAATCCGCTGACAGGCAGGATGGGACAAGGATAGGCTTAAGTGGAAAACAGAGCCAAAAATATCCGAAATGTAGAAGTTTTTGAGGATAATTTGGAGAATGTGCCGAAAAAACACTGTCATTTTGCATAAAAATGAGACTGAAAATTTGTAAGATTTGTGAACACTGATTTTGGAAATCATGCTATTATAATAACCGTAAAAACCCCCCAATACATTATATAGTTTTTGCTATACCCCATAGTAAAAATACCTTCTCCTAAAAAGTACAACCCATGTCGGTTGTACTTTTTTACGTGATGGGAAAATGCGCGGACCAGATGGTGTGAGACAGAGAGCGCAGGGGGATTGACAAAGGAGAGAAATTGGGATAAGGTAAAGGAACTGAAACTAAATAATATCGCAGAGGGACGGCGATTGCAGCTTTTGCATGAGCGGTTGAGAAGGTTAAAACATGACTCTTTGAACCTGTCAGTTAATACTGTCGTAGGGAGCGAAATAAGGATGAATAACGAAAGCCTTGTCGTGTCTGCGGCGGGGCTTTTCCATTTCACAGGAAAGACCTTGTTATATTAACGTATGAAAGTACATAATTTACCTGTGAAATAAAAAGTGTAAGCCGATTTTGACCACCGGGTTTCCCTGTGCAGATACGTGGAATGGAGGAATTTATGGAACAGTACGCAACACAGATGGAGGCTGCCCGTAAGGGAATCGTAACAGAGGAGTTAAAGCGTGTGGCCGAAAAGGAGCGGATGACGACAGAAGAACTGCTGCCGCTGGTAGCGGAGGGAAAGGTCGCAATTTGCGCCAATAAAAGGCATACCTGCATTGACCCGGAGGGGGTCGGCTCTATGCTGCGCACGAAAATCAATGTCAATCTGGGTGTTTCCAGAGACTGTAAGGATTATGATGTGGAAATGCAAAAGGTAATGGCGGCAGTTGAAATGGGCGCTCATGCGATTATGGATTTATCATCCCACGGAAATACGATTCCGTTCCGCAGAAAGCTGACATCCGAATGTCCGGCCATGATTGGAACGGTGCCGGTATACGATTCCGTTATCCATTATCAGAGAGATTTGGCGGAGCTGACGGCAAAGGATTTTATCGACGTGGTGCGGCTGCACGCGCAGGACGGTGTTGATTTTGTGACACTGCACTGCGGAATCACCAGAAAGACCATTGAGCAGATTCGGGAGCACAAGCGCAAAATGAACATTGTGTCAAGAGGGGGCTCGCTTGTTTTTGCCTGGATGTGTATGACCGGTCAGGAAAATCCCTTTTATGAGTATTACGACGAAATCCTTGATATCTGCCGGGAGTATGATGTCACCATCTCCCTCGGGGACGCCTGCCGTCCGGGCTGTCTGGCCGACGCTTCCGACGTCTGCCAGATTGAGGAGCTGGTGCGGCTCGGAGAGCTTACCAGGCGCGCGTGGGCGAAGGATGTTCAGGTCATGGTAGAGGGGCCGGGACATATGCCGATGGATCAGATTGCCGCCAATATGAAAATACAGCAGACCATCTGCATGGGCGCGCCGTTTTATGTGCTGGGGCCTTTGGTGACGGATATTGCGCCCGGGTATGACCATATTACCTCGGCAATCGGAGGCGCAATCGCGGCGCAGAACGGAGCGGCATTTTTGTGTTATGTGACCCCGGCGGAGCATCTTGCGCTGCCGAATGTGGAGGATGTAAAACAGGGCATTATCGCCTCCAAAATAGCGGCCCACGCGGCGGATATAGCCAAAGGCGTGAGGGGAGCAAGGGAGATTGACGATAAAATGGCCGAAGCAAGGCACGCGCTTGACTGGGAGGCACAGTGGGAATGCGCCATGGACCCGGAGACGGCAAAGGCTATCTGGAGCAGCAGAAAGCCGGAGCATGAGGATACCTGCTCCATGTGCGGAAAATTCTGCGCGGTGCGGAGCATGAATAAGGCGCTGGCGGGCGAGTATATCGACATTTTATAAGCGTGTGGTACTCAGGGCGTTTTCTTAGGTGAAGGTTTTTTACGGCAGATTATCATCACGGAAAGGGATAAGGTAGGAGTCAGGATGCAGGACAAAGGAAAAAGGCTGGCAAAATATGTTCCGGATTATGTGGTATTTGATTTGGAGACAACCGGCATCAGCTATGTCAATGACGCGATTATTGAGATTTCGGCCATAAAGGTGAGAGGCGGGGAAATGACGGATACATTTTCCACGCTTGTAAACCCGCAGAGAAGGATTCCCTACGAGGCTACGGCCGTGAACGGAATTACCGATGAGATGGTCGCCGACGCGCCGTATATCGGAGACGCGTTGGGGGAGTTTCTGGGTTTTGCGGGACAGGATGTCCTTGTGGGACATAATATCCAGTCTTTCGATTTGAAGTTTGTGCGGCTTGCCGCGCAGGAACTGTTCGGTCAGGATTTGGAAAGTAATTTTATCGATACGCTTCCGATGGCAGAAGCCTGCCTGCCGCAGCTTACGAGGTATCGGCTGGTGGATTTGGCGGAGTATTTTCATATCGCTACCGAGGGCGCGCACCGGGCAGGGAAGGATTGCGTGATGAATCAGAAATGCTATGAGGAACTCGGAAAAATACAGCAGGGGATGGTGATAGAGCTTTGTCCCAGATGCGGAGGGGAATTAAAAAAGCGCAGTGGGAAGTTCGGGGAATTCTTTGGGTGCAGCAACTTCCCGCAGTGCAGATATACGAGAAATATCCGGTAATAGCGCGGCAGGATTTTTTTCTGGTAAAAGACTTGCTGACTGTGCTATAATAAAAACGTTCCAGCCGGCCGGTGATCGGATGAAGAAAATATATTTAGTAGACAGTGAAAATGTAGGAGACATATGGGTGCCGTTGTTGGTTACCTCACAGCCAGAGGATGAGGTCTTTGTGTTTTATACGCAGAAAAGCCCTCATATGAGCTATGAAAATGTGAGGTTACTCAAGGAAACGGAAAAAGAAGCAAGCTTTATAAAATGTTTTGAGGGAAGCAACGCGCTGGATTTTCAGCTTGTCACGCAGCTCGGATATATGCTGTGTGAAAACCCGGAATATCAGTATATCATTGTTTCTAATGATACGGGCTTTGACGCCGCGGTGCGCTATTGGATGACCCGGAAAATGCCGGTCAGCCGTCTGAGCGGAAAAGAGTGCAGTAAACGGCTTCAGCGCAGCCGGAGGGCGGCGGAAGGAGAACGGGCACAGAATACCGGAGAGCAGACCCGGAGCAGCGCCGGGGAAGAAGCGTCCCTGCCTGTGGAGAATGAAAAAGTACAGGAGGCGCCGGAGCAGGAGAAGGCTGCGGAGGAGCACCCGTACGGGGAACAGACCGCAAAGGATGAGAGCGGTATTGCCGGGGAAACGGCCGCCGCAGAAGGGGCAGAACCGGAGCAGGACGAAAAAGACAGGGAGCCGGAACAGGAAGATATTATATCGGAACCGACCCAGGCGCAGAAAGACGATATTGCAAAGAATCTTCTCTGCTGTATCAGCAAGGATAACCTTGCGGATTTCCACAACGCGCTTGTAGTCTTTTTCGGCAAGGAAAACGGGAAAAAGCTTTATCAGGAGATAAAGAGCAGCCCGGAATATACCGCTTATCGGGATAACCTGCAGGAGTGCAGCCAGGAGGAAAAGTTTGATATTTATTGCAGAATGGTTTTCGCTTACAGTAAACCCGTGGAGAGCTGTCCGAAGGATTTCTCGTTATTTTTATTTAAGGCAAATGGCAAACGGAAAAACCTGAATTCTTTGCGGGCGGCGTTGCAGGGACATTACGGCAAGGAGAAAGGGATGCGGTATTATTCGCTCTTTAAATCACACATCAAGATTATGAATCGTATGTAAGAAGGAGAGGCTGGCTGGAATGATAAAGGATAAGATTTATGAATTTGATGCTGTGATAAAGAAGGTTCCGGACATTGACGGGGCATATATTGAATTCCCGTACGATGTCAGGGAAGAATTCGGAAAGGGACGCGTCAGGGTCCATGCGGAATTTGACGGCGTCCCCTACGATGGAAGCCTTGTGCGGATGAAGACACCAGGGCATATCATAGGGGTTCGGAAAGATATCCGCAAGCTGCTGCAAAAACAGCCGGGAGACATGGTTCATGTTAAAATCCGGGAGCGGGAATAAATCACGGGGTTATTTTTTCAATCCTATAAATTCGTCCGAAGTAATTTGCAGTACTTCGCACAATCCTTTTAACTCTATATCAGTAACATATCTTTGATAATTTTCAATTCTTGTAATTACGTTTTTGTCTAAATTATATCCGGCTAATTGAAGTTTGCAGGCAAGCTCTCTTTGAGAAAGAGAGTGTTTTTTTTCGGAGCGCAGTAAGTTGCTTCCCTATAAGATTTTTTTGATTGTCCAGTGAAAGTATTCTTGCCATAAATAATCCTCTCTTCCATATTTTGTCAAAAAATGGCAAAAAGTTTGTCTCACTTTTTGCACCACTTGTATTGATTCTATGACTTATAAGGAATATAATTGGTTGTAAAAGTGAGACGAAAGAAAGGAAAATATGATATGAAAAAAATAATGAAGAATTTAAACAATTAATTTACGATTTGATGATTGGCTCATTGGATATAAAGCGTTACCTCATAGAGGAAAGTAAGTATGTAAAAAATGAATTTGAAGAAGGAAGATTTTGCATGAAAGCATATACAGAGGTTTTTGAAGCAAACTCCCGTTTATGTGAACGTCTTGGAGTACAGGAAGACAGAGACGCAGAAATTCTTATAACAAATCTATTGGATATTGCACAATATTTATCTAAAAAAATGTATGATTACGGGGTGCTTTTTTCTTCTCCGTCAATTAGATAGTCGTAAGAGACATGAAAAATTTCTGACAGTGCTTTCAATTCCAAATCCGTTACATAGCGTTTATTGGTTTCAATGCGGGTAATTACATTTTTATCCATATCGATACCGGATAATTGCAGAAGATGGGCTAAGTCGCGTTGAGACAGTCCGTGCAACTGCCGTAATTCCTTTAGACGTGAGCTGATTAAATTTTTTTCGCCGGTTTTTGTACGTGGTTTGGGCATAGGATAAGTCCCCTTTGTCGTTAAGCCTGTCATGAGGCCTTTGTGCATGTCTAGTCTACCCCGGAATGGAAAATATATCGGTTGTAAAAATGAGACAATAAAAAATTTGCAGGGTGAGAAATGTCAGCATTTCCCGCCCTGCAAATTTTTTGTTTCCGCCCGGTTATTTTCAGCGATTTCACAGGCTTCCTGGTGTGCGAGGATTGTTTCCAGGGTATCACCAAGCTGGGTAAAGACAGCGGCCATAACGGAGAGTTCTTCCTTTCGGCAGGATTTTGCAATCGCGCACGCAACGGAGGAAACATAGGCCGCCAGTTCACATGAATTCATAGGAAACTCCATTTCCGCGGCGCGGTAATCCGGCGCCGCAAATATCCCGGCAGGGAAAGTTTTCTGATATATCATATGACAGAAAAGTGCGGAGGTGACAGGAGGCGGCTTTGCATAAACCACCACAAGAGAGACATACTACCTATGGCGGAAGCAAAACTTTTTGGAATGAGGAGGGTATATGAAGGATATACAGAGGGAAGAAACACAGAAAAATCTCAATCAGTTTAACAGCGTTACGCAGAAGGTAAAACCGGAAAATCAGAATCAGACGCACAATGTCCGCAAAGAGGGTATACAGCCGGTAAATCAGAAAAGATAAGAGAGTGTCGCCCGACGGCGGCACTCTGAAAATGCATAGGTTGTACGGCAATGCAGAAATTATTTGTCCTGCCTGCCGTCAGGATAGCCGTTCCCCTGCAAGTCGACAGCCGGGCTGCCGTTTTTCCCTTTTTTGTTATCCGGGCGGCTGCTTTCCCAGACTCCTTTCGGAATTGTGTGTATGGGTTTATCTTTTTCCGTTGCTTTCATGATGACCTCCGTACTTTCAATTTTTTATAGTATGAGCAAAAATACGGGAAATATGTAAAAGGGAGCTGCTAAAGCAGCTCCGGTTATATATCAATAACGCCTGAAGTCGTCGCGGTCGCGTCTGTCCCTGCGGTCATCACGGCGGTCATCGCGTCTGTCGCGGCGATCATCACGTCTGTCCCTGCGGTCACAGTCACACGGCGGGCATCCGCGTCGGCGGTTGAAATCGTCCGGCATGGCAAATCTCCTTTTTCTTTATGGTATGAAACAGGAGAAAAATAGTTGCAGATTATTAGCAACCGAAGTTAAGGTAATTGCAAAGAGTATTAAATAACTCGGAACAGCTATCGATGAAATTATTGGAATTTGCTGTTTAACTTTAGGTTAATTTATGAAATTAGCAATTTAACAACTGCTCCATTGTGGCACATAATTATCTTTGCTATTATAAAATTACAGAAGAGGGGGAGGTATGATATGAAAATCAATCAAATCATTCGCGAAAAGAGAAGGGAATTATTGCTGACACAAGAAAAAATTGCAGAACTTTTAGGAGTGTCAGCATCGGCCGTAAACAAATGGGAGAAAGGCAGCACATATCCGGATATAACCATTTTACCCGCTTTGGCTCGTCTATTAAAAATTGATCTGAATACGCTGATGTCTTTCAATGACGATATGACAGATATAGAGATTGAAAATTTTGTTGATGAAATTGATAAAACGCTCCAAGAGCAGGGGTATGAAATAGCTTTTCAAAAGGCAATCGACAAGATACATGAATATCCCACTTGCGATACACTGATATATTCTGTCATTCTCTACTTAGAGGGTGCGCTATTTCTTTATAATGTATCCGACCCTCAGCATTACAGAGAAATATTTGAAGGATTTTATAAACGTTTGTCTGTAAGTGAAATTTCGGAAATAAGAGATACTGCAATCGGCATGTTGATTTCTTATGCACGAAACAATGGAGAATTTTCAAAAGCAGAGGAACTAATCAATATGCTCCCATTTTCCACGATAGATAAGGAAGAACAGCTTGCGATTCTTTATCGGAAACAGAAAAAGTATGAGGAAGCAGAGATTATCTGGGAACACCGGGTGCTAAAAGGTGTTACAGATATACAAACCGCTTTAATAAATATGCTTGAACAATCTTTGCTTGAAAATCGCGACGATGACGCTGAATTTTTTGCAGATTTATATGAAACCATCATCCGTCAATTTTGTTTTCCCGAGTGGATGCATTACAATGCGCATTTACTGATTGCAATAGAAAAGAAAAATAAAGATGAGAGTTTATCGATTCTCAAAAAAATGCTGCCCGCTATGAAAAAAGAATGGAATCCACAAGATTATCGGTTATACCGTAATGCGAGCGGTAGTGGTTCTACATTTCTGTCAAGTAGACTCGCGGATACGATTTGTGATGAATTGGCTAACAAAGAGGAATACGCATTTATTCGTGACAGTTCAGAGTTTAGAGAATTAATGGCACAAATGAGTGCGGTATAAAATTCTATCATTATTTGTC
>CALWBG010000123.1 GCA_944375975.1 uncultured Roseburia sp.
CAGAGAGCACAATAAGAGAATTTTTTTAGAGCGGCTGGAGGGGCGTCCTTCCAGAGAGATAAAGGAGCCTGAATTGTGGAGAATCTGGACAGAGTATAGGACGGAGCGTCCACAGACGGCACAAAGTGAACAAAAAGTAAGTTTTTTATAAGGAGAGAGCATAAGAAATGAAACAGGCAATTCTAAAATTAGGTAAAAGAATCACAAACTTTACGGCTGCAACAGGATGTTTTTTGCTGTTGGGGGCGGCAAGGGTACAGGCGCAGTCACAAACATATACGAATTTGAAGCTGTTTAGCGGGACAAAAAATCTGATTTCTGCGGGTACCGGCGCATTGACGGCATTGATTGCTTTACTGACAGGATTTTTCGGGGTAAAAGCAGTGATTGCATGGCAGGCGGCAGGTGACGATGAAAAGCCGAGGAAGGCAAAGGCAGTGGCAATGACAATCGGAATCGGAGTATTCGGTACCTGTGTCGCCGGACTTATCACATGGGTACTGGCATTTTATGCTTAACGGGTGGTCAAAAGAAAGGGAAAGGCTATGAATTGGATAACGGAAAATCTGTGTAATGTTATATCGGAATTTATTGGAGGAGTCATTGAGGGATTCGGAGAGCTGATTAACAACATTTTTTTTTGGATCGTCGACACTGCGGTGCAGAATTCTTATGTCCAGAATGCGCAAAAGATGTTGGTTGCGCTTTCCTTTGCTCTGGTAAGTCTGGCCGTGGTAAAAATCGTATCTTCCGGGTATCTGACAGAAACCGATTATGATTCGGATGCCGATCCATTTAATCTTATTATCCGCATTGCGGAGACGACTGCGGTGATCAGCTGTTCCGGCTGGATTTTTGATTTTACGTTGCAGCTTTCCAAGGATTTTGCAAGTGATCTGATTAAGTCTACCCAAGTTTCAGGATTCGCGGATCAGACCCAGGCGCTCATGGATGCAAGCCCCATCAGTGCGATTGGAAATATTGCATTTCCCTATTATCTTTTTCTAATCGTGATATTGGTGGCATTGGTTATATTTACAGTCATATCCGGCCTGCGGGGCGGCGAGCTCATTGTCATGAAGCTGTTTATGCCGCTTTTTGCCCTTGATATTCTTACGCCGAGCCGGGAACGCTGGAACAATTATTTTATGGGATATATGCTGGCCTTTTTTTCATACGGGATTCAGGTTCTGTTTTTTACAATTGCATTGAAAAGCTATGCCAGCGCTTCCTACACAAGCCCGGAATATATGGTGTCTGCCCTTGTATGGATTA
Organism: uncultured Roseburia sp.; assembly: GCA_944375975.1. Lineage (GTDB taxonomy): Bacteria > Bacillota > Clostridia > Lachnospirales > Lachnospiraceae > Roseburia. Next base: position 1,276 of record CALWBG010000123.1, read on the forward strand.
TCGTGGCAATCAAAGCACCAAAATTTCTGGAAAGATACCTGTATAAATCGGGTGTGAGCTCTGCGGCTTCCAGCGGCCTTAGAATGGTAATTCAGACCGCGGCAATAAAGGCGGTGTAAAATGATGGAAAAAGCAATATTACTCTACATCACAATAGATAAAGTAAAAATTTTGACAAGCTCGTTTTTATGGCTTCTTTCCGCCCTGTTGATTTTCCGGCTTTTGCGTGATGTGATATTGGCATATCAGGAAGCAGAACAGGGATTACAGGAGGTGTTAAAAAAGTCCGGGAAAAGAATCTTTGCAGTGATTATCGCAATCACCGTATCATCGCTTGTTACGTTTTTTAAAGGTTTTTATTAGGGAGGAACACATATGGATAATGAGGAAAAGCCGCTGATTATACCGAATAACTGCCCGCCGGTGAAATATGTCATCGGCGGTTTTACCGGTACGGATTTGGCGTATGTGGGGATTGTGGGAACAGCGGCGCTGCTGATAGCGGTGTTTTTATATATGAATTCCAATAATTCTATAAAAGCGGTCGGTTTTTTTGTATTTTGTGTCGCTGCGGCCGCCATGATTCTGCACCGGGATCTTTATACGGAAAATTTCATAGATAAAATAAGAATCTTACTGGAATATCAAAAATCGCAGAAATGCTTTCTTTATTTTTATGTAGATGAGTATCAGTGCAGAATGGAGGCGCAGAAAAAGAATGAGGCGGAAAACAGAGGAAATGCCGGCAGCAAGAGACTTTGTTGATGCTGCGGATGTGCGGGGAATGTATCTGTATCGTAAGGATGGATTTATTATGAGTTATTTAAGAATCTTCCCCTTTAACTTTGACTTGCTCAGCAAGGAGGAACAGAAAGCAGAAACGGACAAGCTTACCGCAAAATTCAGGGATGACCGTAAAAATTTCATTTATTTTACGCTGCCAAGGGAGATTGATCTGGACGGCTATAAAAACTTTCTTATAGATAAACACACCGAAGAATATAAGCTTGGACGCCGCCACATTATTTCTGTCATGATACAGCAGGCGGCAAAACTGAGTACTAGCGGAAATAATTATGAACATCAGCATTTCATCCGTATTTGGGCAAAAAACAAAGAAAGAGCAAAAGCCGAAGAGGAATTAAAGGAGCGGATTATGGATTTTAAAATCCGGTATGAGGAATCCGGAATTATGACAAAGATACTGGATGAAAAAGAAATTACAAAATTATGCAATCTGTTTGGGAACGCTTTGCAGGCAGGCTTTGAGAGTGTGGATGACAGCACGCTGTATACGCCGGTTATGCAGTTGTAGGGGAAAAGAAGATGTTGGAAAAAAAGCAAAACAGGAAAGACAACGGAACAGAAAAGTCAGTATTTCCGGTCAATGAGAATTTACTGAATATCATCCAGCCGTCAGCAATCGAATTTGATGCCAGAAATACGGCACTGGGAGAAAATGTCGGAAAAATTTACGCGGTATCGAAATATCCGTATAGTAATGATTATGGCTGGCTGGCCCCGCTGTGTAATCTGGATGGTACAGCCACAACCATTGAGTTTCATTATACGGAGGCAGATCACCTGATTGCCATTTTTAACAGTTCACTGAAGGAACTGAAGGGGAATCTGGGCGGCATCAAAAATGAAAGTGAAAAACAGACGGCAGAGAAAAAAATCGCGGACTTGAAAAAGCTCATTAACCGCCTTGCTGTAATGCAGGAGCCGGTTGGCTATATCAATATTATGCTGCATGTGCAGGATATCAATGAGAAACGCCTTGGTGAACGAATTAAGCGTGTCTCAGGTATCGCAGCGGTACAGGGCTGCAATCTTAAGCTTCTGACAAGACGCCAGGGAAAAGCGCTGAAGGTCATAGCACCATACGGCATGCCGGATGAGGATGTGTCTGATATGGGCTTGCGCAATATGCCGCTTTCATCATTCATAGGCGGTTTCCCTATGGCAAACCCGGGCTTAAATGATAAAGACGGGTATTATCTTGGCAAGACATCAAATGGCCGCGGGCGGCTGGTCATTGTAAATCCCTGGTTGCGCGGAAAAGACAGGACAAATACAAATTGGTTTATTTCCGGCGTTCCCGGCGTGGGAAAATCCACGTTCCTGAAGAATGTTTTTATTATGGAATATGCGTTGGGAACGCGAATCATTATTTTTGATCCGAATGAAGAATTTATTGAATTGACAGAACATCCTGATATTAACGGAGATGTCATTTACTGTGCGGGCGAAGCCCCCAAAAACAACGGGGTAAAGGGTCGCATTAATCCGTTGCAGGCGAGAAAAATAGCGGTTGTCAGGGAGGATGATTTGTCAGATGGAGAGCGCACAGAGGAATTTCTGATGTTTGAGGACGATTCCTCCGACCTGGCCCTGCATATTCAGCATTTAAGAATTTTTTTCCAAATGTATTTTGGAAAGGAGGAGTTTTCTGCCGGAATTAAAGCCGCACTGGAGGAATGCCTGATAGAGCTTTATCAGGATTTTGGGATTACGTGGGAGACAGACATTTCTTCCATTCCTAATGAAAAATGGCCGATTCTACCGGATTTGTATGAAAAGGTTTTGGGAAAATGCGGGCTTGATAATCTTTCCGAATATATGCGCAATAATTACGAGCATTTAAGGACGCTCCTTTTTTCTTCCGGCAGGGGGGCCGACCGTCTGTGGAATGGTCCTACAACATTGGAAACAAATGCTGATTTTGTGGATCTGGTAGTTTCCGGATTGCAGGAGACAGACGAAAACGTAAAGCGCGCACAATATTACAATATTTTATCCTGGTGTAACCATGAAGCGACCAAAGACAGGACACAGCGTGTCCTGATTGGAGTAGATGAGGGCTATCTCCAGGTTGATCCGGAATATCCGGACATCATGAAATATATGAGAAATATGTCAAAGCAGTTTCGGAAGTACGAGGGAGGCTTCATGTTTATTACGCATGCGGTTGGCGATATCCTTGACCCGGCGGTCAAGCAGTTCGGACAGGCGATCATAGATAATGCCTGTTACAAATTTATTATGGGCTGTGACGGGAAAAATCTCCAGGAGACGGCGGATCTTCTGAACCTTACGGAAAAAGAAATCAGTATCCTGAGTCAGAAAAACCGTGGCAGGGGGATATTTTTTGCCGGAAATACAAAGCTGGATCTGACAGCTGACGTTTGTGATGAATTTCTGGAAATGATGGGAACCGCGGGAGGGAGATAGACATGGAACCAATTACCGTAGCAAAGATTGCAGCCGCAGGTTCAAAGAGCAAATTCGGAAGAAATGTGATTTTCGCTTTGCCCCTGGCCGCGATACTGCCATTCCTCCTGCTTATATGCTGCTTTTGCAAGCTTATCAGTGCATTTATCCCGGATGGGGCAGTTACTTCAACTTCCGAATTTGACGTTACACAGACGGCAGTCTATCAGTCGGTAAAAACGGCAACAAAACCGTTTTATGATGAATTGTGGGAGGAGATGGGAGCGCAGCGGGCCCAGCTGATGGAACAATATACCGAACCTGTTACTCTGCAGGATGAGAACGGAGAGGACTATGAGGGAACAAAGTGCGATGCGATTGTAACTCGGAGACTGAATTATCTCGGGGATGCGTATGTAGTTGCCTATTTATCCTATGCAGATGGATTGAATTTTGATACGGGGGAGATAGACGGGGAGCGGGCGGTGAATTTCCTGGAGGATATTTGCGAGATTACCGTTACAGAGGGGGGTTACCGGGAATTTGAAATTACAAATGAATTTTTATCCCTGGATGAAATCACGGAAAAATATTTTACGGATGAATCTACCGCACAAGAGTTTCAGCAGTCGTGCTATGCATACAGCCAGTTTTTTGACATCAGCTCATCAAAGGTGGATGCCGAGGCAGGAAATTATACCAAATTGGAATTTTCCTCGTCAAAGCTGTTGGAAATCCCCCTGTATTTACAATACAAAGGGGATTGGGCAGGCTATCCTTACGGGAATGGTACCATTCAGAAAAACGGATGCTGCCCAACCTGTCTTGCGATGGTGTTGTCTTATCTTCGGCAGGAGATAATTTATCCGGATGACGTAGCCGGCTGGGCGGGCAATAAATATTACGTAAACGGCGCGGGAACTGCATGGAGTATTTTTCCTGCGGTATATGCCAAATGGGGAGTCAGATGTACGGATATTGGGAAAAGTCAGGAGCTGCTTATCAGTGCGCTGCGGGAAGGGAAGCCTGTCATTGCAAGCATGGGCCCCGGGACTTTTACCAAAGGGGGACATTTTATTGTGCTGTCCGGCATTACCGCAGATGGAAAAATTAAAGTCAATGATCCGAATGACAGCGCTTTAAAAAATCATATCAATAAAAGATTTGAAGTCAGCTTAATCCTGCGGGAAGCAAAAAATATGTGGGTTTGCGAGGTGCCATAATGGGAGAGCGAAATGGAAAAAAAGTGTTTCTGCTGGTGGTATGCATTGCGGCAACGCTTTTTGGGATTTATATAAATTTTTTTTCCGGAGACGCGGAAGATAGAGAGTTGCGGGAAGATAGAAGCAATCAATTTACCCGGGAATCAGAGGAGGGATTGGAAATGGAACATCAGGAAAAGGTAACTGCTGACAGTGGCAGCACAGAGCTTCCGGAATCCCGGAATGAAAGCAGTAATGAGACTTATACCGAAGGAACGGCAGTCAGTATTTATTTTGCCAATACAGACGTGCTTGACCAGGGAAATCTGCCCCTGTCAGTCCAGGCGGTTTTGGTTTCCCGTGCCCAGATATACCTGAACAGAAGCGGGTATGAAGATGTCACAGAGTTATATGTAGATGAAAGCAGTTACGTGGAGACATCTGCAAATATCGCATTCAATTGTTTTATGGACGGATATACGCAGCAACTTCACATCGAATACCGTATCAGGGAAAGCAGTTTGGAATTTTCCATACTGGAGGATTGAGGGAGAAATAAATGATTATCTTTTTTTCAGGGACAACATTTCAGCAGGTAATAAATGAAGTAATAGAAAAAACGGGGCAGATTATGTTCCCGCCGGAAATATCAAACGAACTTGATTTTCTGAAAGAAATGCGCCAGAACATTACCAGATATGAAAATGTAGACATTATGATATTGGATGAATCGGTCTGCCGGAATACGGACGAGGAATTGCTTACTGCATTGGAGATGCTGCGGACCATGTATAACGATATGAAAATAATTTTGTTTGCGCCCTATCGGCAGGAGGGCGATGATTTTTTGACAAAATGCTTTCAAATGGGGATTTTAAATATCGTGAATACGGATGACTTTCTGAAAATACGGGAGGAATTGGAATATTGCATCGTAATAGGGAAGACATATCGGGAGGCTGCCAGATATAAGGAGAGCAAGAAGGAGAGGGTCGTAGTCCGGCACGAAAGAAAGCGTTCTGTAAATAAAAGAATGATTGGAATCGCAGGCGTGGAGGGAAATATAGGCGTTACCCATAATGCCATTGTGCTTGCAAATTTCTTCCGGAAGCAGGGGTACATGGTCGCATTGGTTGAGATGAACGGGGGCAGCGCTTTTGAGGAAATACGCGGCGCGTTTGAAGAAAAAACATTCCAGGACGGGTATTTTACATTGGGAGGCGTTGATTTTTATGCCGGTTGGGATGTTACAAAGCTGCCCGGAGTTATGGAGCACTCATACAATGTGATATTGCTGGATTTCGGAGTTTACCGGGAATGTGACAGGACCGCCTTTGAGCGGTGCGAGGATAAGCTCATTATCAGCGGATCCAAACCATGGGAGCTTGAGGCTGCCAATGAAGTGTTCGAACTGGCATCTCAGGACGCATTGTTTAAATACATATTTTGCTTTAATTTTACTCCGCAATCAGATTATGACGCCATAAAAGAAGGGATGGGCGGTAACGGCGGTCCGGGAATCGAAAATGTGCACTTTTTAAGTTATACGGTGAATCCATTTACAAGCTTTGAGTTTGCCGATGCGGAAGATATTTTTTCAGAAATACTTCCGGAACGGCAGGAGGAAAAAAGAGAGGGGTTCTTTGCAAAACTCAAAAGCAAAGGTAAAAGGAAAGAAGAAACGGAGAAAGCACAGTGAAGAAAAAGAAAGAAAACAGAAAGCCGATTCTGTATCAAAAATACCAGATGGCCCACGGCCTGTCAGTTTTGAAAAGCCAAAAAGCTGTTACTGAGAAAAAACTTGTAAAAAGCGTTTCAAGGGCATGTGCAAATGCAGTCATGCTGATTATTTTTTTCGAAATGGTATTTTTATCGGGAATAGGCATTGTCACCTTGCTTGATGCAGAAATGAGAGCAATGCTTCTGCAGATGTTTCAGAGTTAAAAACCGGTTTGAGGGTATGGAAAGGAGGTGATACCGATGGAGAAAATCATGGACCAGTATGGCGAAACGATACTTAAGGCAATCATTTTTGTCGCGCTTGCGGGGATTATTATCTTCCTGTGCACAAACGATGGATTTGTGGCGACACAGTTCCAGAACGCACTCACAAGCTTCTTTACAAACATGAACAGCCTTGGCGGCGGTTCTGTAACTCCTTAACGGAGGTTCAGACGTACGCCGGCGGAGCATTGCTCCGTCACACATCGCCGGGGCGGATATGCCCCGGCGCGAAAAAGGAGGGAAATTTATGGGCGAAATGATGACATTTACGCCGACGCAAAAGCAATTCGGCCCATTTTGGAAATACATACAGGAGCCGTCCGTGACCGACATTGATTACAACGGGAAAGCGCTCTGGATTACCGACCTGGAAAAGGGAAGATACCGGGCAAAAGAGGAGCTGACCGACAGCTTTTTAGATTCTTTTATCCATAACATTGCAAACAGCGTTAATAAACAGTTCAATAACGCGCACAAGGTTCTGGAGGCTGATACCAGGGAGCTGCGCATCAGTATCCTGCACGAAAGCGTTA
>CALWBG010000124.1 GCA_944375975.1 uncultured Roseburia sp.
TGGTTTTTGGCTTTACGGCAAGGTGGAACAATTTTTTCTCCCCGTCTTTGGTACTGACAAAGGCGGAAAACAAGACGCTTCCGCTTTGGATCGCTTACTTAAGAAGCGCTGATTTTACCAAATTTGATATGGGACAGTTATATACGATGATTGCATTTTCCATTTTTCCCGTGGTGATAGTATATCTGCTGTTGTCCAAATTTATCGTGCAGGGAGTTGCGTTAGGAAGCGTAAAGGGCTAGAAGGAAGGGGCCAAAGTGAAAGCCATACACAATATGAGTATTAAAATAAAAGTATTTCTACCGTTTGCCGTTTTGATTGTGGTGATTGCGCTGAGCTGCTTTTTCAGTATGGTCAATGCATGGAGGCAGTTTGAGGTAAGTAACACGCTGTCATCTGACAATGCAGGAAGCATAGAGCTATTGCTTGAAATGTCGGCCTGCATGGAGGCAATCGGCAAAAATGCATATGCACATTGCTACGCAGACAATATCATTACAAAAGGCGATTTTGAAAACGCGGTAAATGCTCAGATGGAAGAAATGAACAAACTGTTCGAAGAATTCAGGGCCCAGCCGCTGACGGAGGAGGTGAATGAGAACTTTGCAGGGCTGGTGAAAAAGTATGATCAATATAAGGAAGGGGTGCAGGGAATCATTACCTGCAGCAACAGCGGAGATGAGGAGGGTGCGCTTGTTGTTATTAATGGAACCCAGAAACCGGCGGAGGATTATATCAGCAGAAAAATTGATGTCATGATCAACCTGGAGAAGGAAGCGATGGAGAGGAATCTGCAAGAGCAGCAGGGTGTTTATCGAAGCGCAATCCTTACCTCGATTATATTTATTGTATTATCAGTCCTTGTGACAATGATTGCGGTTTTCACCTTTATGAGAGGAATTGTGGCACCGGTCGCGTATATCGGAAAAAGGCTTGAAACGACGGTGCAGGATATTGAGGCGGGAAGAGGCGATTTGTCAGTACGCTTTCGTGTAACGGGAAAAAACGAAATTGGAAGGATGAGCTGTGGAATCAATTCTTTTATAGAAACACTTCAGAGCGTTCTGGAAAGAATTTCTGACAGTACCATGAAAATGAATGGTGTTGTGGAGACGGTCAGTGAAAAAGTTACGCTTGCAAATGACAGATCGGATGATATCTCGGCGACAATGGAGGAATTGTCCGCAGCCATGGCAGATGTAGCGGATTCGGTGCTTCTGATTCAGGATGAGGTTCTTGGAATCGGAGAAAATGTACGCAGGCTTTCCGAAAATTCCGAGGAACTTATGAGCTATAGCAATCAGATGGAACAGATGGCCTTTAAACTGAAAGAAAAAGCAATCAACAGCAGACAGGGCGTCAGCGAGATGTCAGAGGTTGTGATTACAAAAATTCAGAAGGATATGGAAAACAGTAGGCAGGTGGAACGGGTAAACCAGCTTTCGGATGAAATTTTAAACATAGCAGCTCAGACCAATTTGTTATCTTTAAACGCTTCCATAGAGGCAGCCCGGGCGGGAGAATCAGGAAAAGGGTTTGCGGTTGTGGCGAAAGAAATCAGCCAGCTGTCGGATTCCAGCCGGACTGCCGCGGGCAATATTCAGGCAATTAATGTGATTGTGACAGAAACAGTGCATCACTTGACAGAAAATGTAAGGGAACTGCTGGCTTTTATAGAAGGGAACATATTGCCCGACTATGACGGGTTTGTGGAGGCCGGCATGACTTACAGTGATAATGCGGTCTACATTAACCAGGTGGTGGAAGGCTTTCATGAGATGTCACAGGAGCTGAGGGAGCGGATGGCGAACATCCAGGAGAATATCGGCCACATTTCTGCTGCTGTCAGGGAAAGCTCCTCCGGGGGCAGTAATATTGCTAAAAATACGGAGGAATTGTCCAGTGATATTGCGCATATCGCGGCAGAAATGGAACAAAACAAGGCAATCGCGGATGAGCTTGAAAGAGAGGCGGAGAGGTTTAACAGATAAAAACAGTATTAGAGGAGATAGGATATGGGGAAAAATGTAAAGATCAGAATTATGGCGTTTTTTTTTGGCATTTTTGATGGCATGCTCCGGTATGGCGGCAGTGCCGGTCGAAGTTCGGGCGGCAAAAAAGCCTGTGAAGATTACCGTGTCGGCGAGTACAAAGACGCTTTATGTGGGGGACAGTTTTAAGCTTAAAGTGAAAAGCGTGGAGCCGCGGAACGCATCAAAGACAGTTATTTATACTTCGAGTAACAAAAGCATCGCGACTGTAAACAGTAAAGGAAAGGTGACGGCGAAGAAAAAAGGAAAAGTGACGATTACCGTGAGATCTAAAGTAAATAAAAAGATTAAGGCAAAATGTACGGTGACAGTCAGGCAGCAGGTAAAAAAGATTACGGTCAAAAATGTGGTAAACAATATGGCCGTTATTAAAAAGGGGAAAACGCTGCGATTAAAATGCAGTATGTCGCCTTCCAGTGCAAGCAATAAAAAATTGACCTATACTTCAAATAAAAAAAGCGTTGCTAAGGTAGATAAGCAGGGTAAAATCAAGGCAAAGGGATATGGCACCGCAAAGATTACCATAAGGTCGGCAGATAAAAAGGCAAAAGCTACCGTTACCGTAAAGGTTCCGAAAAAGACGGTAACCAAGGTAAAAGTAGCTCCGACGAGTAAGACGATAACAGTTGGAGGTACCTTCCGTTTAAACCCTACGGTTTCGCCGTCGAATGCATCGGTCAAGGATATATTTTACGAATCCTCAAATAAAAAAATCGCTACCGTGGACCAGAAGGGAAAAGTAAAGGGAGTGAAAAAAGGAACGGCGATTATCAAGGTTACGACCCTTGACGGGAAAAAGACTGCTTCCTGCAAGGTGACGGTTCAGGAAAAGAAAGCACCTGTCAAAGACATTTTAGTTACGGAGGTTGTGGTGACACCGACAAAGATCGTGCTTACAGAGGGAGAGACAAAGGCACTGACTGTGCTTGTGAAGCCGGATAATGCTTCGAATAAGAATGTGACATGGAAAAGCAGCAATTCGGAAATTGCGAAGGTAGACTCTGATGGAGTAGTCACGGCAGTCAGGGAAGGAAGTGCGGAGATTTCGGCGACTGCGGCGGACGGAAGCGGAAAGAAAGCCGTGTGTGCAGTAACCGTTTCCAGGGCACCTCTGGAGGATCCATATAAGCTGGTATGGGAAGATAATTTTGACGGTACGCAGTTGAATATGGAAGACTGGAATTATGAATACCACGAACCGGGATGGGTAAATAACGAGCTGCAGAAATATGTAGACGCGCCGGAAAACATTTATTTAAAGGACGGAAAGCTGATTATCCAGGCACTGAAGGGCGAGGACGGGAGTTATACCTCGGGAAGAATTAATACACAGAATAAGCACGATTATAAATACGGGAAATTTGAGGTCAGAGCGAAGGTTCCGTCCGGAAAAGGATTTTTGCCCGCATTCTGGATGATGCCGACAAACGAGAATCTCTACGGACAATGGCCGAAATGCGGCGAAATTGACATCATGGAAGTTCTGGGAAGCGAGACAAATAAAACGTATGGAACCCTTCATTTTGGAGAGCCGCACACACAGAGCCAGGGAAGTTATACGTTGCCGGAAGGGGATTTTTCCAGTGAATATCATACCTATGCGTGTGAATGGGAGCCCGGTGAAATTCGCTTTTATGTGGACGGTCAGTTGTTTTATTCTGAAAATGACTGGTTTTCCAAAAGAGAAGGTTACGGGGAGCTTACCTATCCGGCTCCGTATGATCAGCCGTTTTATCTGATTCTGAATCTGGCTGTTGGAGGCAACTGGCCGGGCAATCCGGACGAGACTACCGCATTTGCGGATAATGCGCAGCTTTGTGTGGATTATGTGAGGGTATATCAAAAGGAGAGCTATAATGAGAATGTGGAAAAACCGCAGCAGGAGCTGACGTTCAAAGACCCGGACGCAACCGGAAATTATGTATGCAACGGGGATTTTGCGGAAAATGAGGACTTGGAAAACGCTGAGGGCTGGCAGTTCCTGCTTGCGGGGGAGGGTGCGGCGACCGCGGTTATTTCGGAAAAGGCAATCCATATTCAGACAGAAAACGCGGGAAGTCTGGATTATAGCGTGCAGCTTGTTCAGGCGGGAATGCCGATGGAGCAGGGCAAAAGGTATCGTTTTTCTTTTGACGCCTGGGCACAGGAGGCGAGGACTATGATTGCCGATATTTCGGCTCCGGACAAAGGATATAAGCGCTATCTGGCTGATACCACCGTGGTGCTTGGCACGGAAAAGCAAAAATATTCCTATGAATTTGATATGACAGACAGCGGGGATGTGAATGGAAGGATAGAGTTCAATCTTGGAAACCAGGGGTCGACTGCCGAGGTACATATTACGAATATAAGGCTGGAACAGATTGGAGATGCCGAGATAATCGAGGAAGTAAAGAGCGTACTTCCGGATGGAAATTATGTTTACAATGGCGAATTCCAGCAGGGAAGCAATCGGATGGATTACTGGGGTGTGGAAAGCCAATGTGAGGGTGTCACGGTACAGGTAACAAATGATAATAATGTACGTGAATTGAAAGTGGTGGTACCGCAGAGTGTTGTATCCCCCGGGCAGGTTATTGTAAAACAGGATGCGATTGCGATTACGGGAGGAAAGGATTATATTTTAAGCTTTGACGCTTATGCGGATGCGGCAAAGACCATCCAGGCCCAAATAGCGGGACAGACCTTTACCAGTGACCTGGCAACGGAAAGGAAGAGTTTTAAGTATACATTTACGACAGACGGTGATGTAAAAGGAAGTATACTGGAGTTCCTGCTCGGACAACCGGGCACTATATATCTGGATAATGTCCGTATTCAGGAGGACAGCCTGCTGCTCAACGGTGATTTTTCCAATGGAATGACAGGATTTGAGTTGTATGCCTATAATGCAGGAGACGTAAGTTATGTAGTGGATGAGCTGAATGAGGATAAGGCAGCCTGCATCGACATTCAAAATACAGGGGATCAGGATTGGTATATTCAGTTAAAGCAGAATAATATCAGGCTTGAGAAAGATACGTGGTATCGAATCAGTCTTGACGCGAAATCGACAATGGACAGAAACATTATGTACATGCTGCAGAGGGACGGAACTGTGGATAATGACTGGACTCCATATTCCGGAAATCAGGTAATTCAGCTTACGGGGGAATATCAGACATTTTCCCATGAGTTCCAGATGAAGGGAGAGACGGATGCAAATACCATTTTAAGCATCACAATGGGGGCAGTCGCAGGGACACAGATATTACAGAAGCATACGGTAGTCATCGACAACATCAGACTGGAAGAAATAGAAGCGCCAGCAAAGGAGGAAGTGCCGGAGGGCACGAATCTGATTATAAACGGAGACTTTTTGCAGCAGGATGCGGGCTGGGTGAACGCAATTACGGAGCCGGGCATTGCGGAAGCGGATTTTACCGGAAATAAAGCCATCTACCATATTACCGATCCGGGAAATGCAGATTGGAATGTACAGTTAAAGCAGGAGGGGCTTACGCTCGAACAGGATGCTGAGTACAGGGTAAGCTTTAAGATAAAATCCAGTGCGGCAAGAACAGTAAAATACGTACTATTAGATCCGTCGGCAGGTTATGCATGGTACGGCGGAGAGGATATCACATTGGACGCCGATCAGGAGAAACAGATTGATGCGGTGTTAAAAATTAGCGAAGCAAGCTCGGATACGATTGACTTCGTAATTTCAATGGGAAAAATAGAAGGTGAGGAAACACCGGCTTCAGATATTGAGATTTCAGATATCAGCATTGTGAAGCAATAGTTTTTTTCGTCAGGGAAAATTGGCTGGCAGTTCTCGCAAATTTGATTAGGGTGTCAAAAGGGTGTATAACATCATTTTGACACCCTAATCAGTTTAGAAAAAATAAACGTTCATGGGCTTTCCACCGTCCTCTCGGTCTGGTAATATAACAGATATGAATGTATTTTATCCGGGATTCCGGAAATGAACCAGGCACCTGACATGGAGTCGGGCAGCTATTTTTTCATCCTTCCTGAAAAAAATAAAAAAATTTTCGTCGAAATCCCGTTCTCATCCGTCTAATAGATGTAAGAGAAAAAATAAAGGAGATAAACGTATGAAAAAGAACACAGTATTATTTTTATTTGCGGCGGCAGCGATGGTTTTAATGGCAGGATGCACGGGAGGAACGAACAATAGCAACAGTGCGCCGGAGACCGGGGTAGTGGAGCGCGATTCCGAAAATTATGAGGCGGCGGATACAGATATGACGGAGACGGAGGTACAAAGTGCAGAGCCGGATGGCGGCGCGGCTGTATTTGACTGGCTTCCGGCAGGTGTGGAGCAGGAGAAATCAGAGACAGAGCCGAACGAGGAACTTCGTCAGCTCATAGTAGAATACTTTGAGATTCCGGACTATGAGCTGGCGGATTCAAGATATTATTACAATTATGTGGATTTGGACAGTGACGGCACAAATGAGATTTTTGCCGTTGTAGTCGGCAGCTATACCAGCGGTACCGGCGGTTCTTCCGCGCTCTGGTGCGGGGAAGAGGACGGAACGCTCGTTGTAAAGCAGGAGCTTACGCTGGTAAATATGCCGGTCATTGTGGCTGACAGTGAAGACGGAGGAGCGAAAAGACTGATTCTTGAGCGTTCCGGTGGTGCAGCGGAAACAGAATATGTGGAGCTTACCTGTACGGACGGAGTGTATACGAATGTTTCCGAAGCAGAGGCGGTGGATAATCTGGAGAGTGTTCGGGGCATGGCGATTCTCTGCAATGATCTGGCGGATGATATGCAGACGGGAAACTATCTGACGCTTGAGTAAATCGTACAGCACCTGATTATCGGCGGAAAGTGTATGACTTTATGGAGAAAGAGTTATGAAAGGGCACATAAAAAAACAGGAATTTGCGGAAAAAATGATGGAAAACCGCAAGCGTTTTTACTGCATTGCCTACAGTTATGTGAAAAATGAACAGGATGCCCTTGATATTATCAGTGAGGCAGCCTGTAAGGGGCTTCTCCATCTAAAGGAGTTGGAACGGGCAGAGTACTTTATGACCTGGATGACAAGAATTGTTATAAATACAGCGATTGATTTTATCCGGAAGAATTCCCGTTATACGGCTCTGCCGGAGGCTTCCGACGGCTGTGTGGAAATGCTATATCCGGGAAACGGTCAGGACGCGGAGCCTGACCGGGAATCCCTGATGGATCTTTACAATGCGCTGGACATTCTGGAGCCGGAAGAACGGACATATATCGTCCTGCGTTATTTTGAGGCATACAATTTCAGGGAGATTGCCCAGATGCTGAAACTGCCGGAAAGTACGGTGAAGTCCCGGTTCTACAGGGCATTGGAAAAAATGAAGCAGCATATGACTGGAGGATGCGTGGGATGAGTGCGGAAAAATTTGTATATGAAAATATAGAGATTCCTGACGAGCGGCTGACGCAGGCAATTTATACCGGAATGGGCAGGGCAGCGCGGATACGGAAAAGAAAGTATCTGATGCGTTCCTTTACGGCAGCGGCAGCCGCATTTGTTTTGCTTTTGAGCAGCGCAAATATTCCGGTTGTGTACACTTATGCCAGTGAGCTGCCGGTTCTGGGGCAATTTGTCCGCGCGCTTCATATCGGAAGCGGCGGAGAAAAGACGCCGCATGAGGATGTCGAGGCAGAGGTTTTGGGCAATGAGCTGGTGATACATTTTACAGGCAGGGACGGGGCGACAGATACGGTGGTACCCTATGAGGTGCGCTGCTATTCGGCTCCTTCCAGGATTGCGTTGACACTTTGGAGTCTGACAGACGATGAATATGAAAAGCTGGAGGAGCAGATCAGACAGATGAAGGGCGCTGCGGATGTTTACCGGACGGTTTCTCTTGAAAAAAATGAAATCAGCTTTGTAATTGTTCTGGAGCGTCTGTATGACTACGAAGTGATGGAACAGAGTTACCCCGGGATGCTGTCAATCCGCCTGTACCAGGATGCCTACTTTACCGCGGAGGAGAAAGCGCCGGAGCAGGAGGTATACTATCTGCGGACAAAGGGGATTGCGCAGGAAGAAGAACTGAAAAAACTGCTGGAAAAGTATCAGGACGAAGAACCGTCGCAGATAAAGACACAGGAAGGAAGCTTTATTCTGACAATCGGAGAATTT
>CALWBG010000125.1 GCA_944375975.1 uncultured Roseburia sp.
GTACCGCCGCAGAGCTCTTTGGAGAAATCCCCCATCGACACGACGCGCACCGTATCCCCGTACTTTTCACCGAACAGGGCCATCGCGCCGCTCTTTTTCGCTTCCTCCACGGTCATAATATCCGTTCGAACCGGAATCGCTTCCGCAATCTTGTCATTTACCAGCTTTTCTACCTTCGCGATTTCCTCCGGCGTCATCGCCGCAAAATGGCTGAAGTCAAAACGGGTACGCTCCCCGTCCTGATAGGAGCCCGCCTGCTCGACATGTGTGCCGAGCACCTCGCGCAGCGCTTTCTGAAGCAGATGCGTTGCGGAATGGTTCTTGCAGATTTTCGCCCGCAGCCCGGCATCCACAGAAAGCTCCGCCTCATCTCCCGTCTTCATCATGCCGCTGACCATTTTCCCGACATGGCCGACCTTACCGCCCAAAAGCTTAATCGTATCCTGCACCTCAAACTCGCCGGAGGCAGTGCGAATCACACCCTTATCCCCCTGCTGTCCGCCCATCGTCGCATAAAACGGCGTACGCTCGACAATCACGGTTCCGACTTCGCCGTCCGTAAGCGCCTCCACAATCTCGGTCTCGCTTGTGAGCACGGTAATTTTGGCTTTACAGGTCAACCGGTCATAGCCGACAAACTCTGTCGTCACCGACGGGTCAATCGACTCATAGACCGTCTCGTCCGCTCCCATGTAGTTTGTAACCTTGCGGGCCTTTCTTGCGGTGGTACGCTGCACCTCCATCGCCTTCTGAAAGCCTTCCTCATCAATGGAAAAGCCCTTTTCCTCCAAAATCTCCTGCGTCAAATCCATCGGAAAGCCGTAGGTGTCATAGAGCTTAAAGGCATCCTCGCCGGACAATACCTTTTCGCCCTTTTTCTCCAGCTCCTTTTCCATATCGGAGAGAATGGAAAGACCCTGATCGATGGTCTTTAAAAACTTCTCCTCCTCCTGGGAAAGCACCTGGAAAATAAAGTCCTGCTTTTCCTCCAGCTCCGGATAGCCGTCCTTGCTCTCATGGATTACCGTAGCCGCAAGCTTCGCCATAAAGATGCCGTCAATGCCGAGCATCTTTCCGTGGCGCGCCGCCCTTCTTATAATACGGCGCAGAACATAGCCGCGCCCCTCGTTGGAGGGCATGATTCCGTCCGAAATCATAAAGGTCGCGGAGCGGATATGATCGGTAATCAGACGGATGGAAACATCGTCTGCCGCATCCGTCTGGTAGATCTTTCCGGAAAGCTCGCATACCTTATCGCGGATTGCCTTCATGGTATCGATATCGAACACAGAATCCACATCCTGAATTACCACCGCAAGACGCTCCAGTCCCATACCGGTATCAATGTTTTTCTGCTCCAGCTCCTCGTAGCCGCCTTTCCCGTCACCGTTAAACTGGGTAAATACATTGTTCCATACCTCCATAAAGCGGTCACAGTCGCAGCCCACCTTACAGTCCGGCTTGCCACAGCCGTACTTTTCTCCGCGGTCATAATAAATCTCGGAACAGGGACCGCAGGGACCTGCGCCGTGCTCCCAGAAATTATCGCACTCCCCTGTCACAGGGTCACGATAAAAGCGCGTAATGCGCTCCTCCGGCACGCCGATTTCCTGATTCCAAATCGCAAACGCCTCGTCATCCTCCCCGTAAACCGACGGATAAAGCCGGTCCTCCTCAAGCCCGAGGACTTTGGTTAAAAATTCCCAGGACCACGCAATCGCTTCATGCTTAAAATAATCGCCAAACGAAAAGTTTCCGAGCATTTCAAAAAAGGTCAGATGCCTTGCGGTCTTGCCGACATTTTCAATGTCACCGGTACGGATACATTTCTGGCAGGTTGCCACTCTCCGCCTCGGGGGCAGCTCCTGCCCCGTAAAATACGGCTTTAACGGCGCCATGCCTGCATTAATCAGCAACAAGCTGTTGTCATTGTGCGGTACCAATGAAAAGCTCTTCATCACCAGATGTCCCTTGCTCTCAAAAAAATCGAGGTACATTCTGCGCAATTCGTTTTCTCCATAAAACTTCTTCACGATCTGCTCCTCCAACGTAGTATTCTAATGTCTGACGCTTAAGTCCCGTCCGGGTCCTTCCGCGTCTTTTTATCACTCCACTTTTTCCCTGTAAAGATGCCAAGTCCCGCAACTGCCGCAAGAATCACCATCACCAGCGCATAGCGGACAAACCAACCCAAAAATGCCATCCCTTTTCCTGCCTTTCCTTCCATCCTCAATACAGATATAACTCTATTAGTATAACGCACTTTTTTTCTATCCGTCAAGATACCGCTCTAATCTTCCTGAATGTCAAACACCTGATTTTCGTGCGTAATATCCACCACGCGCTCTGCCATCCCGGCATTTGAAATCTTCCTTTTGTAAACGGGTATATGGGAGTAATCCTGCCACATATGCATTGGGAACACATACTCCGCTTCGGTATTTTTCAAAAAATAGTCGATACCAAGCTCCTGATATTTTCCCTGCCTTGGGTCCATCGGGACAAAAGCCAGATTGATGGGACGTCCCGCAAGCTTCCGAATCTGGGCTTTATACTCCCGCTCCATCTTTCCGTTCATCAGGTCACCGGCGCCATCCCATTTCCAGTCATTCAAATCTCCTGCATGGAAAAATGTCGCGCCGTTCGTCTCCACATAAAAGGCGACCCCGGCATCCGTGGAGCGAAGCGTCTCAACCGTCACGTCGTCCACCCGATACGTCTCGTTTGCTCCCATATATTGGATTTTTCCCCGAATGTCCGGTGAAAATCCATGCTTTTTCAAAAAGTTCGGACTCATTTTGCAATCCCTGGAAAAAATAAAACGGATATGCGGGTAGGTCTCCGCCAGCCGGAGCACATCCATGTCAAAATGATCCTGATGCTTGTGGCTGGCAAACACATATACCGGCGTGTCGGGCTCATATTCCGGCAGCACACCCCGGAAAATGTAGCCGTTTACCCGGTTTCCGTCAAACCAGTCAAAAATGAAAACCTTCTCATCGACCTCTGCCACAAAACAACTGTGATGTATAAAAATAACCCTCATAAATAGCTTCCCTTTCTCTGCGCGCCTATTTCATCCTGCGGATCACCGCGTTCGCGTGCTGATAAACCTCCGCCGGGTCAAAGCCGATGTCAAAGCGTCCGTCCTCATAGAGAATCCTGCCATTTACCATCGTAAGCTTTACATTCTGCTTGCTGCCGCTGTATACAAGATTTTTCACGATATTATTCTCCGGCTGCATATTCGGCTGCTGCAAATCAATCATGACAATATCCGCCTTTTTGCCGACCGCAAGGCTGTCGCAGTCGAAAAGCTGCATCGCATGCGCGCCGCCGGCCGTCGCCATGTAGAGAATCTCGTCCGCGGGAATGCACGCCGCGTCCATTTCACGCACCTTTGCCAGCGTGGAAGCCAAAAACATTTCCCGGAACATATCCAGGCAGTTATTGCTCGCCGGCCCGTCTGTTCCGATTGCGAGGGAAACCCCTTCATCCGCAAAACGTTTGAGCGGACAGATACCGGAGGCAAGCTTTAAATTCGACGCCGGGTTTGTCACCGCCGTCAGGCCCCTGCTCTTAAAAATTTCAAAATCCGGCTCCTCCACCCATACACAGTGATAGCCGCCGCCGCCGTATTCATACATGCCAAGCTTCTCCGTCAGCTGCGTCGGCGTAAGGCCCCAGCGACCCTTACACTCCTCCACCTCAAGCTTTGTCTCTGAATTGTGCAGCCACACCGGGGATTTCAGCTTCTGCGCCAGCTTGGCTACGCCCTCCATCAGCTCCATCGAGGTCGTATATTCCGCATGGAAACCGATAATAAAGCTCGTCAGATCACTCATCTCATTGACGATATGATAATTTTCCTCCATCAGCTCTACGGTTCCGCCGAAATTATTAAGCCCGCTGGTCTGTACCGTGCGGAAGCCCGTATCCACGGAAGCCTTTGCGTCCACGGGCGGGAAAAAGTACATATCAAAATTGGCGGTAATGCCGCTGGTTAAATATTCCATAATCCCGAGGATATTGAGCCAGTAAACATCGTCCTCGGTAAGCTGCCCCTCGCGCGGGAACACCTGCTGATTCAGCCAGTCCTGCAACGGCAGGTCGTCCGCATAGGAGCGTAAAAAAGTCATCGCCGTATGCGTATGCGCATTTTTAAAGCCCGGCATCAAAAGATTGCCTTTTACATCCAGCTCCCGGTCCCAGACAATGACATCCCGGTCTTTGCACACCTCTTCCAGATTGCTCCTGCCGTCCCCGAGATAGCAGATTTCCTTTCCTTTTACCCAAAGCTCACCCTCAACAATTTCAAATCTGCTGTCCTTTGCCGGCACCAGCATTTTTGCATTATAAAAACGAATATTCATCCTTCCTTACCTCCTGCCGAAGCAATTTTCGTAAGTGTTTCCGTCACAAGCGCCCGGAATCTTGGCGCGGTTTTATCCGCCGTCTCCTGTACCTCCTCGTGGGAAAGCGGCGCCGCGGAGATGCCGCAGGCGAGGTTGGAGATGCAGGAAATACCGACAACCCGCATTCCCATATGCCTTGCCGCCACCGCCTCGCACGCCGTGCTCATGCCGACCGCGTCCGCGCCAAGCGTGCGGCACATCGCCACCTCTGCCGGCGTCTCGAACTGCGGACCGGGAAGCTGTAAATATGTTCCCTCCTTTAAGTCGATATCAAGTTCCGCCGCGGCTTTCTTTACGATTCTCCGCAGCTTTTCATCATAAATTTGGCTCATATCGGGAAAGCGCACGCCCAGCTCACCGATATTTTCCCCACGCAGCGGAGAAGGCACAAAGCTGGAAATCTGATCCTTGATCAGCATCAAATCTCCCGCCTGCATGCCGGCCTGAATTCCTCCCGCCGCATTAGTCAAAAACAAAATCTCCGCTCCCATCAGCTTCATCAGCCGAATCGGGAGCACAACATCTGACATCTCATATCCCTCATAATAATGCACCCTCCCCTGCATGCATACAACGGGAAGCTCCCCGACATACCCGAAAATGAATCTTCCCTTATGCCCGGGTACAGTGGAGACAGGAAAGCCTTCCATCTCGTGGTAATCAAGCGTATGCTCCACCTGAATCTGATCCGCATAGTCCCCCAGGCCCGAACCTAAAACCAGGGCTGCCTTTGGAACAAATTGAATCTTATCACGGTAGCTCTCCAAACATCTTTCCAATTTTTCATAAACCGGATTCATCATTTCTCTCCATTCTTTCTATCTTTTTCGTCTCTGCTCCTGCCCGAAGCGACAGGATGCCCATGCGTCCATTATAGCAGAAGGACGCCAAAAATCCAGCCTTTTCCGCACAGTCCGCCGAAACGCATTTACTCAACTCTTAAAAATCTTTCTATCCGGTGCCCTACCCAGGTAATGACAGGTCCCAGCGTAAATCCCATCAGAATCGTGACAATACCGACATTTCCACCCAGACAAAATGCGATAATAATAACTGCAAAGTCAAAGCACATGCGGATGACGCGGAACGGCACGCGTTCCAGCCGCTTTGCTACCATAAACGGAATTGCGTCATAAGGTGCCGTTCCGAGATCAACATCCATATAAACACCGGCGGAAAGAACAAATACCGCAAGCGCTGGAAACAATACAGCCAGCCGAACTGCCATGGAATCAAACAGCCCCGCCGGCAGCAATCCCTCCCACAGCCATGAAAAGAAGTCCAGTGAGTACCCCACAAGAAGCATATTTGCAATCGTTCCAAAACCGATGTTCTCCCTTCCGAAGAAAAGCACAAGCACAAACAGCAGGATGTTAAACATTGCCTGCCAATTTCCAACACTCATTCCCAGCTTTTTTGAAATTGCCAGATTCATGGTAGTGCAGGGGTCGGTTCCCATATCCACCAGCACCAGCCAGGAAAGGGCAAAGCCCATCACGATAACCGACAAAATTACCGCAATGAGCCTTGCCCGAAAGTTTTTTTTCATATACATTCCCTGAATAAATTTTTTCATATGTACTTTTCCTTTCTTTTCCCGACATATGGTACATAATCAGACCTCTTATATAATGATACACACCATGCCGCCGTTGTTGTCGTTGACAATCTTCTGCATCGTATCCTGTAGCTTCATCTGGCATTCATCATCCATCATTGCAATTTTACTGCGGATTCCGTCCTCCATGAGCTCACCGATGGATTTCCCGAAAATATTGGTCTCCCACGCTCCTTCCTCGCTCTGCTGTCCCTGCTTAATGTAGGCAATCAAATCGTTGGCCTGCTCCTCGCTGCCGACAATCGGGGCAATCTCCGTCTCGATATTCGCGCGGATCATATGTATGGACGGGGAAACCGCCTTGAGCTTTACTCCGAACTTATTGCCGTGCCGGATGAGCACCGGTTCCCCCATCGAAATATCCGAAAGTCCCGGATTGACGACGCCGTAGCCCTTCATCTGCACCGCCGCAAAGGCGTCCGCGACCTTTTCGTAGGATTCCTTTAACGCGGCCATTTCCTTTATCATGGAAATCAGTTCGTATTCTCCCTGAATCGGCACACCGGTCAGCTCGCTCATATTTTCATAGTAATATTTCTCCGCAATATCCATGCGCACCTTCACGCAGCCCGTCGCAAGGTCCGTCTCCTCGATTTTTATTTTGGAAATATACTGCTCCGGCTCGAAGGATAAACTTCTGACATCCCCGGTTTTTTGCATACTGTCAAGAATGCCCGACGCGGTCTTTATGATTTCCGCCTTCATCGGATGGTCCGCCCCAAGCATCTCCGCCCACTTCGGAATGAAAAATTCAACCCTCGCGACCGGAAATTCATACAGAATACTCTCGAGAATCCGGTAAACATCATCCTTGCGAAGCTGTTCACAGTTCACCGGAAGCACCGCCGTCCGGTATTTCTCCCGAAGCTCCTGCGCAAGCTTCGCTGTCTCATCGCTGTAGGGCTTTTTGGAATTAAGCAGGATAATATACGGCTTTCCGATTGCGTCAAGCTCCGCAACGGTCTTTTCCTCCGCATCTATGTAGCTGCCGCGCGAAAGCTCCCCGATGGAGCCGTCGGTCGTCACGACAATCCCGATGGTTGCATGGTCCCTGATAACCTTCTGCGTGCCGATGGACGCCGCCTCAACAAACGGAATCTCGTAGTCAAACCACGGCGTTTTTACCATTCGTTTTTCGTTTCCCTCCATATGGCCGGAGGCTCCGTCCACCATAAAGCCAACACAGTCAATCAGACGCACCTTCACTCTCGCCTCGGGCAGCGCTCCCGGCAATACGATTTCCGCCGCCTCCTGCGGGATAAACTTCGGTTCCGTCGTCATGATGGTTTTTCCCGCCGCCGACTGGGGCAGTTCATCCAGCATCCGCTCTTTTGCGTGTCCGTCCTCCACAAACGGCAGAACCATCAAATCCATAAAACGTTTGATAAACGTGGATTTCCCGGTCCGTACCGGTCCCACGACCCCTATGTAGATTTCCCCATTGGTACGGGTATTAATATCCCGATAAAGGTTAAATTCTCTGTTTTCGCTGAAATTATCCATAAAAGTTCTCCTCCATTGTTGTAACATTGTATGAGAAGAACGTCCTTTTTATGCCCGATACCGCTCTATTTCAGAACCTTAAGCTTTCCGGGGAGACAGGTAAACTGCATTTCCGTCACGTCGCCGCAGTACTCCCCATCCGCATGGAGCACCATCGGACGCTCCAGACGGATTTTACAGTCCGTGCAGTCCGTGACCTCAAACCCCCGAAGCACCGTATGCTTTGCGGCTACCAACAGCGGAAGGCAAAGAAATGTGCGCCATTTGGGTATCCCCCATGCCTGACAGATAGAAAGCTTCCCGTCCGCGGGATTCGCCCCCGGTGCCATCCGCACGCCCCCTCCCTCCGCAGCAAAATTCATCGCCGCGGAAAAAATCACGCGGCTGCGACGGATTTTGCTTTTCCCGTCAAACCAGACCGCCGCATCCGTCGTCTCCATGGAAAACAAGGACTGTACCGTCAGGCACAGATATGTCAGTTTTCCCAGGCGAAGCTTATTTAAAAAATCCTTAAGCCTGGATTTGAGCGCTTTTTTGCATACCAGGGCATCAAGTCCCACCCCCGCGCTGATGACAAATATACGCGGCCGCTTTCCGCCCTTCCAGCGCACCTGCCCCAAATCCATGCTTTCGGTTTCCTCCCTGCTTTTTTTCACCGCCTCCAG
>CALWBG010000126.1 GCA_944375975.1 uncultured Roseburia sp.
TTGCACATAAATTGCTTCTGGAAAACAAGTTTTCCGAGAGCAATTTTGTGCAATTTAACAATGCTGCTATAGCAGCATGTTCTTTTGGAGCGTTGAAAATGTACTTTGTGAAAACTCAAGTATATAAGGAGGAATTCAATGAAAATCCCACGTCATGTTGCGATTATATTGGATGGGAACGGAAGATGGGCAAAGAGCAAGGGAATGCCAAGAAACTATGGACATACCGCAGGCGCAAAGAATGTGGAAACAGTCTGTGCGACGGCGTACGATCTTGGAATCAAATATGTCACCATGTATGCGTTTTCCACGGAGAACTGGAACCGCCCGGACGGAGAAGTGGCGGCCCTGATGAAGCTTTTGGAAAGCTATCTGAAAAATTGTATTAAAACGGCGGACAAAAATAACATGAGAGTACGGGTCATCGGAGATACCACCCGTTTATCGGAAAAGTTTCAAGAGAAGATAAGGCTTCTGGAAGAGGCTTCAAAGAAAAACGACGGTTTGAATCTGCAAATTGCCATCAACTACGGGAGCAGGGATGAAATCATCCGGGCGATGCGGCGTTATTTTTCTGATATTGAGGCAGGGAAACGCAGTGCAGAAGACATTTCGGAGGAAGTATTCGAGCAGTACCTGGATACGGCGGGGATTCCCGACCCGGATCTTTTAATCCGTACCAGTGGAGAGCAGAGGCTGTCGAATTATCTGCTGTGGCAGCTTGCCTACAGCGAGTTTTATTTTACCGGTGTTCCGTGGCCGGAGTTCGGAAAAGAAGAATTAGAAAAAGCGATTGAAGCGTATAATAGTAGAGACAGAAGATTTGGCGGACTTGCACCAGAGATAAAGTAGGGTCCGGGGAGGAAGGATATGTTTAAGACTAGGCTTATAAGCGGAATTGTGCTCGTGGCTGCCGCGCTGGTACTCATCATTACGGGCGGGAATGTATTGTTTCTGGCGACTCTGCTGATATCCTATATCGGTATGTTTGAGCTATACCGGATCTTTCATATAGAAAAAGAGCTGCCGGGCATTGTTTCTTATCTGGCGGCGACGGTATACTATCTCAGCTTGAAATTCGATTTTCTGCCGGACCTGATGGCGTGGGTGCTTGGCTTTTTGATTTTACTGATGTTCGTCTATGTATTTACCTATCCCAAATACCGGACGGAACAAATCTTTGCCGCGTTTTTCGGCGTCTTTTATGTGGCGGTTATGCTGTCCTTTGTGTACCAGACACGGATGCTTGCCGCAGGCGCGTACATCGTGTGGCTGATTTTTCTTTGCTCCTGGGGGTGCGATACCTGTGCCTACTGCGTCGGCGTGCTGATTGGAAAGCACAAGATGTCACCGAAGCTAAGCCCGAAAAAATCGGTGGAGGGCGCGGTCGGCGGTGTCATTGGAGCGGCGCTTTTGACTGCCATATACGGAATGATTTTCCGCGGCACCATGGGAGTGACGACGCAGCATGTTTGGATTATGGCGGCAATCAGCGCGGTGGGTGCGTTGATCTCCATGGTCGGGGATTTGGCGGCTTCCGCCATCAAGCGAAATTACGGAATTAAGGACTACGGGACGCTGATTCCGGGGCACGGCGGTATTTTGGACCGTTTTGACAGCGTGATTATGACAGCGCCGATCATTTATTTTCTGGCAGCGAATTTTATCGTACTATAACAGTAAAAAGCGGAGGATGAAAACAGATGAAAAACATTGCGGTTCTGGGCTCTACCGGTTCCATTGGAACACAAACGCTTGAAATCGTCAGGGAGCAGGGCGATATTATGGTATCGGCGCTAGCGGCAGGCAGAAATATTGCGCTGCTGGAGCGGCAGATTCGGGAGTTTTCCCCTAAGCTTGCCTGTGTGTTTGACGAAGAAAAGGCAAAAGAGCTGCGGGTGAAGGCTGCGGATACGGCAACGAAAATCGTATCCGGAATGGAAGGGCTCATAGAGGTCGCGACAATACAGGAGAGTGAGATTTTAGTAACCGCAATCGTCGGAATGCTCGGCATCCGCCCGACCGTGGCCGCCATCCGTGCGGGGAAGGCGATTGCGCTTGCCAACAAGGAGACCCTTGTGACTGCGGGGCATATTATCATGCCGATGGCAAAGGAGCACCATGTCCCGATTCTGCCGGTGGACAGTGAGCACAGCGCTGTTTTCCAGTCGCTTCAGGGCAATGAGGGAAACCGTATTGCAAGAATTCTTCTGACGGCGTCGGGCGGCCCGTTCCGCGGAAGAACAAAGGAGCAGCTTAAGGATATTCAGGTGGAGGATGCCCTAAAGCATCCCAACTGGTCCATGGGAAGAAAAATAACCGTGGACTCCTCGACGCTGGTCAACAAAGGACTGGAGGTCATGGAGGCAAAGTGGCTGTTTGGCGTAAAGGCGGAGCAGATTCAGGTCGTGGTGCATCCGCAGAGCGTCATTCATTCCGCCGTGGAATATGAGGACGGAGCGGTGATCGCACAGCTCGGAACACCGGATATGCGCCTGCCCATTCAGTACGCGCTTTATTATCCAGAGCGCAGAAGTCTCTCGGGCAAACGCCTCAATCTGTTTGAGCTGGGCAGTCTTACCTTTGAACAGCCGGATACCGAGACCTTCCGCGGGCTGTCGCTCGCTTATGAGGCCATGGAGCGGGGCGGGAATATGCCCACAATCTTTAATGCGGCAAACGAAAAGGCGGTTGCATTGTTTTTGGAGCACGAAATTTCCTGGGAGGGAATTACAGAGCTCATCGAGGACTGCATGAACGGGGTAGCCTACCGCAGCAATCCGGGACTGGAGGAAATTTTAGAGACGGAGGCAGCCGTCTATGCGTATATTGACGGACGCCGCAGAGGATAAAAACGGCGTCGACGGAGCATTTTTGAAAGGTATTTTGACGGATGAAAATTATTATCGCGTTATTGATATTCAGTATTATCATTATATTCCATGAACTGGGACATTTCTGGCTGGCCAAGGCAAACGGAATCCGCGTCAATGAATTTTGTCTCGGGTTGGGGCCTACGATTTTCGGTTTTACGAAGGGGGAGACAAAGTATTCTTTAAAGCTGCTTCCGTTCGGCGGCGCCTGTATGATGGAGGGCGAGGACGACGACAGCAGCGACGAAAGAGCTTTTAACAAGAAGTCCGTCTGGGCACGTATCAGCGTAGTGGCGGCGGGGCCGATTTTTAATTTCATCATGGCGTTTGTGTTTGCGTTTATTCTTGTCTGCAACACCGGCTATGACATACCGGAAATTGTTGAGGTCAGCGAGGGCTATGCGGCGGAGGAAGCCGGAATGAAGCCCGGTGATGTGATACTGGAAATGAATGGGAAAAACATTCATTTTTACCGGGAGGTCAGCTCATACGCGCTGTTCCATGAGGGGGAGAGCGTGGAGGTAACCTATGAAAGAGACGGGGAGCGATATACGACCACGCTGGCACCGAAATACGATGAGGAGCTTGGAAAATACCGCTACGGATTTGTGGGCGGAAAAGTCGTGCAGGGAAATCTCTTTCAGAATCTAAAGTACAGTGTTTACGAGGTGAAATACTGGATTGACACAACCGTGGGAAGCTTAAAAATGCTGGTGACCGGGGGCGTGACCTTAAACGATGTCAGCGGGCCTGTCGGGCTGGTGGATGCCATCGGAGACAGCTATGAGGAGAGCGTATCCTATGGTTATTATGCGGCATTTCTCCAGATGCTCTATATTTCCATTTTGATTTCAGCGAATCTCGGCGTGATGAATCTGCTCCCGCTCCCGGCGTTGGACGGCGGACGCCTGGTATTCCTGATTATTGAGGGAATCCGGGGAAAACGCATAGACCCGGACAAAGAGGGGATGGTTCATTTTGTGGGACTGATGCTTTTGATGGGACTGATGGTTGTGGTAATGTTTAATGATATCCGAAAGATAATCCTTTAAGAGACTTCGGAAACGATAAGAGGGGGACACGCGCAAATATGACAAAGACAGTGAAAATTGGTTCAAAGGTAATCGGCGGAGGCAATCCGATTCTGATCCAGTCGATGACAAACACAAAAACGGAGGACGTAGCGGCAACCGTGGCACAGATTCAGAAGCTTGCGCCGGCGGGCTGTGATATTATCCGCTGTGCCGTGCCAACGATGGAGGCGGCCGCAGCGCTCACCGAAATAAAAAAGGAGTCGCCGATTCCGGTGGTGGCGGATATTCATTTTGATTACCGGCTGGCGATTGCGGCAATCGAGCACGGGGCGGATAAAATACGCATCAATCCCGGAAATATCGGGAGCACAGAGCGCGTAAGGGCCGTGGTAGACGCGGCGAAGGAGCGCAATATTCCCATCCGTGTCGGCGTCAACAGCGGCTCTCTGGAAAGGGAGCTTGTGGAGAAATATCACGGTGTGACGGCAGAGGGCATTGTGGAGAGCGCACTTGATAAGGTTCATCTGATTGAGGACATGGGGTATGATAACCTGGTGATCAGTATCAAATCATCAGACGTTATGATGTGTGTCAAAGCGCATGAACTGCTGGCGCCGCGGACCAGGCATCCGCTTCACGTGGGTATTACCGAAGCCGGAACGATTATCAGCGGCAACATCAAATCAGCGATTGGGCTGGGGCTGATTCTTCATCAGGGTATCGGCGATACCATCCGCGTGTCCTTAACGGGTGATCCGCTGGAGGAAATCAAATCCGCAAAGCTGATTCTAAAGACGCTCGGACTGCGCAGTGGCGGCATTGAGGTAGTTTCCTGTCCGACCTGCGGGAGGACGAAAATCGACCTGATCGGGCTGGCAAACCAGGTGGAGACTATGGTGGCGGACATTCCGCTCGACCTTAAGGTCGCCGTGATGGGATGCGTGGTCAACGGGCCGGGTGAGGCGAAGGAAGCGGATATCGGAATTGCCGGCGGAATTGGTGAAGGACTGATTATCAAGCATGGAGAGGTTTATAAAAAAGTACCGGAAGCGGAGCTTTTAGAGAGCCTGCGCTATGAGCTGCTGCATTGGGAGGAAAACTGATGACGAAGCTGTTTTTTGATGTTTTCCCGACGTTGGAAGTAAGCGGGGATATGAAAAAACTGTTATCGGAGACGGAAGTTACAAAGGTCGGGATGAATCATGAGAAAGATCACCTGCGTATCTATCTGCGGGGAACCCGGCTGATACATAAAAAGAATATTTATCAGCTCGAGCAGTCGATTCGGGAGCAAATTTTTAAGGGGCATAATATGGATGTCCGGGTGATTGAAAAATACAGCCTTTCGGAGCAGTATACGCCTGAAAAGCTTCTTGAGCTGTATAAAGACAGTATGCTTGAGGAATTAAGGCATTACAGTCTTATGGAATACAACCTGCTGCGCGCGGCGAAGATGGAATTTTTGAGCGATACGAAGCTGCGTCTGACACTTGAGAATACCATCATTGCGCAGAGCAGAGCGGATGAAATCGTGGAATTTTTAGAGAAGGTAGTCTGCGAGCGGTGCGGCCTGAACCTGTCGGTGGAGCTTGCCTATGAGGAACCAAAAGAGAGCAAACACCGCAAGAACAGCGATTTACAGATTCAGTTTGAAATTAAGAATATTATGAGAAACGTTCAGCTCAAAGGCGGACACGCGGCGGAAACTGCTTCGACTGACGGGGAGGAGGCCGCGCCCGTATCGGAGGGAACGGCTTTTCGGGCAGACAGACAGGCTTCACATGCACAAAATAATGCAAAGGTCCTGAAAAATGCAGGAAATTATGCAGACGGAGGACAAAAGGGCAGAAGAGATTTTAAAAAGAAGTTCGATGGCGGCTCCTTCGGCGGCATCAAAAAGTCGGACAACCCGGATGTGATTTACGGAAAAGACTTTGACGACGAGACGGTGCCGATTGAAAAGATTGTCGGCGAGATGGGGGAGGTTGCCATCCGCTGTCAGGTGATGACGGTGGAAACCAGAGAAATCCGTAACGAAAAAACAATTGTAATCCTGTCGGTGACGGATTTCACCGATTCCATCGTATTGAAGATTTTTTCCAGAAACGACCAGCTTGAGGAGCTTTTGGAGGGACTGAAAAAAGGAGCGTTTTTAAAAATCAAGGGTGTGACTACCATTGATAAATTTGACAGTGAGCTGACCATCGGCTCGGTTGTCGGAATCAAGAAAATCGCTGATTTTACATCGACAAGAATGGATACCAGCCCGGAAAAGCGCGTGGAGCTGCACTGTCATACGAAGATGAGCGACATGGACGGAGTCTCCGAGGTTAAGGACATTGTCAAACGTGCGATGAAGTGGGGACATAAGGCGATTGCCATCACCGATCACGGCGATGTGCAGGCGTTTCCGGATGCAAACCACGCCGTGGCGCCGGGGGACGATTTTAAGGTCATCTACGGTATGGAGGCGTATCTGGTGGATGATTTAAAGGATATTGTCACCAATCCGAAGGGACAGAGCCTGGATGATACCTTTGTGGTGTTCGACCTGGAGACGACCGGCTTTTCACCCGAAAAGGATAAAATTATCGAAATCGGAGCGGTGAAGGTGGAGCAAGGGGAAATTACCGGGCGCTTCTCCACCTTTGTCAACCCGCAGACGCCGATTCCCTACCGCATTGAGGAATTGACCTCGATTCGGGACGATATGGTGCTGGACGCGCCCAAAATCAAGGAAATTCTGCCCGAATTTTTAAGCTTTTGCGGGGGTGCGGTTATGGTGGCGCACAACGCGGATTTTGATATGAGCTTTATCATTCAAAACTGCAGACAGCAGGGGCTTTCGGCTGAGTTTACAATCATAGACACCGTTGCGCTGGCGCGTATCCTGCTGCCGAATTTAAATCGTTTTAAGCTGGATACCGTGGCGAAGGCGCTCGGGGTATCGCTGGAAAATCATCACCGGGCGGTGGACGACGCGGGCTGTACAGCGGAAATTTTTGTGAAATTTGTCCGTATGTTAAAAGAGCGGGGCATGGAGACGTTAGAGGATGTCAATCAGATGGGGGCGGCATCGCCGGAGGCAATTATGAAAATGCCGACCTATCACGCCATCATTCTGGCGGCGAATGACATCGGAAGAATCAATCTGTACCGGCTGGTTTCCATGTCACATCTGACCTATTACAGCAAGCGTCCGAGAGTGCCCAAAAGTGAATTTGTCAAATACCGGGAGGGTCTGCTTTTGGGCTCCGCCTGCGAGGCGGGAGAGCTATACCGCGCGATTGTGGGAGGCAGGCCCGAAGAAGAAATCATACGTCTGGTCAAGTTTTACGATTACCTGGAAATTCAGCCTATCGGCAATAATGAATTTATGATTCGAAGCGATAAGGAGTCCGTCAGTACGGTGGAGGAATTGCAGGACATCAACCGGCGGATTGTAAAGCTGGGAGAAACCTTCGGAAAGCCGGTGGTAGCGACCTGCGACGTGCATTTTTTAGACCCGCAGGATGAGATTTACCGCAGGATTATTATGGCGGGAAAGGGCTTTAAGGACGCGGACGAGCAGGCCCCGCTGTATCTGCGCACGACGGAGGAAATGCTAAAGGAGTTTTCGTATCTTGGCAGCAGTAAGGCGGAGGAAGTAGTCATCACAAATCCGAATAAGATTGCGGATATGTGTGAAAAAATTTCCCCGGTGCGTCCCGACAAATGTCCTCCGGTTATCGAAAATTCCGACCAGATGCTGCGCGACATCTGTTATACAAAGGCGCACAGTATGTACGGTGAGGAACTGCCCACGATTGTAAAAGAGCGTCTGGACCGTGAGCTAAATTCCATTATTTCCAACGGGTATGCCGTGATGTATATTATCGCGCAGAAGCTTGTGTGGAAGTCGAATGAGGACGGATATCTGGTAGGCTCGAGAGGCTCCGTCGGTTCCTCCTTTGCGGCGACCATGTCCGGAATTACCGAGGTGAACCCGCTTCAGGCGCATTATCGCTGTCCGAACTGCAAATACAGTGATTTTGATTCGCCGGAGGTCAAGGCGTTTTCCGGGCGGAGCGGCTGCGATATGCCAGATAAAATCTGCCCGGTCTGTGGGGAAAAGCTGGTAAAGGACGGCTTTGACATTCCGTTCGAAACATTCCTGGGCTTTAAGGGCAATAAGGAACCGGATATTGATTTGAATTTTTCCGGGGAGTACCAGAGTAAGGCCCACGCCTACTGCGAGGTGTTTTTAAACAGT
>CALWBG010000127.1 GCA_944375975.1 uncultured Roseburia sp.
TATGTGACAGGAAAATATTGGAGGATGATATGGAGCTTCGAATCTTGGCAAAGACAGCGAGAAGCGTTTCACTTTCGCTGGACGATGGAGGAATTTATCACACAAAAAAAACGTATCACATTTTGCTGGACGGGGAGGAGGCAAAGACGACGGACACCGTCATCACCTCTCTTTACGGGTTAAAGCCGTCCACCGTGTATACGGTACAGGTGAAAAATGAGACGGGAGAGGAGGAGGACGCACTTTCCTTTGAGACGGACTATGAATTTGTTACGCTGAATGTCCGTGATTTCGGTGCGAAGGCGGATGGCGTCACGGACGACACTTCCTTTATTCAGGCGGCGATTATGGCATGTCCGAAGGACAGCCGCGTGCTGATTCCGGCCGGAACATACCGGATTACCAGTCTCTTTTTAAAAAGCGATATAAATGTAGAGCTTGCAAAGGGGGCCGAGCTGAAAGCCGATACGGACAGAAATCATTTCGCGATTCTTCCCGGCCTGATTGAAAGCTGGGATGAAAAAGATGAATATAATCTGGGCTCCTGGGAGGGAAATCCCCTCAAAAGCTTTGCGGGAATCCTTACGGGAATCTATGTTTCGAATGTGAAGCTTTATGGGGAGGGCAGCATTAACGGCTGCGCCAACCATGACAACTGGTGGAACAACGAAAAGGTAATGGTGGGAGCTTTCCGGCCGCGTATGCTTTTTCTGAACCACTGTGAAAATATTCTGGTGCAGGGACTTACCTTCCATGACAGTCCCGCCTGGGTGCTTCACCCCTATTTCAGCAATCGCCTGATGTTTTGCAACCTGACAGTCGAAAATCCGGCAAATTCCCCGAATACTGACGGGCTTGACCCGGAATCCTGTAAGGATGTAGATATTTGCGGTATCCGGTTTTCGCTGGGGGATGACTGTATTGCAGTCAAATCAGGAAAAATCTATATGGGAAGGAAATACAAAACGCCTTCCGAGAATCTTCACATCTGGCAATGCCTGATGGAAAACGGACACGGGGCTGTGACTGTGGGAAGTGAGATGGCAGGCGGCGTGAAAAATCTGGTTGTGGAAAAATGCAGATTCTCCCATACGGACCGGGGGCTGCGCATCAAAACAAGGCGCGGGCGCGGAAAAGACGCGGTATTGGATGATATTATTTTCCGGGATATTGAGATGGAGCATGTGATGACGCCGTTTACCGCCAATGCGTTTTATTTCTGCGATCCGGACGGAAGAACCGAGTTCGTGCAGTCCAGGGAGGTTTATCCGGTGGATGAGGGAACTCCCTCGATTCGGACACTCCGGTTTGAAAATATCCGTGCAAATAACTGCCATGTGGCGGCATCGTATTTTGACGGGCTGCCGGAGCAGAAAATCGAAACGGTAGAGATGAAAAATGTTGCTGTTTCCTTTGCCGGGGAAGCGAAATGCGATGTTCCGATTATGTCAAACGGCGTGGAAAAATGCAGTAAAAAGGGAATCTATGCCAGAAATGTAAAAAAACTCGTATTGGAACATGTGACAGTGGATGGCTGCGTGGGCGATGCGTTAGAGCTTCACGGGGTCGATGAGCTCATTCGCCGGTAACGGGAGAACGGAGGAAAAACGATGCAGTTAGGAATACGTTTACACGATATTAAAAAAGCGCCGCTTCCGGAGCGGTTAAAAATAGCGGAGGAGCAGGGCTTTGCCTGCGGCCACTTAGCTCTCTCCAAGGTAATTTCGGAATATCCGGTGGACGACGGGGCGCTCACTCCGGGCTACGCACTGTATTTAAAGAGGCTGTTTGAAAAATATCACCTCGACATCGCTGTACTCGGCTGTTATTTAAACCTTGCAAACCCCAATCCCGAAAGCCTTGCCAAAATTACACACCGGTATCTGGCGCACATCCGTTTTGCGTCCCTGCTGGGAGTGGGAGTAGTCGGCACGGAGACCGGAGCGGTGAACGAGGAATACCGGTTCGAGGAAAAGAATCATTCCGACGAGGCGCTGGAAATCTTTATCCGCAATGTGAAGCCGGTGGTGGAATATGCCGAAAAGATGGGCGTTATTTTTGCGATTGAACCGGTATATAAGCATATTGTATGCAATCCCCTCCGGGCAAGAAAGGTACTGGATGAGATAGGCTCCCCAAACCTTCAGATTATTTTTGACCCGGTCAATCTTCTTGACAGTTGCAATTACAGGGACAGAGATGCTATTATAGAGGAAGCCATCGACCTGCTCGGTGAAGATATCGCGATGATACACATTAAGGATTTTGTGGTGCGGGACGGGGAGCTTGTCTCGGTCGCGGCCGGAACGGGAGAGATGGATTATGGGAAAATTATCCGCTTTATCAAAGAGAGAAAGCCTTATATACACGTGACACTGGAAAATACCGTGCCGGAAAACGCGGTGGAAGCAAGACGCTATATCCAGGGCTTGTGGGACGCGTGTGAGCTTTAGGGGAGATATGGCTGTACAGGGATGTCTGGCGAGGAAAGGAAGATAACAGATGTGGGATAGAATATTTAATGTAGACAACGTGGTATTCCGTACCATTGACAAGATAGGAAAAATATTTCTTTTAAATCTGCTGTGGGTAATTTGTTCGCTTCCGGTGTTTACCATCGGGGCGTCCACGACGGCGCTTATTTACAGCAGCATGAAGCTGAAAAATAACGAGGGCTACTGGCATTCGAATTTTTTCCGCTCTTTTAAAGAAAATTTTAAGCAGGCAACCGGTCTGTTTTTCCTGTATCTTGCGGCAGGATTGTTTCTGGCGGCGGATTTTATGCTGGGCAATCAGGCGGGCAATACCTTTGGCCTTATGATGCAGGCGATTGCGGGGATTTTAGCTGTCCCGTATTTTCTTTCCCTTTTGTATGTCTTTGGAGTGCAGTCGCGGTTTGTCAATCCCGTCAAGGCGACCATCCGGTATTCGTTTTTTATGGCGCTGCGCAATATGAAATATACGATTCAGATGGCAATTTTAATGATTCTGTTCGTCTGGATTAATACGACGACGCTTTTGGCGAACTTCCTGACCCTGATTTACGGCTTTGGACTGATGGGGTATTTTTTCGCTTTGTATTATCAGAAAACCTTTGAGAAATATTTGGATCCGAAAGATAAAATGGTCGGAGAGAGTATTACGAATCCCTAAATCTTACAAC
Organism: uncultured Roseburia sp.; assembly: GCA_944375975.1. GTDB lineage: Bacteria > Bacillota > Clostridia > Lachnospirales > Lachnospiraceae > Roseburia. Next base: position 3,164 of record CALWBG010000127.1, read on the forward strand.
TTTACAGACGTGTTTTTCAGAAACGGCGTAGCTTTTTGCTATGCCGTTTTTGGAATGTGACAGATAACAACAAAATCAGATCGTGTTGATCCGGTAATCGAAAAATACCGCAAAATCGTTATATCAGACGATTCTGCGGTATTTTTTGTGCTCTTTATAAGAAAAACTAAGCTCTTTCTACTTTTCCGGATTTCAGACAGGAAGCACATACATATAATTTCTTCGGTGTTCCATTTACTTTACAGCTCACACGCTTGATGTTTGATTTCCACATGCGGTTGGATTTTCTATTAGAATGGCTGACATTATTTCCGAAATGAGCGCCCTTTCCACAAACTGCACATTTTGCCATAGTTTTGCACCTCCTTGTAATTCACTAAGCCTGCTTGTACTTACAGGCTCACAACATGCTTATTTTACCAGATTCAAATTTATATTGCAAGCAAATTTTAAAAAAAATATAAAAAATCGAAAATATGGCTATGAATTTCCGGGAAAAGCGGTTATAATAAACAATAAATTAGCGTTAATATGCCTTTGAAAGGAGCAGGGACGTATATGAATGGACATATGGATACCCAGTGGGGGAGAGTTTCAATAGACCCTGAAGTAATTGCAACCTATGCCGGTTCCGTTGCGGTGGAATGTTTTGGCATTGTCGGCATGGCGGCAGTCAATATGAAGGACGGTCTTGTAAAATTATTAAAAAGAGATTATTTGACACACGGTATTAACGTAGCGATTGATGAGGATAATAAGATTACGATTGATTTCCATGTCATAGTATCCTATGGTGTCAGCATCAGCACGGTTGCCGATAACCTGATTGACACAGTCAGATATAAAGTAGAGGAATTTACCGGAATGGAAATCAAAAAAATGAACATTTACGTTGAAGGCGTACGTGTGATTGATTAAGGAGGACGTAAAAGGTGGAAATCACTACGATAAATGCTGAGCTTCTGGCGAAGCTGTTTCTCGCCGGAGCAAAGAATCTGGAAGCAAAGAAAGAATGGATTAACGAGTTGAATGTATTTCCGGTTCCGGACGGAGATACAGGCACTAATATGTCCATGACCATTATGTCGGCGGCAAAGGAGGTAAGCGCGATTGCCAAGCCGGATATGCGCTCGCTGGCGAAGGCAATTTCCTCCGGTTCCCTGCGTGGTGCGAGAGGAAATTCCGGCGTAATCCTTTCACAGCTTTTCCGCGGCTTTACCAAGGTCATTGCGGAGTATGACGAGATTCATGTGCAGGTTCTGGCGGACGCGTTCCAGAAGGCGGTGGAGACAGCCTATAAGGCGGTTATGAAGCCGAAGGAGGGAACGATTCTTACCGTGGCAAAAGGGATGTCCGAGCGTGCGGCGGAGTTAAGCGACGAGACGGAGGACCTTGTTTATTTCCTTGAGGAAGTCATCAAGGAGGGGGACCGCGTGCTTGACCAGACCCCGGAAATGCTTCCGGTGTTAAAGCAGGCCGGCGTTGTGGATTCCGGAGGACAGGGGCTGATGCAGGTGCTCAAAGGAGCCCTTGACGCCCTGCTCGGAAAGGAAATTGATTATACCATTGAAGAAACCGGAAGTTCGGAAAAGCCTTCCGGGGGAGCCGCTTCTTCTTATAATATCGAGGCGCAGGCAAATCAGGAGATTAAGTTTGCTTACTGTACGCAGTTTTTAATTATGCTGGAAAAGCCGATTACCACAAAGCAGGAGAGCGAATTTAAGTCCTACCTGGAGACCATCGGAGATTCCATCGTGGTGGTTGCGGATGACGAGATCGTTAAGGTACACGTACATACCAACGATCCGGGACTTGCAATGCAGCGCGGCCTCACCTACGGTGGTCTGACTACCATCATCATTGAGAATATGAAGCTGGAGCGCGATGAGAAGATTTCCGCTTTAAAAGAAAAGGAGATGCAGTCCGTCGGTATTTTGCAGGAACAAAAGCAGGAGACGGCAGAGCCTCCGAAGGATATGGGCTTTATTTCCGTGAGTATCGGCGAGGGTATCAATGAGATTTTTAAAGGACTTGGCGTAGATTATATTATCGAGGGCGGACAGACGATGAATCCGAGTACGGAGGATATGTTAAACGCCATCGAGAGGGTCAATGCAAAGACAATCTTTATTCTGCCGAATAACAAGAATATTATCCTCGCGGCAAATCAGGCCGCTTCTCTTGTGGAGGACAAAAGGATTATCGTGATTCCGACAAAGACTATTCCGCAGGGAATCACGGCGCTGGTCAATTATATTCCGGACAGCACGCCCGAGGAGAATGAGGAGCGTATGAATTCCGAAATTAAGACCGTGAAGTCCGGTCAGGTGACCTATGCTGTCCGCGATACGGTCATTGATGATAAGGAAATCAAGCAGGATGACTATATGGGTATCGGAGATACCGGTATTCTTTCCGTGGGACGTGATTTGGAGGCCGCGGTAATGGATATGCTCGGTCAGCTCATCGACGGGGATTCCGCGCTTGTAAGCATTTATTACGGCGAGGACGTCAAAGAAGATGACGCGGAGGCAATCGGAGCTAAGGTGGAGGAGAACTTCCCGGAGGTTGAGGTTGAGATTCACTATGGCGGACAGCCGATTTACTACTACGTCATTTCGGTAGAGTAGAAGTGCAGAAGGGGACTGATATGAACAGGGATTCTTCCATTTCAGAAATCAAAGGCGTCGGCGCGAAAACAGAAGAATTATTTCACAAGATAGGAGTATACACCGTAGGTGATATACTCCTTCATTATCCCCGGACGTACATACGCTATCCCGAGGCAAAGCATGTGGATGAGGTCACGGACGGCGAGACGGCGGCAGTGCTCGGAAGGATTACGAAAACGCCCGTCGTAAGGAAGGTACGCTCCATGCAGATAACGGTCGCGGTCATCGGAGAACTCGGTGTTTCCATGGAACTGGTATGGTACCGTATGCCCTATATGAAAAATAACCTTAAAGTTGGGAATACCTATATTTTTTACGGAAAGGCCGTGAAAAAAAATGGCAGGCTTACGATGGAACAGCCTGCGGTCTATTCCGGGGAGCAGTATCAGGCGATGGAGCAGGTGTTTCTGCCGGTTTACGCGTTGACAAATGGACTTTCCAACAATCTCGTCACGAAAACCGTGCGCGCGGCTTTAGGGGACGAGAATCTTTTTGTCGATTATCTGCCCACCGATATCCGGGAAAAATACGGGCTTTGCGAATATAATTACGCCATCGGACAGATACATTTTCCGGCGGATATGGATACGCTGATCGGGGCAAGAAAGCGTCTGGTATTTGATGAGTTTTTCCTGTTTGTGTTAAGTATGCAGTATCATAAGGAAAAGCGCGCCAGGGAAAAAAACGAATTTATCTTTGCGGAGGATGATTTTACGGAGAGACTCATAAAGCAGCTTCCCTATGAACTGACCGGCGCGCAGAAACGGGCACTCTCCGAAGTAAAGCGCGATATGCGCTCGGAGACGGTTATGCAGCGTCTGATTCAGGGAGATGTTGGCTCCGGGAAAACGATTGTGGCGTTTCTCGCGATGGCGGAAGCGGCGCACAACGGCTACCAGTCCGCGATTATGGCGCCTACCGAGGTGTTGGCAAGGCAGCATTACGAATCCTATCAGGAGCTGTGCAGGCAGTTCGGGCTGAATTTTCCGGTGGTTCTTTTGACCGGCTCGATGACCGCAAGGCAGAAACGGCTTGCCTACGAGGCGCTTGAAGTTTATCCGAATGCTATGATAGTCGGGACGCATGCGCTCATCCAGGAGAAAGCCATTTATCAGAACCTTGCGCTTGTGATTACGGACGAGCAGCACCGTTTCGGTGTCCGCCAGAGGGAGACGCTTGCAGCAAAGGGAACTGAGCCCCATGTGCTGGTGATGAGCGCCACGCCCATACCAAGGACGCTTGCGATTATTATTTACGGGGATTTGGATATTTCGGTCATAGATGAGGTTCCAGCAAGGAGACTTGCGGTGAAAAACTGCGTCGTTGATACAAGATACCGGCCCAAAGCGTATGCGTTTATCGAAAATGAGGTAAAAAAGGGGCATCAGGCCTATGTTATCTGTCCGCTTGTTGAGGAGAGTGAGCAGATAGAGGCCGAAAACGTTACGGATTACGTGAAAAAGCTGCGCGCCGGGCTTTCCGATGACATTACAGTCGGGCTTTTGCACGGACAGATGAAGGCCGAGCAGAAAAATCGGATTATGGAACAGTTTGTGAAAAACGAGATACAGGTTCTGGTTTCCACCACGGTGGTGGAGGTCGGCGTTAATGTGCCGAATGCGACGGTGATGCTGATTGAAAATGCGGAGCGTTTCGGACTGGCGCAGCTTCATCAGCTTCGGGGGCGTGTCGGCAGAGGAGATGCGCAGTCCTACTGTATCATGATAAACTGCTCGGACAGCAAAAACGCGGCGAAACGGCTGGGCATTCTCAACAAATCCAACGATGGATTTCAGATTGCGGCGGAGGATTTAAAGCTCCGCGGGCCGGGAGATTTTTTTGGAATCCGCCAGTCCGGCGAAATGGAATTTCTGCTCGCGGATATTTATCAGGACGCGTCTGTCTTACAGCAGGCATCCGGCGAGGTACAAAAGCTTTTAAAGGAAGACCCCGATTTGTCTGCCGAAAACAATGAAAGGCTGCGTCATTATATGGAGCGGTTTTTACAGGAGCGGAATAACCGGCTGAATCTTTGAGGCCGCTGTGGGTGTTTTTAGTGTAAACGCTTCGGAATAAAGGAAGAGTGAGAAATAATGGAAAGAGATAATATTTGTATCCGGATTGCCCTGCCCGACGATGCAGTGCAGATCCGGGATATCTATGAGCCGTATGTAACCAAAACGGCAATTACGTTTGAATACGAACTGCCGGATGGCCGGGAATTTCGGTAGAGAATAAGA
>CALWBG010000128.1 GCA_944375975.1 uncultured Roseburia sp.
ATGCAACCACCTCGCAGAAGGAAGATGGAGATATTGAAGGGCCGTTTGCGATTGCGCTCGCAGCGGAGCGGACGGTGGATGACGTGACGTCACAGATTGTTGTGGCTGGTTCCGTAAACCTGTTTACAGATTCTGCGGACGCCATTGTTTCGGGAAATAATGTTTCATTGTTTACGGATATTATTTCCGGGCTGACGGGCGGAGAGGAAGAGAATGCGGCAGTGATTCCGGTGAAAGAATATACGCTTGGCGCTATTACAGTAACCTCTGTCTCTGCGCTTATCGGAGGTCTGGCGGCAAGCATTCTCGTGCCGATTGCACTCCTTGTCATCGGAATTGTGATTTGGGCAGTCAGGAGGAAAAAATAATGGTAAAACAGAAAAAACAGTTATTGGTGTTGCTGGTACTGCTGATTCTTCTGATTCTTGCGTATATCGGCATATCGTTTTATAACACCTCAAAGGAGGAAGAGGAAGCGGAACAGGCGGAGGCGGAAACCATTCATGTTACCGGCCTTTCGGTTTCCGATATTACAAAGTTCTCTTATGAATTGGATGGGCAGACGCTTTCCTTTACGAAGAACGGCAGTGATTGGAGCTATGACGCGGATCAGAGCATTGATATCGATGAGGACGCGGTGGAAACGCTGCTGGAGAAAGCGGTGGATATTACGTCCACGGAGGAAATTACCGGATATGACAATTTGGCTGATTTCGGGCTGGAGGAGCCGGCCAACGTGATTTCGCTGACAGCAGGGGAGACAACGACCACCATTTACGTCGGAAGCGAGAACGAAGTAACGGGAGATTATTATCTGATGCTTGCGGACGGAGAGGCGATTTACGTTGTGGATTCCACAGTCGCGACCGGATTTCATGAAACAATCGAAGATTTGACGGCTGAGCCGGAGGATACCGGGACGGAGACGCCGGAAGAAACGGAAGGTACGGAAAACGCTGTATTGGAGGATTCCACGGAATAGTGGAAACGCTGTCCTGCGACATGAAGAATGTCACGGGGCGGCGTTTTTTTAATAAAATATTAATTTGACAGAATATTTTAAATGCGCTATCATATAAGAAATAAGTTCGTTAATGAACTAATTGAAGCGGCGGTGGATTTTGACCGCAGGGAGCATTCAGCATGTACAGCGAATATGAAATACTTGGAACAAGTCAGCAGATACGCAAGGTGATGGATCAGGCGTGCGAACCGTTGATGGAAGCGTGCGGGCTGCGCCATATCGAGTTGGATATTCTCTATCTTATTTCCCGTGAAAAAGAAAAAAATACGGCAAAGGATCTGATTGATATTCAGCATATGTCAAAAGCTCATATTTCCAAATCCGTGGATAATCTCCGCCAGCATGGATATATCGAGCTGGTTGCGGACGAGCTGGACCACAGGAAAATCCATATCCGCATCGCACCCGCAGGGGAGCCAGTGATACAGGAATTTAAAAAAATCCGGCGGCGGGTTTTAGAGCAGCTTTTTGCCGGTGTGACGGAGGAAGAGCGAGAGTGCCTGAGAACTGTCATGCGCAAAATAGAAAAAAATATACATTCAGAGTAAGGAGGAGCAGAGTATGAACCAGTACGGAGATTTTGGAAAAGAGACTGAAAAATTGATGGAAATCTGCGAACGCAATAGCCGGATAGCGCCGGAGCTGTTTAAGGAGTACGGCGTGAAACGCGGCCTGCGGGACCTGGACGGAACCGGTGTGCTGGCCGGAATTACAAATATATCCAGAATTGACGCCTTTCGCATAGAAGATGGAAAGAAGATTCCGTGTGACGGCAGCCTTTGGTATCGCGGCTATAATGTCATTGATTTGATCCGGGGACTGGAGGGAAAGCGTTATGGCTTCGAGGAAGTGGCGTACCTGCTTCTGATGGGTGAGTTGCCGGACATGGAGCAGCTTAAGGCATTTTCCGGTATGTTAGAGGAATGCAGGCAGCTTCCGACGAATTTTACCAGAGATGTCATCATGAAAGCGCCGAGCAAGGATTTGATGAATTCCCTGACCAGAAGCGTGCTCACGCTCGCCTCCTATGACGATACGCTTGAGGATCAGCAGCTCCATACCCAGCTTGAGCAATGCATTAAGCTCATCAGCGTTTTCCCGATGCTGGCGGTGTACGGCTATCAGGCGTACAGCCATTATCTGTGTGACGACAGCCTTTATATCCATCGGCCCCAGGAGGGGCTGTCGGCAGCCGAAAATCTGCTTCTGATGCTGCGTCCCGATAAGAAATATACAGACCTTGAGGCGCGGGTGCTTGATATCGCACTTATACTGCATATGGAGCATGGCGGCGGCAATAATTCCACCTTTACCACGAGGGTGGTGACTTCCTCAGGCTCCGATACTTACTCTGTCATGGCGGCTGCACTGTCCTCGCTCAAAGGACCGAAACACGGCGGCGCGAACATCAAGGTGGTACAGATGATGGCAGACATCCGGGAACATATTAAAGACTGGAATGACAGGGATGAGGTCAAGGCATATCTGGAGAAGCTTGTGGAGAGACAGGCTTTCGACCGGAAGGGACTTATTTATGGAATGGGACATGCGGTCTACTCGCTTTCCGACCCGAGAGCGCGCGTATTCAAGAGCTTTGTGGAAAAGCTTGCAAAGGCAAAGGGAAGGGAGAAGGATTTTGAACTGTACAGTCTGGTAGAAAAGCTCGCCCCGGAGGTTATTGCGGAAAAACGCCACATTTATAAAGGTGTCAGCGCCAATGTGGATTTCTACAGCGGCTTTGTTTACAGTATGCTCGATATTCCGCTGGAGCTTTATACGCCGATTTTTGCGATTGCCCGTATTGTCGGCTGGAGCGCTCACCGCATGGAGGAGCTTGTCAATATGGATAAAATCATACGTCCCGCATATAGAAGCATTATGCCGGAAAAAGAATATGTACCGCTGGAGGACAGATAGGATGAAAAATCTCCTTCGCGGGCTGTATGACCCCGCCGTTTTTGGCAGGGTCATATTTGATCCTGGCTCTCGTCATCATCCTGCTTTTTTACAAGACGGTAGATAAATGAATATGCCCAAAGCAATACGGGAATAATGACGGTGGCGTAGACTGACGCCATCAGCATATTCATAAAATTTTCACTCGCTGAGAGCGCACAAAACAGCGTGGATAGATAAAGTCCAATCAGAACGGCCACGCCGAGCAGGGCAAGAATGCGTTTTATTTTTTTCATGCCGGACCTCCTTTTTATATAAAAACTGCTACAGTAATCCTACTGGAAAGCATAAAAAGAGTCAAGCAGATACTTTTGGTGCTGAAAAATAAAAGGGTAACATTCAGAAAAAATATTTTGAAAAAATGCCAAACATTTGTTATAATAGTACAAGCATTTTTAATGCGACTATAATTCACATAGAAAACGAGGAAATGGACTATGGCATTATTGGAACAGTGGCAGAAGATTGCCTACAATGAAAAAGCGGACAAGGGGGAATTACAGAGATTTTGGCAGAGGTATTTCCTTTTGGAAAAGGGCGTATATGAAAAGCTTCTTACCAATCCGGATGAGAAGGTAGAGGGAACCGTAAAGGAGCTTGCCGATAAATATGAATTAAGCGTCATGGAGATGACCGGATTTTTGGACGGCATCAATGACAGCCTTGTGGAGCCGAATCCGATTGACACGATGGAGGAGGATACCCGGGTAAGCCTTGCCTTTGACAAGGAGAAGCTGTATAAGAACATGGTGGATGCCAGGGCGGACTGGCTGTACGAGCTTCCGCAGTGGGATGCGATTTTCGATGCGCAGACCAGAAAAAGACTTTATCTGGAGCAGAAGAAGTCCGGTACCGTCATTGTCGGCAAAAAGGTGGGGCGTAACGATCCGTGTCCCTGTGGCAGCGGCAAGAAGTATAAGTTCTGCTGCGGAAGGTAAAAAAGGACTTTACAGATTGCAAAAATCGTATTAAAATCCATATCAAGTGAAGGAAAGACAACACGCAGACGAGACGAGTAGCCGGCGGAGCATAGCAGAGAGAGGCGCAGCGCGCTGAAAGCGCCTTTGTGGGAAGCCTGGTGAAAACCACCTCGGAGTGGCCCTAATCCGGCCCGGTGATTCCGTTACCATCAGCAATGAGATTTTCCCTGAAGCAGACGTATACAGGGTGTATACGGATATGGGAGAATGAATCCGGGTGGAACCACGTTAAAGAAGTTTATCGTCCCTGACATCGCATGAATGCGGTGTCAGGGATTTTTTGTCTTTCTATACCGGAAAAATCTTTCACAAGAAAAGGAGAAAAAGTATGAAAAAATGGAAAGAAGCATGGTTGTCCTTGTCTGAGACAGTCACCGTAACGAAATTAGATGGTTTATTGACCGTGGCTGTCGCTGCTCTCGCCGGAATTATTGTGGGAATGCTCTGTTCCCCGAGAAAAAATATGAAATTTGGTTGTAATAACGGCAATCATACGGAGAATCATTTCTGTGAGGATGAGGATTTTTGGGATGAGGACTTCACGGAGGAAGACGAAGACGAGGATTGTCTGTCATTTAAATAAGAAAAGGAAGGGATTAGAATTATGAAGATTACATTAAAAGACGGCTCCGTAAAGGAGTACAGCGAAGCAAAATCCGTATATGACATCGCAAAGGACATCAGCGAAGGACTTGCACGTGTGGCATGTGCGGGGGAAGTGGACGGCAAAATCGTAGATTTGCGTACGGAGCTTTCCGATGACTGCTCGCTCAATATCGTGACGGCAAACGATGCGGAGGGCTTAAGGGTCATCCGGCATACAGCGTCCCATGTCCTGGCGCAGGCGGTAAAGAACCTGTTTCCCGAAGCGAAAATTACCATCGGTCCGGCGATTGACGACGGTTTTTACTATGACTTTGACGCAGAGCCGTTTTCCAGGGAGGATTTGGATAAGCTGGAAGCCGAAATGAAAAAAATCATCAAGCAGGGGCATGAGATTACAAGATTTACCCTGCCGAGGGAAGAAGCCATCCGGTTTATGCAGGAAAAGGGCGAGCCATACAAGGTGGAGCTGATTGAAGAACTGCCGGAGGACTCGGAGATTTCCTTTTATGACCAGGGAGGCTTTGTAGACCTCTGTGCCGGACCGCACCTGATGACGACAAAGGGCGTAAAGGCGTTTAAGCTGACTTCTTCCTCGATGGCGTATTGGAGAGGCGATTCCGACAAGGCGCGCCTGCAGAGGATTTACGGAACGGCTTACAATAAAAAAGAGGACCTTGCCGCACATCTGGAGCGCATGGAGGATGCAAAACGCCGTGACCACAATAAGCTCGGACGGGAAATGGAGCTGTTTACTACGGTGGATGTTGTGGGACAGGGGCTTCCGCTCTTTACACCGAAGGGAACTAAAATGATTATGAAGCTTCAGCGCTGGATTGAGGATCTGGAGGACAACGAGTGGGGCTATGTGCGCACGAGGACGCCGCTGATGGCAAAGAGCGATTTGTATAAAATCTCCGGTCACTGGGATCATTATAAGGACGGTATGTTTGTGCTGGGAGACGAGGAGAAAGATAAGGAAGTATTCGCGCTTCGTCCGATGACCTGCCCGTTCCAGTATTATGTATACAAGAATACGCAGAAGTCTTACCGGGATCTGCCTTACCGCATGGGCGAGACCTCGACGCTGTTCCGCGCGGAGGATTCCGGGGAGATGCACGGTCTGACCCGTGTGCGCCAGTTTACGATTTCCGAGGGACATCTTGTCATCCGTCCGGATCAGGCGGTGGAGGAGCTGCGCGGGTGTCTGGACCTTGCGCATTACGTGCTGTCGACGCTGGGACTTGCGGAGGATATTACCTTCCGTTTGTCGAAATGGGATCCGAATAACAGGGAGAAATACCTTGGGGATGAGGAATACTGGAACACGACACAGGATGCGCTGCGTGACGTTTTAAATGCAAAAAATCTTCCGTTTGTGGAAGCGGACGGAGAGGCGGCATTCTACGGACCGAAGATTGATATTCAGGCAAAGAATGTCTACGGAAAAGAAGACACCATGATTACGATTCAGCTCGATTGCGCCATCGCCGAAAATTTTGATATGTATTACATTGACCAGAACGGCGAAAAAGTCCGCCCGTATATTATCCACAGAACCTCGCTGGGCTGCTACGAGAGGACGCTTGCATGGCTGATTGAAAAATATGCGGGCAAGTTCCCGACCTGGCTCTGCCCGGAGCAGGTACGCGTGCTTCCGATTTCCGATAAGTATGAGAACTATGCGCAGGAAGTTTTAAAGGAATTAAAGAAAAATGGCATCGACGCGACGGTTGATAACCGTTCCGAAAAAATCGGTTTTAAAATCCGCGAGGCCAGACTTGATAAGCTTCCCTATATGCTGGTCGTCGGGGGACAGGAGGAAGCGGACGGCACGGTGTCCGTGAGAAGCCGTTTTGCCGGAGACGAGGGAGTAAAGCCGCTTTCTGAGTTTATCGACGCGATCTGCCGCGAAATCCGCACGAAGGAAATCCGCCGGGAGCTTCCGCAGACAGAGCAGGCGTAATATGCCATCGGCCTGATTTTTTGGAAAAAATTGCTTTTTTTCCTTCACTTTCCACTGCCGTCCATCTAACAGGCGGCATAAAAGCAAAAAAATAAGAGACACTAACATTGTACGGCTGCAAAGCAAGATATGCTCTAACAGGATGCTTTGCGGCCGCCGGTAAAACAGAGGTGAAAGGAGAAGGGCTAAATGACAATTTTGGATTGTACGGTGACAGGATGCGTATACAATGCGGACAGGTGCTGCTGCAAGGGAGACATTAAAGTCGAGGGGCACAGCGCCAAAACTATGGGGGAAACCTGCTGCGGAAGCTTCCGCGAGCGCGGGGAAAAGAGCGGAAAAAATACCGTCGGCAAGATTTCCAAAGAAATTGAGGTGGCATGTGAAGCATGCAACTGTAAGTTTAACGAAGACGGAAGGTGCAGCGCGAACCATATCGGAATCGCCGGAGGCGAGGCGTGTACCTGCGCTGAAACGGAGTGCGCAAGCTTTCGCTGTGGCTAAAGCAGGGAAAGCGCAGAGAAGAATAACCGCCCGCGGGCAAAGATTCTGCCGGATAGTGACTATCCGGCAGAATCTTTTATCGGAAAACGTTATTGTTTATAAAATTTTTACTTGTATTTCGAAAAGGCCGGACGTATAATGCGGTTAGGAAAAAGGTCATAAGCTTTGCGGGTGTCCCGCGGAAATGGAGGAAAAATGCGCAAGAAATCTCATATTTCTCTTGCAAAGTATATTGTGGAAAGTCTCGGAGACGAGGAATTAAAAAAGCATAAGTATTCGTTTTATCTCGGCAGCATCCTGCCGGATATCAAGCCGTCTTTTATCTACAGGCGTCATGAGATTACCGAAACCTTTCCTTCTATTAAAAAGCATATCGAAAGACTTTCGGAGGGCCAGAAAGTCATTGAGAAAAAGGGCAGGAAGTATTATATGGATTTAGGGCAAGTCAGCCACTATCTTGCGGATTATTTTACATTTCCCCACAATAAAATTTATCCGGGCGGGTTAAAGGATCATTGTTCTTATGAGGAAAAGCTCAAGAGAGATCTTAGGGCTTATATCAAAAACCAGACGGTGCCTCACCACAAAGAGACGGGACATTTTCTGAGTGCGGGGGCTTTGTGTGAATATATTCAAAAAGCGCATGACGATTATATCGGAAGAAAGCATGACGTTGAAGACGATATTCGCCATATTGTCGAAATAAACCACAGAACGATTCAGGGAATGATGAATGTTTTGGCGGAAAAAAGAGCCGAGAGGTACCTGAAACACTCATAAAACCGGCAATTTCGGCAGACAATGTCGAAAAATGGGGAGATGTGACATGCTGTTTTGTTTGATTTTTGTACGATAAGGGAGTAATATGTAGATACGAAGTAAGGGACATGCAAAACTGTTTCGAGGGTGGAGAAAGGAACATTACGAGAAACGGCATAGGAATCTGGCAACTAAGGAGAGGATTCATATGGAGAATTTAAAGCTTTTACAGGAAAAAATTGAGTC
>CALWBG010000129.1 GCA_944375975.1 uncultured Roseburia sp.
TGGTATTTTATCATGATCCTCGCTTCCGCCGGGATTATTGCGGTCAACACCAGACATATGTATCCGGCTCTGGAAGAAACGCTGCGCCACGCCTTTTTCCAGGTTGGTTCCATCATTACTACCACCGGCTATGCCACCACGGATTTTGACCTTTGGCCCGAAATGTCAAAATGTATTCTGGTGATTCTGATGTTTATCGGCGCCTGTGCCGGAAGCACCGGCGGAGGAATCAAGGTGTCCCGCCTTGTGATTTTGTTTAAGACCATACGCAAGGAGCTTTCCCTGATTATCCATCCACGGGAAATCAGAAAAATACGCATGGACGGACGCGTCGTGGAACATGAAACCGTGCGCTCGACCAACGTGTTCCTCGTAACCTATTTTGCGATTCTGCTTATTTCTACACTGCTTGTGAGCGTGGATGAATTTGATTTTACAACAAACTTTACCGGTGTGCTGTCGGCACTGAATAACATTGGCCCCGGCCTCGCAAAAGTGGGACCAACGCTTAACTTTTCCATTTATTCACCGTTTTCCAAGCTTGTCCTGATATTTGACATGCTTGCAGGAAGGTTGGAGCTCTTTCCGCTGCTGATCATTTTCATGCCCTCCACCTGGAAACGAAAATAATCAGGCGCAGGATTTTTGCTTGCGCGTCAGGGGGATGTAAGGTAAAATATCTGATATTGTGTAATAGATTGCCGCGTTCTGCGGCAAAAGAAAGGACTGTCATTTTCTATGTGGATTGCAGAGCATTGGAAGGATTATGAGGTAATAGACTGTTCCGCCGGAGAAAAGCTTGAGCGCTGGGGAAGCTATATTCTGGTACGCCCCGATCCCCAGGTCATCTGGGATACACCGAAAACGGAAATCGGCTGGCGCAAACGAAACGCTCATTACCACCGGAGCAAAAAGGGCGGCGGCGAATGGGAATTTTTCGATTTGCCCGAGCAGTGGAGCATCCGTTACCGCTCCCTGGCCTTTCAGTTGAAGCCCTTTAGCTTTAAGCATACCGGACTTTTTCCCGAACAGGCGGTCAACTGGGACTGGTTCTCCGAAAAAATCAGACAGGCCGGACGCCCCATCAAGGTGTTAAATCTGTTCGCCTATACCGGCGGCGCCACGCTTGCCGCAGCGGCTGCCGGAGCTTCCGTCACCCATGTGCATGCCTCGAAGGGCATGGTAACCTGGGCCAAGGAGAACGCGGCTTCCTCGGGTCTTTCCAACGCCCCCATCCGTTGGATTGTAGACGACTGCGTCAAGTTTGTAGAACGCGAAATCCGCCGCGGGAATCATTACGACGCCGTTATCATGGACCCGCCCTCCTACGGCAGAGGACCGAAGGGGGAAATCTGGAAGATCGAAGATTCCATCTATCCCCTGATTACGTTATGCGCAAAGCTGCTGTCGGAAAAGCCCTTGTTTTTCCTTGTCAATTCCTACACAACGGGCTTGCAGCCGGCCGTGCTTCACTACATGCTCGGCACGGCGCTGAAAAAATACCGCGGAAATATAACCGCCGATGAAATCGGACTTCCGGTGTCTGCAACCGGGCTCGTTCTGCCGTGCGGGGCGAGCGGAAGATTTGAAGGGACGGATTAAGGGAGCGGCCTATGCCGCTCACTTAATCCGTCCCCCGTTCATTTCGGCAGACTTCCGTCACCTTACCGTCCTTTACCTCATAGCAGCAATCGCTGATTTCTTCCATGTCCTCGGCATAATGTGATGTAAAAATAATCGTCGTTCCCAGTTCCCGGTTGAGCCGCCGGAACAGACTTCGCATATTTTTTACAGAATCCGCGTCCAAGCCGTTGAAAGGCTCGTCGAGCACCAGAAGCTCCGGTCTTTCCATAATGGCCTGCGCAATGGCAAGCTTCTGTTTCATACCCACCGAATATTTTCCGTAATGCTTATGACCGGAAGCTTCAAGGCCTACCAGCCGAAGTGTCTCGCGTATATCTTCGTCTGTCACCCTGCGGCGGATAGACGCAAGCATTTTTAAATTCTGAAAGCCAGAATAGCTGGGCAGAAACCCGGTGTTATCTAAAATCACACCAATACTTGGAGGAAACACGCCTTTTTCCAGTAAAACACCCTCTACAATAATCTCCCCCTGGTTCGGATGCAGCACCCCTGTAATCAGCTTGCACAGGACACTCTTTCCACTGCCGTTTTTGCCCACAAGTCCATATATTTTTCCCGCTTCAAACGAAAAGGAAAGATCCGAGAGTACCGTCTCCTCCCCAAACCGCTTTGTCACATTTTTTACCTGAACGATCTCATCCATGTCCCGATTCTCCCATCTCTTTTTCCAACCAGACAAAAACCAGCCTTCTCTCAATTTCCCAAAGCAGCGCCAAACATATCATAGCCAATATAAGACACACTGTCTGCGCCTCTCTGGCATCCCGCCCCATCTGATTCAGAGCGAAAACCGATTTGCCGCCAAGTATCATACCGCACTGTACAAACAACGCCAGCACAAAACTCTCAACTGCCGGAAATACCGCCTCGTGAAGTATGAGTGCAAACAGCAGCAGACTTCCCATGCCCACAGTCTGCCGAAGCAGTGTTTGAACCACAAAGCTGATGTCTCCAATCACCGTATCACCGCAAAAAGCGGAGAGCAGATACATTTCGCCCACGCCCACAAAATAATACCCCAGCACAAGACCTGCATTTTTTAACATTTCCAAACGGTGATACTGCCGAAAATTTCCGCTCCTCAGAAGTACCTGCGGATAAATCCACTTCATCCGCCCAATCTGCCTGAAATAGATCCACAGATACACCGGCAGTTGAAGCAGCAACCAGTAAATACAACGCACATTGACCGAGGAAAAGCCTCCCCAGTACCTTTCCAGATATTCCTCCAGCGTTCCAAACCCACATCCAAACAGCCGCGCACCGGCCAGAAAGGATACAATCCAAAAAACGGCAATCGCAGCCAATGTGCTAAGGTACTTTATGTATTTCTCCATAAGGTTCCACCCTTTCCGCCAGCACAAAGTTAAGAATGCACAAAAGAATCACCACGGGAATCCAATAAAATACAGGATAGGACGTTCCTGAAAATTCAATTTTAACATTTCCAAGCATCGTATAACGCAACACCCCTGTAAGCGCGCATTTATAAAGCACCATGTCACCGATCGGAATAGCAATAACCAGCAGTATCCGAAGTACCCTCTGGCGCACAAGCAGATAGATAGCATTTTGCAGTAACAGCAGTGCAAAAAGATAGCAAATCAGACAAACCAGATTTCTAAAAACCAGCCGAAAGGCCCAAATACCGCCAACATCTATAACATCTGTATAACGTACAGAAAGCGTCAGGCCGCCCACCCAGCCAGCCAAAAAGTGTAACGCTGTCGCCAATACCGCAAATCCCATGGCAAACAGCAATTCCGTCAAGAGCAGCGACCGCCAGTATTTCTCCATGCTGCCTCCATTTACGGCAAGCAGTACATCATACCCCGCAAAAATCCCGAATTTTCTGCACAGCAAAATGATGCAGAATGCGTACAAAAACAGAATATTATAGGCGCTGTTTAAGTTGTACAAAAGATAATTCCAGATATCCATCTGCTCCACCAAATGTAGTTCATACAGCAGACAATATCCCCTGAACGTACTGTAGGACCAACACAGTATTGCCAATATGACTGCAGCCACCATTGCAATATTTATTTTTGTTTTCAGTAAAACAGCCATATTCTGTTTCATCCTGCATCTCTCCGATATCTTCTGTCACCGCTTACGAACAACACAAGCCCTGCCGTGAACAAAAGCACATCATAAATAAGAATGTAAAACGGCTCCGTGGCATTATATTCGTTGAGGCTGTACAGCGTAACAGCGTTCCAGTACGGATTTACATCAATCAGTACCGCCCCTGAAAAAATATAAAAACAAAGCGGAAGCAGGCAGGCAACGTATTTGTTGGGCACCCATGTTGAAATTCCAAGGCCCAGTGAGGAAAATACGGCACCGCAGACCCCGGTATTTAATACGAGTACCCAACCGTAAAGCACCGGCCTAACCTCCCGGAGATCCTCCCAGAAATTATAAGCGTGATTCACAGAATCCGAAAGGTCTGTTCCTTTTACTGCCAATATGGCAAGATAATAAACAATACAGGGAAGTAAAAAAGAAAAAATGCCGCAAATCACATTTACTGCTGCTTTTACCACCCTGTATTTTTTCTCGCCCAGCTTTCCAATCGCCAAATAATAATAGCCGCTTTCCACCTCTTCACGCCAAGTCAGAGAAAACGGTATACATACAAGCACCGGAAACAAAAACACCAGCAGAGCATATGTGCTGTCCGTAAGCGCACTCATCATCACATCCAGAAAATCCACTGTAGGAAACGCAATGTCCTCATTACCCGCTATGATAAGGCACACGATACACACTGCCATGGAAAAAAGCATCCGTCTGCCGCACAGTCCCCGTTTCAGTTCACTGAAAAAATATCTCATTATCTCCCCCACCTGTCGCTTAAGGGCTGAAATAATATACCGACCGTATTTTACGCCCGCCCAAAAATAAATCCCCCGCTTACAACAAAAATCAATTTATTTTATCTTTTATAATCCGGCGACCACATTCCAAAACTTCTTGTCTCCGAGAAATTGGTCGTGGCCGTGGATACTACAAGCTGGGTCTGTTTCCCTATCGCCTGCGAGCCGCTTGTATAATCCATATCAACATAGCCGCTATCCGTATATGACACCTTATTGGTTAGCCTTGGTGTTCCTGATGTGTTTTCACGTACCCAGCATGTCAACTTACGATTATCTTCAACATACTCTACCCAATTTGTCGCAGAACCCGTTGTTTCCTTTTGTTGCTGCGATGTTACAAGATCCTGTGTTTTTTGTACATACCCCGAATAATAATTCCAGGTTGCTGCATTAGACACCAGTGTCATGCCGGCTGCAAATGTAAATACGGATACCAACACTAAACCTTTTCTTGTTTTCGACCTCATAAGTACCTCCTCTCGCTTCCCATGTACATAGTCTCCGCGGCTTGTAATTTTCTCTTTTATATCCTACGCCTTGATTTTAGACTCCCTCTGATATTAGTTTACCAGGTGCGATACAATACAAACCGCGTAATTTCAGTAGCCAGTGTCTTTTGCATGACATCGGACTACATTTGTATTATATCAGAAAATGGAAAAAAAACAAGCCCCTTTACAGTGGGCTTGCACAGAAGCTAATTATACTCTGCTTTTTATGGCTATTAATAATTCTGCAAAGCATGAATCCTGCTATAACATTTTCTTTTTCCGCAAAAACAGCATTGTGATGATGCAGATAAGCAGCGTCAGCACACAGATAATCAAAAATCCGTGCGGCGTATCGGCAAACGGCATCCATTTCTCATCCACATTCATTCCATAGATACCGGAAATCACAGTCGGTATTGCCATGACAATCGTAATGGAGGTCAGGTATTTCATCACGTTGTTCAGACGGTTGTCAATCACGGAGGACATCAGTTCTCTGGTACCGTTGATAATATCCCGGTAAATACTCGTCATCTCAATTGCCTGCCGGTTCTCGACAATCACGTCGCCCAACAGCTCCTTATCCTCGGGATACTGCTCCAGCCGCTTATAACGCGTCAGGCGGTCCAACACCACACCATTCGCGCGCAGAGAGGTCGCAAAATACACCAGCGTTGATTCCAGCTCGTGTAAATCAATCAAATCCGCGTCCTCCGTGTGCTTGCCAATCCGCTCTTCTATCTCTGTCCTCTTCTTGTCAATGACACGAAGATTCATCTGATAATTCGCCGCGGTGCGGTACAAAATCTGATAGACAAACCGCAGCCTTTTTTTCGTGCTGAACTCCCTGACCCGATTGTCAATAAAGTTCTGAAGCACCGGCGTATCATCCGTGCACACAGTTACAATGACATCCTGAGACAGAATAATTCCAAGAGGGATGGTCGTGTATGTCTGCTTTTCATGACGTATCTCTATCGTCGGAATATCGACCAGAATCAGTGTATATCCGTCCTGCAATTCAATACGTGAGCTTTCCTCCTCATCGAGTGCTGCCTGCAAATCTTCTATATCCACGTTAACAAGGTCCGCAATTTTTTCACATTCCTCCAGGGTAGGCTGTATCATCTGTACCCACACCCCGTCCGTTACTTTGTTTTCCTCATGAATCCGCTGATTATCCGTTTTAAAATATCTGATCATGGCAATCCTCACTTCCGCGCGATATAATCCGCAAACTTTCCGGTACGCATCCGCGCTTTCTTTCTTTTTAAATTCATACCCGCACTATTTGTCCGAACACACAACAAAAGAAGCCAGACTCCTCATGCAGGTGGCTGCCCTTTTTATTTTCTCCCGTAATCGTTCGTATCATCATAAACATTTTTATCATAGCACAGTTTATTTTCAGACGCTACGAAAAATTTGTAAAATTGCTGTAAATGATTGCAGAAACCCGAGGCATATCAAGCTTTACATCTTTGCCGCCATATGCTATTTTTATGTGGTATCAAAAGAGGAGCGTGAATTTCATGGATATTTTACTCATTATGTGTCTTGGGATTCTTGTCGGAAACCGGCTTTTCCCAAAAGAAAAAAAGAGATTCAATGAATACCTGCAGCTTTCCTGCACACTGCTGCTTATTTTTTCGATGGGCGTGATGCTTGGGCAAAGAGATGGCTTTTTTGAAGATTTGGCTACCCTCGGAATCACCAGCTTAATTTTTTTTCTGATTCCGACCGTCCTTTCGATTCTCGCCGTATATTTTCTCACAAAGCGTTTTCTGCAAAACAAAAAGCATTGAAAAGGAGCGTTTCATAAACAATGGTCATTTTAACAATCATAGCCCTGGTGTTTGGAATTTTATACGGTATCTCGGGTCTTGACCTTGCGGCAATATCACTCGTTACCTCCCATACGGATGGTATTCTGTATATTTTAATGTTTTCGGTAGGCATCAGCATCGGTCTGCACAAGGGAATTCTCGATAGCCTCCGTCAGTACCATGTCAAAATATTTATCATTCCCTTTGGCATCATCACTGCCTCCTTCGCAAGCGGAATCCTGTGCGGAATCATAACCGGATATCCTCTTAATTTAAGTACGGCAATTACAAGCGGAATGGGATGGTACAGCCTCACAGGCGCTACCGTGGGAAACCTGGCAGGCGCCGAGCCCGGAAGCGTCGCTTTTTTAAGCAACCTGATGAGAGAAATTTTTTCTTTTTTCATCATTCCGTATCTCGCAGTCAAGTGTAACAACTATACCTGTATCGCACCCGCGGGAGCGACAAGCGAAGACACCACACTGCCGATGATTATGAAGTACACCAACGAAGAAACGGTCGTGCTTTCCGTTCTAAACGGCATTATCTGCTCCGCGTTCGTGCCCGTGCTCATCTCGCTCAGCTACCATTTTCCCTTATTTCAATAGGCCGGAATCCTTCTCCTGCCATTCCCCGAAAAATCCATGGTCTATCGGCCCGCTGCCCGCTCCAAGATTTAACATCGCGGAGAGAGCGGCGGACAGATATGCCTTGGCACGCGCGACAGACGCCTCCATCCCATAGCCTTTTGCCAGATTGGAGGCAATCGCCGATGACAGCGTACAGCCCGTTCCGTGGGAATTCGGATTATGAATCCGCCGCCCGGAGAACCATGTTGTCTGTCCGTCGGCCCACAAAAAATCATCCGCCGCAGTTTCCCGATGACCGCCCTTTAGCAGCACGGCACAGCCGTAAGCCCGTCCCAGGGCTTCGGCCGCCCGCTCCATGTCCCCGGGTGTCTCAATCGGGAAACCGCAGAGAATCCCGGCCTCCGGGATATTGGGCGTAATCAGTGCCGCCGCCGGAAAAAGCGCATCCTTCCACGCCGCCAGGGCCTCCACCCGGATGAACTGCTTCCCGCTGCTTGCCGCCATAACCGCGTCCACAACTACATTTTTTGCCTCATAATAGCGAAGCCGCTCCGCGAT
>CALWBG010000130.1 GCA_944375975.1 uncultured Roseburia sp.
ACCGCAATCTTATGGAAGACGGGACTTGTAAAGGACGGATGGATTAATTCTTTACTGATGATGCTGCATATCATCGACGAACCTATCGTTTTTATGAACGCGGAGGGGATGAACGCAGTACTTCTGCTGATTACCATTGACACCTGGACAGTGACGCCCTCCGTTATGATTATCCTGATTGCGGGACTTCAGGGCATGCAAAAGGAATTAAAGGAAGCGGCATACACCTTTGGCGCGAATAAATGGCAGATATTCAGGGACATTACCCTCCCCATCCTAAAGCCGTCCATTACCACTTCCGTGGTCACCAGAATGATTGCGGCGATTCAGGTATGGTCGATTGCCGTTATGGTTCTGGGGTACTCGAAAGCACCGTTTTTGGTGGAGCGAATCGCGTTCTACATAGAAGAAATTCCGGGAGTGGATACCAGTACGAAGCTGGCATATACCTATTCTTTTATGACAACGGTTGTGGTGCTTGTAGCTACCGTAATTTATCTGAGACTTTCAAACAGAAAAAAGGCGACGGGAGGTGAGGAAGCATGATGGATCGGTTAAATATAGTACAGAAAACGGTGGTTGCCATTATTCTGGCGGGACTTGCAATGATTGTGATTATACCGCTGCTGTTTTTTCTCACTGTTTCTTTCTCCAACGCGACGGAGATGTCGCAGTTTCCGAAGAATCTGTTTCCGTCCACAACGGTGACGGTTTACGTGGAGCCGGAGGAGGACGGCGCATATGAATTATTCTATGATTACGGAGACGGCAACGGCTACACCTCTGTCATCACCACCTCAAGCGCCGATAAGCTGGAAAATCATTTCAACAGGCAGTATGGGATTACGATAGACGGCGAGGAGCTTTTGGCGGATTTTGAGCAGACCAGGACGGACGGGCCGATGGAATTTTCCTATAAAAAGGATATGCTCTATAATTTCAAGCAATTCTTTAAGATTATTCCGAATGCGGGAGCGGCATTAAAAAACAGTATCATCGTGTCGCTGCTGACCATTCTGATTTCCCTGACATTTGGAAGCATGGCGGGCTATGCCATGGCGAGATTCCACTTTAAGGGCAGGGAACAGATTAACGTAGCTTTGCTGATCGTAAGAATGTTCCCAACGGTGGGAATCAGTATCCCTATGGCGATGCTGTTGATTCGAATGGGATTGTTCGATACGATGCTGGGACTTGCGCTGTTATATTCCGTTCCGAATATCGCATTGACCTCCTGGATTACCAGCAGTATTTTCATCGGCATCAATAAAGAGCTCGAGGAGGCATCTTTAGTGTTCGGCGGAAACAGATTTAATACCTTTATGCGGATTACGCTTCCCCTGGCTTTCCCGGCAATGGCGGCAAGCTCTATGTATTCTTTCCAGACAGCATGGAATGACACTATTTCAGCCCTGATTTTAACCAGCGAGAATCAGACGCTCGCGCTGGTAGTCTATAAAGCGATTGGGACTACCTCGAGCGGCATCCAGTATGCGGCGGCAGGAAGTATAGTATTGATTATCCCCGCGTTGGTATTTACCTTTATCATCCGCAAATATATCGGACAGATGTGGGGCGGGGTTGAATTATAGGAGGATTGAATATGAGTTATCTTGAGATAAAAAATTTACAGAAAAGATACACCAAAAACGGACCCCTGATTGTGGATAACATGAATCTGTCGATTGAAAAGGGTGAATTTATCGTATTTTTGGGACCGTCCGGCTGCGGAAAGACGACGACCATCCGAATGATTTCTGGTCTGGAGGAGGTTTCCGGCGGTGATATTTTAATCGACGGGGAGAGCATTATCGATAAAAAGCCCAGAGAGCGCGGAGTTTCCATGATATTTCAGAGCTATGCCATCTGGACGCATATGACGGTGTTTGACAATATCGCTTATCCGTTAAAGCTTCAAAAGCTGCCCAAAGCGGAAATTAAAAAGCGGGTAGAGGCTGCCGCGAAGGCGACGGAGATACAGGGGCTGTTAAAAAGATATCCTTCCCAGATGTCGGGAGGTCAGCGGCAGAGAGTTGCCGTGGCCCGGGCGATCGTGGTGGAGCCAAAGCTGTTTTTGATGGATGAGCCGCTTTCCAACCTGGATGCCAAGCTGCGTGTCAGCATGAGGACAGAATTAAAGAAAATACATACGGCACAGGGTTCAACCAGTATCTTTGTAACGCATGACCAGTCGGAAGCAATGAGTATGGCGGACAGGATTGTCATTATGTATAAAGGGAAAATCGAACAGATTGGCACACCGATGGAGGTTTATCATGACAGCGCAACCAGATTTGTTGCGGAATTTATCGGAACGCCGCCTACCAATTTCTTTGATGTGGTTATTGAAAAGGAAGGGGACGGGCTGATTGCTTCCGGCGACGGTGTCAGATACAGGGTACCGCAGAAGCTGTACAATGCGATGCTGCCTTACGTCGGCAAAAAGGTGGATATGGGAGTCCGGCCCGAATTTATGGAGGTATCTGAAGATATGGAGAAGCGGGAAGGCTACATGGCGGATACGGTTGTGAATTTTGTAGAGCCGCAGGGTTCCCACTCCATTCTGATTACCAACATCGGAAACACGGTGGCGAAAATCCATACGATTGAGCATATGGATATGAGACCGGGTACGAAAATTGCCGTCAATGTCAAGAATGACAACGTCATGTTCTTTGACTGTGATACTTCTTTCAGAATCAAATAGCCATCAGGCGAGAGTAGGAGGAAATGCAATGCGGTTTTTGATTACGCCCGATTCCTTTAAAGAGAGCCTGAGCGCCTATGAAGCGGCGGTGATTATGGAACGGGGCATAAAAAATATCATACCGGATGCGGTCTGCGACATCGCTCCTATGGCGGACGGCGGGGAAGGAACCGCGGAATGTCTGATGTATGCCCTGCACGGAAGAAAAGAAAAATGCTTTGTGGAGGACCCTCTCGGCCGGACCATCCAGACGGATTATGTGTGGGTGGAGGAACGGCAGCAGGCAATTATCGAGGTGGCGAAGGCCTGCGGTATCACACTGGTGCCGCAGCGGCAGAGGAATCCTTTAAAGGCCTCCAGTTATGGGGTGGGACAGATGATCCTTCATTCTCTGCAAAAGGGCTGCCGGGAGCTTGTTCTGACCCTCGGGGGCACAGTCACCAATGACGGCGGCTGCGGTATGCTTATGGCCCTCGGAGCAGTAATAAAAAAGAATGACGGAAGTCCGGTGTCGCGCGGCGGGCAGGGTCTGGAGGAAATCGGCTTTCTGGATACGGAGAAGCCGAGGGAATTGATGAAGAATGTAAAGGTTACGGTGCTATGTGACGTGACGAGCCCTCTGCTGGGAAAAACAGGCGCAACGTATGTGTTTGGCCCGCAAAAAGGAGTCTCCGACGGCATGATGCCGCGGCTGGAGCATGCCATGGAAAATTATGCAAACCAGCTTGGCCGGGCAAGCGGCAGAAAAATAGACGAGCTGCCCGGGGCAGGCGCGGCGGGAGGCATCGGGGCGGCGCTGTATGCAATCTGTGAAGCGCAGTTTGTCAGCGGCGCGCAGTATGTCATGCAGGTGATGGAGCTGGAAGATAAGCTGAGGCGCTGTGACTGCGTTATTACCGGTGAGGGCTCCTTTGACAGCCAGAGTCTGCAGGGAAAGGTGCCGGTCGGGATTGCAAGGCTGGCGAACCGGTATAATAAGCCGGTAGTTGTGTTTGCCGGAATGACCAAGGGAGATAATCACGCTTTTTACCGTGAGGGCATCACGGCAGCCTTCAGTATTATCAGAAAGCTGGATACATTGGAAACCACTCTGACGGAGGCCGAGGACAATCTCCAGGTGAGCGTGGAAAATTTTGCAAAGGTACTTACAATGAGAGGAACAGTGTAATGAAAAGAGACGATACGTATATAGAAAAGCTACAGCGGGGTATGTATTTTTCAAAAAAGGAATATGAGGACGGTGAACTGCCTGTCTTTGCGGAGGTCAGAGAAAAGCTACCAAGCCCGTTTGTGTCTGCGCGTCCCGAGTGGGCGGACTGTTACTGGTACGCCTTAAAAATTTTGTTTCGGAATACGCATAAGCCGAAGCCGGAAAGCGGCTATGTGAGCAATTTCGTGGATGCTGCCTTCAACGATGATATTTTTTTGTGGGACACCTGCTTTATGACAATGTTCTGCAATCTGCTGCATCCATATGTTCCGGGCATCCGTTCGCTGGATAATTTTTACTGCAAGCAGTTTGACGACGGTGAAATTCCAAGGGAAATGGTCAGGGACACCGGCAAGGATTTCATGCGCTGGGTGAATGTCTACGATAAACCGCTGTATTCCTATTTCCATAATCATTACGGTTTTCGAGGGCTTGGCCAGGTGAAGGATTTGGACTATGAGGATATGTACCGGCCGGATTTGGGCAGAAAGGTGGAGAAGAATCCTTATCTTACGCTGGATAACTTAAACCACCCCATCCTGGCTCTTGCGGAATGGGTGAGCTATTGCCATACAAAGGATGTGGAGCGGCTGCATCTCGTCTGGGAGCCTCTTTATCAGTATTATCGCGCGTTTCATTATCATCTGCGCCATGCCAACGGCATGTATGTCACGGACTGGGCAAGCATGGATAATTCCCCCAGAAACAAATATCTGGGCTTTGGCATAGACATTACCTGTGAGATGGTTCTCTTTGCCGGAAATCTTCTGGATATGCTGGATGTGCTGGAGAGCCATGGCTATGAGGAGAAGGACGCCGGAGAAAGAAGAAGCTTTCTGGAAAAGGACAGGAGAGAGACGATTGCGGTCATCCAAAAATATATGTGGAATGAAGAAAAGGGCTTTTTCTTTGACGTGGCCGCGGATGAGACGCAGTGTCCCATCAAGACGGCGGCGGCATTTTGGGCGCTGCTGTCCGGTGCTGCGGATAAAGGACAGCAGGAAAAGCTTGCCGATTGGCTTGAGGATGAAAAGACCTTCAAACGGCCCCACAGGGTGCCTGTTTTGGCTGCGGATGAGGAGGGCTATAATCCTATGGGCGGCTACTGGAGCGGCTCCGTGTGGGCGCCTATGGATACGATGATTGTGCTCGGGCTTGAAAAATGCGGGTTGCGAAAGCTGGCAAAGGACATCGCCAGAAACCATCTGGAGGTATTAAATCAGGTATTCCAGGACACAGGTACCATCTGGGAAAATTATCCGCCGGAATTTATCAGCAGCGGGGACGCGGACCATGCTGACATGGTAGGCTGGTCAGGAATGGCGCCGATTCTCTTCTTCGTCCGCTACGGCGTCGGACTTTGCGTGCCGGAGGGAAAGGATTATCTGGAATGGACGCTGGATGAGGAACTGTTAAAGGAAGGCAGCGTCGGGTGCGAAAATTACTGGTTTGCCGGAAAGACGGCGGATTTCAAGGCGGAGCAGACAAAAGAGGGCATCCGTCTTAAGGTAAAATCCCGGGATTCGTTTCAACTGGTCGTTCGTTATGGAAAAATGGAAAAGGTATTTGACATCCGGCAGAAGCTGGATACGGTTCTTACCTTTTAAGGAAAAAAGAGAGGTCGTATATGAGTAACTATGATAAATTTCCGCATGTGGAGATACCGGGACATCCGGGCGAGGTATGGTCGGGCTATGAGGCGGTTTTGGGCAGGCTGAAAGAAGAAATTGACAGGCTGACAGAAATCGGCGGTAGAAGGGTGATTTTGACTATTGACTGTTATCCGGGCGTGCTTTACGCAGAACTGTTGGAAAAGCTGATTCACCCATTGCAGCCCGCCCGTGTTATTTTTACCGATGAGGAGATGTTTTTGCCGGATGAGGCCGTCTCGGAGAGGGTAAAGGACCGGATGACGGAAGACCGTGTTTTCGGGCAGATGTGTCTGGAAACCTACGAGGATCTTTTGCAGAAGGGGCAGCCCGAACAGCTTCGGGAAAGCCTGGAAGCGGTTGACGGACTGGTGGTTGTTTACGGCGCGGGCGCAAGGCTTTTGTGCAAACCGGATATTTATGTCTATGCGGACATGGCGAGATGGGAAATCCAGCAGAGGCTCAGAAGCAACCGGATTCGGAACTGGAAAAACAGTCTCGACTATACGGATAATCTGATGAAGGTGAAATGGGGCTACTTCTTTGAATGGAGAGTCGCGGACAGGCATAAGAAAAAATATCTGTCCGAATTTCAGTATTTGCTGGATACGAACCAGCCGGATTGTCCGAAGCTTTTGACAGGTGACGCGTTCCGGGACGGCTTAAAGGAGGCGGTTGGCAGACCTTTCCGTGTAGTTCCGTTTTTTGACCCCGGCGTGTGGGGCGGGCAGTGGATGAAGGAGATATGCGACCTTGACAGGCAGGAAAAAAATTATGCATGGTGCTTTGACTGCGTGCCGGAGGAAAACTCCCTGCTGCTTTATCTGGACGGCGTTACGGTGGAAATCCCGTCTCTGGATGTTGTGTTTACGCATCCGCTTGAGTTGCTCGGACCCAAAGTATACGCGCGGTTCGGAGCGGAATTTCCGATTCGGTTCGATTTTCTGGATACCTGGGAGGGACAGAACTTAAGTTTGCAGGTACATCCGCTGGTGAGCTATATACAGGATAAATTCGGCATGCACTATACGCAGGAGGAATCCTATTATATTCTCGACGCAAAAGAGGAAGAAAATCCGGTGGTCTATCTGGGCATAAAAAACGGGGTGAAAAAGGAGGAACTTCTTGATGCGCTTGAAAAAGCGCAGGATGGGGAAACGCCTTTTCCGGCGGAGAAGTATATCAATGCGATTCCCGTCAAAAAGCATGACCATCTGCTGATTCCTCCGGGAACCATCCACTGCTCCGGCAAAAATACCATGGTGCTGGAAATTTCCGCCACTCCCTATATATTTACATTTAA
The DNA here is from genome assembly GCA_944375975.1 of uncultured Roseburia sp. Classification (GTDB taxonomy): domain Bacteria; phylum Bacillota; class Clostridia; order Lachnospirales; family Lachnospiraceae; genus Roseburia. The sequence continues at coordinate 6,870 of CALWBG010000130.1, forward strand.
GCTGTGGGATTGGGGCAGGCTGGGACTTGACGGAAAGCCGAGACCGATTCACCTTGCGCATGGACGGGAGGTCATTCAGTTTGAGCGGGACACGGACTGGGTAGAGAGTCAGCTCATTCATCAAAACAGAACCGTGCTCGAGGAGGAAGGCCATCTGAGGGAGACGACAGGGCTGCATGAGCTGGAGTTGATTGAAAGCACGAGAGAATGGTTTGACAGGCGGATTAAGTGTGAGACAAAGGGAAGCGTCAATGTGCTCAATCTGGTGGAAGGGCGGGAGATTACCGTGGAATCGACGGACGGCTCCTTTGCTCCGTTTGTGGTACATTATGCGGAAACCTTTATCATTCCGGAAGCCGTAAAGGAATATTACCTGGTTCCGGAGCAGGACAGAAAAGAGAGAACAGGCGTAATCTGCGCCAGGGTGAGGACATGGAGTTAGCGATTGATTTTGGCGGAACCAATATAAAAATGGCGGCGTTTGAAAGAGGAAGAGAGAAAAGCCTTTGGACGGACAGCATCCCCTCCTTTTCGGACCGCGGCATGGAGCAGGCGCTCAAGCGGGTGCAGGAAAGGCTTCTGCAAAAGCGGCAGGAAAAACCCGAGATTGTGGGAATCGCGATTCCCGGCATCGTGGATGTAGAGAAAAAAAGGCTGCTTACGGTAAACAAAAAGTTTAAGAACGCGGAGGGCTTTGACTTTCAGGGATGGTGCAATGAAACCTTTGGCTGCCCGCTTGTGATGGAGAATGACGCCAATGCGGCGCTGCTCGGAGAGACCGCGTACGGCTGTGCCGCCGGGAAGAGGAATGCGGTCATGATGATTCTCGGGACGGGCATCGGGACAGCGGCGGTCATAGACGGCAGGCTGCTGCGCGGAAGCCACTATCGCGCGGGGATTATGGGCGGACATTCCGTCATTGAGCTAAACGGCAGGAAATGCAACTGCGGCGCGTCAGGTTGTCTGGAAGCCTATGCGGGCGCGGGGGAAGTTGTAAATTCCGTGAAGGAGGAGCCGGGAGTCGCGGAGAGTGTGCTGTCCACGGAGGAAACGGTAACCCTGACCAAGAT
>CALWBG010000131.1 GCA_944375975.1 uncultured Roseburia sp.
GGAGCGGGAGGAGTTCCTCGGAGCTTTTTCCGTGGAGGCCTCCGCGAAAAGGGAAGTCTCTCTTGCCGCTTTTTGTGTGTTAGGAGGGATTTTTGGAGAAGGAATTGATTTAAAGAAGGAACAGCTCATCGGAGCGATTATTGTCGGCACGGGACTGCCGCAAATCAGCAACGAGCGTGAAATCCTGATGGATTATTTTTCGAAGAGCCTCGGGGAGGGGTTTGATTACGCCTATCGGTATCCCGGTATGAATAAGGTGCTTCAGGCGGCGGGGCGTGTCATCCGTACCGCCGAGGATGTCGGGGTGATTGAGCTGCTCGACGAGCGTTTCCTTCAGAACGATTACCGCAGGCTGTTCCCGCGGGAGTGGGAGAAACAGACCGTGTGCCGGATTGACACGGTGGGGGAATATCTCGCGGAGTTCTGGAAAGAAAATTCAGACGCTCGGAAGCAGACGTAAGAACTCTTCCGTTGCCTGTGCCGTCGGAAGCGTGGGATTGATTGCCGCTACCATCTGGCGGGAGGGAAGCTTTTCTTTCGTCTTAACGATAAAAAGCTCCTTGGATTCACGGTTCAGGCAGTAGTCGGGAATAAAAGCGATTCCCAGTCCGATGCGCGCAAGGTCGATGAGCAGGTCGTTGCTGCTCAATTCAATCTGAGGAATCAGCTCTAGCTGGTGCTGCAAAAAGAGATTGTGAAGAAATTCGCTTGTGGTGCTTTTTCGATCCAGCATCAGAATCGGGTATTGTTTTAATTCCTCGAAGGGGATTTCCTGCTGTCTGAGATTAAAGTAGGCGGGATTTGCGATAAACACGTCCGTAAAGGTTGCCACGGTTTTCTGGATATAGGCGTGGTTTAGGGCGGAATTAGGGAAGTTTGTAACGGCCAGATCCACCTTTCCCTGGTCGAGAAGTTCCACGCAGCTTAAGGAGGTTGCGTTTGTCACCTTAATCGGAACATTCGGAAATTTTTTGTGAAATTGTTTTAAATAGGGAACCAGAAAATAACGGCAGATGGTGTCGCTTGCGCCGATATGGAGCTGCCCGAGGCCGAGGCTTCCCGAGTCTAAAAGCTGGCTTTCGCCCCGCTGGATCAGGTTCATGGCCGGCTCTATATGCTTTAGCAGAACCTTCCCGGCGGGGGTGAGCTGGACTTTTTTTGTGCTGCGGATAAACAGCGGCTGTTCCAGCTTTTTTTCCAGTGTTTTAATCGACTGGCTGACCGCCGACTGGGAGATATAGAGCTGCTTGCTGGCCTCTGAAAAGCTCAGGGAGGTCGCCACATGATAAAATACTTTATATAATTCGTAATTGATGTCCATGGAATCCTCGTTTCCGCGGAAATTACCGCATCCTGTCATTGTTTGTAGCTGCCGGAAAATCATTTAGGTTAATTATAAGTTCTGCTTATAGGACTGTCAACGGAAACTTATGCCATGTTCTTTACTATTAATCATATTAATATAAATAATAAATAAGATTAAATATATTAATTATGCTTATTTCAACACCTATGGTATACTCAATGAAGAAAACCAAAAGGCCGAAGTGCCCTGTTTCGGGCATGAAGGAGTGATACAGAATGGAGGAGCCAGACCATGAGCAGTGTAAAACGAGTCTATGTTGAAAAGAAACCCGCATTTGCCGTAAAGGCGAAGGAACTGCAATCTGAGATTTCGAGCTATCTTGGAATCAGCGGCGTGACAAAGGTGCGCGAGCTGGTTCGTTACGATATGGAAAATATTTCCGAGGAAACTTACCGTAAGGCACTGGTAACGGTTTTTTCAGAGCCGCCGGTGGATGATGTTTATGAGGAAACGTTTGATGTAAACGGAGCGAGAACCTTCTCCGTAGAGTTTTTGCCCGGACAGTTTGACCAGAGGGCGGATTCCGCCGAGCAGTGCGTGAAGCTGTTAAATGAAAATGAGGAGCCTGTGATCCGCACGGCAGTTACCTATGCCATTGAGGGAGACATCAGCGAGGAGGAATTTGCCGCGATTAAAAAGCATTGTATCAATCCCGTGGACTCCCGTGAGACAGGCCTTGAAAAGCCGGAAACGTTGATACAGAGCTTTGAGGAGCCGGCGGACGTCAGAATTTTTGACGGCTTTATCGATATGCCGGAGGCAGAGCTTAAGGCACTCTATGATTCGCTCAATCTGGCCATGACATTCCGTGATTTTGTTCATATCCAGAATTATTTTAAAGGGGACGAGCAGCGCAACCCGTCCATGACGGAAATCCGTGTGCTTGACACCTATTGGTCTGACCACTGCCGTCACACGACCTTTTCTACGGAGTTAAAGGAGGTTTCCTTTGACGACGGCTATTACTGTGCGCCGATGAAAGCATCCTATGAGGATTATCTGGAAACGCACAAGAAGCTTTATGCCGGACGGGACGATAAGTTCGTCTGCCTGATGGACATTGCGCTGATGGCGATGAAGCGTTTAAAACAGGAGGGGAAATTAAACGATCAGGAGGAATCCGACGAGATAAATGCGTGCTCCATCGTGGTTCCGGTTGAGGTGGACGGCAAGACAGAGGAATGGCTTGTCAATTTTAAAAACGAGACGCATAACCATCCGACGGAAATCGAGCCGTTCGGAGGGGCGGCAACCTGCCTTGGCGGCGCGATTCGTGACCCGCTCTCGGGCCGTACCTATGTTTACCAGGCAATGCGCGTGACCGGGGCGGCGGACCCGACCGTATCGGTAAAAGACACGATTCCGGGAAAGCTTCCGCAGAAGAAGCTGGTGCGCGAGGCCGCTCACGGCTACAGCTCCTACGGAAATCAGATTGGGCTTGCGACCGGATATGTCAAGGAGGTTTATCACCCGAACTACGTGGCTAAGCGCATGGAAATCGGGGCGGTTATGGGCGCTGCACCGAGGCGCGCGGTGCAGAGACTGACTTCCGACCCGGGTGATGTGATTATCCTGCTTGGCGGCCGGACAGGGCGTGACGGCATCGGCGGCGCCACCGGTTCCTCAAAAGCGCACAATACGCAGTCTACGGCAGTCTGCGGCGCGGAGGTACAGAAGGGAAATCCGCCGACGGAGCGCAAAATCCAGCGCCTGTTCCGCCGCGAGGAGGTTGCCCACATCATCAAAAAGTGTAATGATTTCGGCGCGGGCGGCGTGTCCGTTGCGATTGGAGAGCTTGCCGACGGTCTGCGCGTACAGCTCGATAAGGTGCCGAAAAAATATGCGGGACTGGACGGTACGGAGCTTGCCATTTCCGAATCCCAGGAGCGCATGGCGGTTGTCATCGCGCCGGAGGATGTGAATACCTTTCTCGGCTATGCGGCGGAAGAAAATTTAGAGGCGGTCGAGGTTGCGGTCGTGACGGAGGAGCCGAGGCTGGTGCTGGAGTGGAGAGGAAAGGAAATTGTCAATATTTCCCGTGCTTTCTTAAATACCAACGGTGCACATCAGGAGACGAATGTCGCGGTTGAAATGCCGAATCCGTCTGAAAATTATCTGAACAGGATTTCCACACCCAAGGTGGCGGAGGCGTTAAAGAATGGCGATGTCAAAGCGGCATGGCTTGCTGAGCTTGCGGACTTAAATGTCTGCTCCCAGAAAGGACTTGTCGAAATGTTCGACGGATCCATCGGCGCCGGCAGCGTATATATGCCGTTCGGCGGCAGATACCAGCTCACCGAGACACAGTCGATGGTGGCAAAGCTTCCGGTGGCGGACGGGGACTGTGACACCGTAACGATGATGGCATACGGCTTCGACCCGTATCTTTCGAGCTGGAGCCCGTATCACGGCGCTATTTACGCGGTACTGGAATCCTTATCCAGAATCGTTGCGGCAGGAGGAGATTATAAAAAGGTGCGTTTCACCTTCCAGGAATACTTCCGCAGAATGAGCGGGGAGGCGAAGCGCTGGAGCCAGCCGTTTGCGGCCCTGCTCGGCGCCTATGACGCGCAGATTGGCTTTGGCCTGCCGTCGATTGGCGGCAAGGATTCCATGTCCGGAACCTTCAATGATATTGATGTTCCTCCGACGCTGGTTTCCTTTGCCGTGGATATTGCGAGAGAAAAAGACATCATAACGCCGGAGTTAAAGCATACGGACAGTACCCTGTGGCTGTTTACCATCGAAAAGGACAAATATGACATGCCTGTTTACGGGCAGGTTATGAAGCTTTACGATACGGTTCATGCGCTGATTGGAAGCGGAGCGGTTGTTTCTGCCTATGCGCTTGACGGCAAGGGACTGGCCGCTGCGCTCGGCAAGATGGCGTTCGGAAATCATATAGGTGTTACCGTGAAGGACGACGTTGCCGCGGAAACGCTGTTTGCGCCGGGCTTCGGTAATCTTGTCGCGGAGATACCGGCAGGAAAAGAGGACGAGGTACGGGCGGCGTTTGCGGCAGCAGGACTTTCTGAGTATGCTACTGCCGTGGGCGCGACAAACGGAGAGGAACAGTTTATTTGCGGCGGTATGAAGCTGTCCATGCAGGAAGCGCTTACCGCCTGGACGGGTACCCTCGAAAAGGTATTCCCGACCCGGGCGACGGAGGAAAAGGAAACGCTTTCCACTGATGTGTATACGGCAGAGAAGGTATATGTCTGCCGTCATAAGGTGGCAAGACCTACCGTATTTATACCGGTATTTCCTGGAACGAACTGTGAATATGACAGCGCAAAGGCATTTGCGCGCGCCGGGGCGGATACGGTGGTAAAAGTGTTTAAAAACCGGAACGCGGAGGATATCCGGGAATCGGTAGACGAGTTTGTGAAGGCCATCGGGCAGGCGCAGATGGTGATGTTCCCGGGCGGCTTTTCGGCGGGGGATGAGCCCGAGGGCTCCGCGAAGTTCTTCGCGACGGCGTTCCGCAACGAAAAGATGACGGAGGCTGTCATGAAGCTGTTAAATGAGCGGGACGGGCTGGCGCTCGGAATCTGCAACGGTTTCCAGGCACTGATTAAGCTCGGACTGGTTCCCTATGGGGAAATCCGCGCGCAGGAGGCGGATTCGCCGACGCTGACCTATAATACTATTGGACGTCATATCAGCAAAATGGTATACACAAAGGTTGTGACAAATAAATCTCCGTGGCTGGCAGGCGCACAGCTTGGCAAGGTTTACTGCAATCCGGCGCCCCACGCCGAGCGACGTCCCGTGGCTCCCAAGGAGTGGCTGGCCACCCTCCCTGCAAACGGACAGGTCGCGACACAGTATGTGGATGAAAACGGCGTGCCGACGATGGATGAGGAATGGAATGTCAACGGGTCCTATTGCGCAGTCGAGGGTATCACAAGCCCGGACGGACGCGTATTGGGCAAGATGGCGCATTCCGAGCGCCGCGGCAGAAGCGTCGCAATAAACATTTACGGCGAGCAGGATATGAAAATCTTTGAATCGGGCGTGGCGTATTTTAAATAGGCATCAAAATATTATTCCCAGGCACCCTCATTTATCCTGAAAAGGCAAAAAGGAGCAGCCTGAAAGAAAATTAAATACGGGAGAAAGAAAGACCTTGTAGAGAGGGAAGAAACCCTGTCTATGAGGTCTTTTTTATTTCTTATAATTTTTCTAAGGTTTTATACTTTTTGCCGTTTATAATGGAGTATTCCGTATTTAACGGAACCGATTTACAGGATTTGGAGCTGAAAGCCGGCGACAGGGTTCATGCCGAAATCGTATGCGAGGGAGGAAAACTGTCATTCAAAATTCAAAAAGGGAAGGATGAACCTGTTTATGAGAGTGACGGTGTGTTTTTCTCCCACGCGTTTGATGTCGAAATTGAGGAGGACGGCATCTATACGGTCACTGTAACCGGAAAAAATGCAAAAGGGAGCGTGAGCTTTGTAAAAGAATAAAAAGGGTTCATTCGAGACGGATAAATTCCGGCTTCCGATTCCGGAAGACTGTATAATAGGAAAATCCCGCAGCTTTTAAAATCGGCGGCACCTTTTCAAAATCATAGGCGATATGCTCCGGTTTGTGCGCGTCCGCGCCGATGGTGATAATCTCACCGCCGAGCGTGCGGTAGCGCGCAATTACCTCCTCGGTCGGATTTGGATGCCCGAGTCCGTACTTAAAGCCTCCGGTGTTGATTTCAATGCCTTTTCCCTTTGCAATGAGAAGCTTTAAAATTTCGTCAATCACCTCCGCGTATTTTTCATAGGTATAGTATGCATTTTGATTCGGACCATAGCGTACCACATAATCGATATGCCCGTATACGTCAAAACCGTCAAAGGCTCTGATATTCTCAAGAATTGATTCAAAATATTCGAGGAAGCCTTCTTCCTCCGTGCGTCCTTCCCAATATGGGGAGTAATAGGGGTCGAGACCGTGCACGACATGAGAGGAGCCGATGACAAAGTCAAAGGGATATTGCTTTAAAATATCATCATGGACAGCGGCCAGATGGGGCTGAAGCCCAAGCTCTATGCCGAGGCGGACGGGAAGGCGGCCGTCATATTTTTCGCTCAGCGCGTGTACGGAAGCCGTGTAATTGGGGAAATCCAAAAGGAAAGCTTCCGGATCTTGCGGATAATCAATATCGAGGTGATCGGTAAAGCAGATTCCGTCCAGATTTTTTTGGATGGCAGCGGAAATCATATCCTCCTGGGGCGACTGGCTGTCGCCGGAAAATTGGCTGTGCATATGCGTATCCCACAACATAAAGGTACCTCCGGTGTTAAATAATCGTAAAAATGCGAAATAATCTCTGAATCTATTCAGAGACAGTATAGCGTATTTTATAGAAGAAAAGAAGCCATCTGGTGAAAATTTTAACAAACAAGGAATAAAGTAGAGAAAAAGGCTTGAACTTTCCAAAAAAATTGGGTAAAATAAAAAAAGCTTGGGACAGGTTCCCACGACAAGTTATCACATTTATCAATTCTAGGAGGAATTAAAAATGGCAGTAAGAGTAGCAATCAATGGTTTCGGCCGTATCGGCCGTCTCGCTTTCAGACAGATGTTTGGAGCAGAAGGATATGAAGTAGTAGCAATTAACGATTTAACAAGCCCGAAGATGCTGGCACACTTGTTAAAATATGACTCATCTCAGGGAAAATACGAGCATGCTGACGAAGTATCTTCTACCGAGGATTCCATTATTGTTTGCGGAAAAGAGATTAAAATCTATGCATTTCCGGATGCAAACAACTGCCCGTGGGGAGAGTTAAAAGTAGACGTTGTATTAGAGTGCTCCGGCTTCTATACCAGCAAAGAGAAAGCACAGGCGCATATCAATGCGGGCGCTAGAAAAGTTGTTATCTCTGCTCCAGCAGGAAATGACCTTCCTACTATCGTATACAATACTAACCACGAGACCTTAAAGGCTTCTGATACCATTATTTCAGCAGCTTCCTGTACGACAAACTGCCTGGCTCCGATGGCAGACGCGTTAAATAAATACGCACCGATTCAGTCCGGTATCATGGTAACTATCCATGCTTACACCGGCGATCAGATGACGCTTGACGGACCGCAGAGAAAAGGCGATTTAAGAAGATCCCGTGCAGCGGCAGTCAACATCGTTCCGAACTCTACCGGTGCGGCAAAGGCAATCGGCCTTGTTATTCCGGAGTTAAACGGAAAGTTGATCGGTTCCGCACAGCGTGTGCCGACCCCGACAGGTTCTACCACCATCCTGACAGCAGTTGTTAAGAAAGAGGGCGTTACCAAAGAGGGAATCAACGCAGCTATGAAGGCAGCGGCAAACGAGTCCTTCGGATACAACGAGGACGAAATCGTTTCCTCCGATATCATCGGTATGAGATACGGTTCTTTATTCGATGCTACACAGACGATGGTAAATCAGATTTCCGATGACCAGTATGAGGTTCAGGTTGTTTCCTGGTATGACAACGAGAACTCCTACACCTCTCAGATGGTTCGTACCATCAAGTACTTCAGCGAGCTTGCTTAATCAGAAAAGCCCGCGGTG
>CALWBG010000132.1 GCA_944375975.1 uncultured Roseburia sp.
GGTAGCATAGGGATAATGTTTTTTTTCCAGAGGCTTCGGCACCAGCGCCATCCCCGCCGGAAGCCCGAACGCCTCGACCGAAGAATTTAACAGCGTAAAGCCCGCAAGCACCCAGGGATTTATCTGCCCCGTCACATAAAGCAGGGCAAGCCCCGCCGTAATCACGCCCCGCACGACATCTGCGGCCACCATCACCCGTTTTTTATTCATGCCCTCGACCAGCGGCCCCGCAAAAGGCTGCAAAAATACGGTCGGAAGCTGATTCAGCGCAAAAATCACCGCCGACCAGGAAGCGCTTCCCGTCACGGAATACACCAGCCAGGTAAAGGCTATCGCGTCTATGGAATCCCCAAAACGGTTAATCATATTGGAAAAAATGATTTTGACATACTCCTTTTGAGAAAATACGTCTCTGTAACTGATTTCTTTTGCTTTTTCTTTCTTCATTTCCTGTTCACCCCTCTTCTCCTTTGTTTAACTATTATCTCATATTTAATTAGATATATATCTAATATTATATATAGCAAATTGTTAGATAATTGTCAATATACTATTATTAGATTCTTATCTAACAATAAGCGCAAAAAAAATGAAACTGAACAATCAGTTTCATTTTTAGGAGAAGGTATTTTTACTATGGGGTATAGCAAAAACTATATATAATGTATTGGGGGGTTTTTACGGTTATTATATTACCACGCCTCCGCAAATAAGTGTGCATAAACTTCACAAATTTCCGCACTCATTTTTGTGCATTTTATACAGTATTTTCCCATCAATCTTAAAATTTCCGTTTCGCACCGCCCGGAGAGCTTTTAATCTCACAGGAAAGCTCATAATATCATATGTTACTGCAACAGGGCCTTTGCCCTAACAACAAAAAAATGAAACTGACGAGTCAGTTCCATTTTTAGGAGAAGGTATTTTTACTATGGGGTATAGCAAAAACTATATATAATGTATTGGGGGGTTTTACGGTTATTATAATATCACGCCTCCGCAAATAAGTGTGCACAAACTTCACAAATTTTGTCTTTTCATTTTATACATTTTGTACAGTACATTTGAACCACATTTTCACGCTCCAACCAATAATGCACAATCACGCTTCAAATAAAGCCTCAAACTCCTGCCGCCCGATTTTTTCCTTTTCCAAAAGCAGATTTGCACAGGCTTCCAGAACACTCCTGTTTTCTGTAATAAGCTGCCTTGCCTTCTCATAGCAATCATCGATGATACTCTTGATTTCCCGGTCGATTTCGGTTGCCACTCCTTCGCTGTAGCCTCTGGTATGGGCAAGGTCGCGGCCGATAAACACTTCATCGTCATCATTCTCATAGCAAATCAAACCGATATTTTCAGACATGCCGTATTTGGTGACCATGGCCTTTGCCATCCTGGTCGCCTGCTTGATATCCTGTGAAGCTCCGGTCGTAATATCGTCAAATACCAGCTCCTCCGCCACGCGTCCGCCCAGGGAAACAATAATATCCTGCAACATCTTTCCTTTGGTGTTAAACATTTCGTCCTTTTCCGGCAGCGGCATCGTATACCCGGCTGCCCCGTTTCCGGTCGGAATAATCGAAACGGAATATACCGGTCCGACATCCGGGAGCAGATGGAATAAAATCGCATGTCCGGATTCATGAAAGGCCGTAATCCGCTTTTCCTTCTCGGAAATGATACGGCTTTTCTTCTCGGCACCGATTCCAACCTTGACAAAGGACTTCTTGATATCCGCCTGGACAATATACGCCCGGTTTTCCTTTGCCGCAATAATCGCAGCCTCATTCAGAAGATTCTCCAAATCAGCACCGGTAAAGCCCGCCGTTGTCTGTGCGATCTCCTTTAAATCCACATCGTCGCCGAGCGGCTTGTTCTTTGCGTGAACGGCAAGAATCTCCTCCCTGCCCCCCACATCAGGACATCCCACATGCACCTTCCGGTCAAAGCGGCCCGGACGCATGATTGCAGGGTCCAAAATATCCACCCGGTTTGTCGCTGCCATGACGATAATTCCCTCGTTGACGCCGAAACCGTCCATCTCCACAAGCATCTGGTTTAAGGTCTGCTCGCGCTCGTCATGCCCGCCGCCCATGCCTGTGCCGCGGCGTCTCGCGACCGCGTCAATCTCATCGATAAACACGATGCAGGGAGCGTTCTTCTTCGCCTCCTCGAACAAATCACGCACACGGGAGGCTCCGACGCCGACAAACATCTCTACGAAATCAGAACCGGAAATGCTGAAAAACGGCACACCGGCCTCGCCGGCAATCGCCTTTGCCAGAAGGGTCTTTCCGGTTCCTGGCGGTCCGACCAAAAGTACGCCCTTCGGTATCCTCGCGCCAAGCTGCGTATATTTTTTCGGAGCACGCAGGAAATCCACGATTTCCTCCAATTCTTCCTTTTCTTCCTTCAATCCGGCAACATTGGCAAAGGTCACCCGCTTTGCCTGCTCATCCGTCATGCGCTTTGCCCTGCTCTTGCCGAAGCTCATCATTTTACTTCCGCCGCCCGAATTTGCCGCCGCCTGATTCGTCATAATCATAAAGAAGATAAACATCGCCGCAAAAATAATCAGATATGGAAGCAGCGTTAACAGCCAGCTCTCCTCCGGCGGATTCTGCACGGTATAGGTCTTAAAATCCTGCTCCCGCATGTATTCCTCTATCTCATTCACATCGGAAACCAAAAGCACCTCCGTGCTGGAATCGCGGAACGTAATATAGACGCTTCCCGTTGGCACCTCGCGGTTCGGCACGATATTCACCTGCGCCACCTGTCCCTCCGCAAGCGCTGTCTCAAACTCCTGTCTCGTATAATGATTTGTGGACGTATTGCCGTCCAGCCAATACCAGACGGCAATCACAGCCAGTATCAATATCAGGTAAATTCCAAATCCTCTAAAACCGTTTCTTTTATTATTCAATCTGCTTCTCCTTTATTCCTCTATCTCTACAAATCCAATGTACGGCAGGTTCCGGTAATGCTGATTGTAATCCAGCCCGTAGCCCACGACAAATTCATCGGGAATCTCAAAGCCCACATAATCGACCTTTACATCCACAACGCGGCGCTCCGGCTTATCCAACAGCGTACACAGCCTGATGCTTTTTGGATTTCTTGTTTTCAAATTCTGCATAAGATAACTGAGCGTTCTTCCGGAATCAATGATGTCCTCAATCACAAGCACATTCTTGCCCTCGATACTTGTTGAGAGGTCCTGTACTATTTTTACCACCCCGCTTGAGGAGGTACCGGCGCCATAGCTTGACACCGACATAAATTCAATTTCAACCGGAGAAGTAATCCGCTTTGCAAGCTCGCAGGTAAAAAATGCGGAGCCCTTCAAAATACAAATCAGGCAGACCGATTCGCTGCCGTAAGCCGCGCTGATTTCCGCGCCAAGCTCCCTCACCCGCTTTTCGATTTCTTCTTCCGAAATATGCACATTGATTTTTTTAATCTTCACGGTAATTTCCTCCGTCTACCCGTACTTCCAAAATGCGTTTTGTATCGTTTGTGACCTTATAAGCGGCGCTGATACGTCCGCCAATCACCCATATAATATGCGACTGCTCCGCCAGAAGCCAGACTTTGTCCCGCAGTTCCTGCGGCACCTTCTCATTGATAAAATAGTCTTTGAGTTTTTTTCTGTGGCCGGCTTCGTCCACGGTCAGATAATCTCCCGACGCGCGTTTGCGAATCTGCAAATCACATTTTATCTTATCATAATTCAGCCATTTCGTATACTTCTTTTTTTGAATTTTGTAATTTTGCCGATTATTTGGCAAAATTCTCAGGTACAGGGAAGCGCCGGGCAGCCTGACCATAACCGTCTCTCCCGCCTCCAGCCGCCTGCGTTCCTCTCCCCCGACAAAAAACACCTGATTTTCAAAATCGTCCTGCCCGGAAAGTTGCGCGGCACGTTGCCCGGCAATCTGCCCGGCAGGTTGCCCGGCAATCCGCCGTGCTGACGGCATTTCCTCCGCGCGCCGCAGTACGACTCCCCCGTAGATCCGCTTTGCCGTTATCCCGTGCGCAAGCACTAGGCTTCGTCCGACCTGCTGCCCGAACAGATTCATGACCGCTTCCACATGCACGCGCCCCACATCCCTGCCTCCGCCCGACAGCTCCGTAAGCGCGCGGTGCACGACCTCCGTCTGAATCAGCTCCGGATATGTAAAAAAGCGTTCCATCCCGATACAGCAGCCATCTTCCCTCTGCATGCAGCAGTCCGCAAACGCTTCCCCGGTTTTTTCCTCCATATAATCCGCCAGCCGGCAGAAATAACCGGCGCATTGATTGATATGTAAAACCGCCTGCCGGTTGATTTTTTCAAGCTCCGGCAAAACCGCGCGGCGCAGGCGGTTCCTGCTGTATTCCATATCAAAATTCGTGCGGTCGGTCCGGTATTCTCTGGCATTTTCTTTCAAATACGCCTCAATATCCGCCCTCGATACCCCAAGCAGCGGACGAATCACATCCGCCCCCTCCATGAGCCGCCGCTTCGGGCGCATGCCGCAAAGTCCATCCAGCCCGCTGCCGCGTATCATCCGAAAAAGCACCGTCTCCGCATTATCATCGGCGTGGTGCGCGAGCGCAACTCTGACCCGCCCGGAGGACTGCCGCGTTTCCTCCGCCGCTTTCCGGAAGCAATCATAGCGCATGATCCTTGCCGCCTCCTCCAGCCCGATCCCGTTTGGACCGGCAAAGCCAGGCACATCCACGCGAAACGTCCGCAGCGGCACACAAAGCCCGGCACAGAGCTGTTTGGTAAACGTCTCGTCCGCACGGCTCTCCTCCCCGCGGATTCCATGCTCCACGTGTACCGCCGAGAGAGAAAATCCGATTTCCTGCCGCAGCTTCCTTAGCACCAGCAGCAGGCACACCGAGTCCGCCCCGCCGGAAACCCCCGCAAGCACGGTATCTCCCCTCTCGATAAGTTTTTCCTGTCTAATCCATTTTAATACTTCATCCGTCATCTACTTCTCCCAGATGCAGGCCGCAAGCACGGTCATGTCATCTCTCGCTTTTCCTCCCGTAAACAGCATCACCCGCTCCATAATCCGTTTGGCAAGAATGCCGGGGTTATTGGTCTGGATACTCTCTATAATTTCCTGCATTGTTTCCTCCGGTTTGGGAACATGTAAATATTCTAACACACCATCCGTAACCATGACAACAAAATCACCGTTTTTGAGCACGGTCTCACTGGTTTCTATCTCAATCTGCGCTTCCGCGCCCACCGGAAGGGAAGAAGAGGTGAAGCACTCCACCTCGTCCCCCCGTTTGATAAAGGTCGCCGACGCGCCGATTTTATACAGGCACGCTTTCCCGGTATACAGATTGATTTTGCATAAATCCACCGTGGAATAAAGGTCGTCCTCCCCTTTCATAACCATCGCGGAATTCATCATGCGGATTGCTGTCTCGACCGAAAAACCGGCTTCCATGAAGCGCTCCACCAAATCCAGTACCATTTCGCTCTCCTTGCACGCCATGCTCCCGGAACCCATGCCGTCGGAAAGCCCCAGCAGCAATTCGCCGCGCTCCAGCTCCAGGAAGGAAAAGTTATCACCGGAGATTCCCGCTCCATCCTTTGTCATGCGCGCGATACCCTGTACATTCCGGTAAACCGTGTCCTCATACAGGACAAAGGAGGCCGCCTCCCTGGAAATGAAGGTCTTGGAATCCGCCGTCATACGCAGCTTTTTTCCCAGGGCATGTCCCGCCGCCGCGAGGAAGGTTTTCATCGAAATGCAGCCGCCCAGCCTGCTTTTAAGCGTTACCTCCAGTTTCAGCCGCCCGTCTGGCATTTCAATCAGATGCATTTCTTCAATGACAATCCCGCACTCCCTGGCACGGTATCTGATTTCCGCAAGCGCCCGACGCTCCTGCGTATCAAGCACCCGTTCCTCCCGGGCGCAGTCCTGCATAATGTACGCCATGGCGTCAAGCTGCTCTGCAATCACCTCCCGGTTTTCCAACAAACGGTTATACCAGGCGCGGTTTAAATTGACGCGCTCAAAGACCCGCACAGCTTCCTCCACCATATCCCGGCTTCTGGCACAGTAACGGCTTAGCTGCTCTTCATTTTCCTTCCCCGGCTCCCCGACATGCCAAATCGAGGAAATCATCGAAGATAAAATGCCGTAAAGCGGCGTGGAATCCCTTTCCCAGCAGACGGCGCAGGACTCGCAGGAGGCACAGATTTTTCCCGTCAATTCATTCTGTACCTGTCCAAGCTCCTCCGCCGTATAGCTTTCCTTTTTCATACTCATGGTGTGAAAGATCCGGGAAAGCCCCTGGAAGGATTCCGCATAATTCATCAGGCGCTCTCCGTTGCCGCTCTCCGTCCGTTCGGCCGGCTGCTTTTCCTTCGGCTTCCACTCCATGACGGCGTGCAGCGCCCTGCTCAGCAAAATCACCGCCCCGAAAATAAAAATTCCTTCCAAAAAGACGGCGGCAGCTTCGGGCTGATTTTTCCACTCCAGCAGTCCCCCGCAAAAGGACAATATCATAGTGGAGAGCGCCGCTAAAATTCCTGCCAAAAACGCGGGGCAGCCCTCGTTGGCCCATTCCACCAGGCGGATTGCGCCTGCAATTACAAGCAGCGCGACACCATACTTCACCGCCGCTGTCAGCGGCATAAAAAACGCCATTCCTATGTACATAAATCCCAACAGCACCATACCGTTTACATGCTCCAGATAAAGCGCCGCAAAATATGCCGGTACCAGCGGATAGCATCCCAAAACGCTTCCCCCGCAGACCAGGCTCCCCAACACTCCGAGCATCATTTGTTTTGCATCTGCTTTTTTCATGACTTCTCTCCTGCCTTCTCTATTTAGATTTTTCCTCCCTGGCCGGTTTTCTGCCGGGTCGGTGCATCTAATTATAGGGGCCGGTCTTAAAAATGTTTGTCAAAGGAACGTCCTCAGAAAAAAAACTTTTCGCCAAAATCCCTTTTTCCATGTCTTTTCGAGGGGATTAGAAAGCATTGAGCCATTTTAAGAACTTTTTCTTTGCTTCACGTATTCCAATTTCCCCCGCGTATGTTACAATGTTCCAAACAGAATTTTTCATCAGGAGGTTTTTACTATGTATCAGGCAGAAAATACCCGCTATGAGACCATGCAGTACAACCGGTGCGGCGCAAGCGGTCTAAAGCTCCCCGCAGTCTCTCTCGGTCTTTGGCACAACTTCGGGGATACAGGAAATTACGACAACATGAAGGCGATGTGCCGAACTGCTTTCGACCACGGCATCACACATTTTGACCTGGCCAACAACTACGGACCCGCACCCGGAAGCGCGGAGCGCAACTTCGGACAAATTTTAAAGGATGACCTTCATCCCTATCGGGACGAGCTCATCATAAGCACGAAGGCAGGCTACGATATGTGGGATGGCCCTTACGGAAACTGGGGCAGCCGCAAATATCTGATTGCAAGCTTAGACCAGAGCTTAAAGCGGCTTGGGTTGGAATATGTCGATATTTTCTACCATCACCGCATGGATCCGGAAACTCCCCTTGAGGAGACTATGGGTGCCCTGGCCTCTGTGGTCGAGAGCGGTAAGGCACTTTATGTCGGTCTCTCCAACTATGACGGCCCGACCCTTAAGAAAGCCGCAGCCCTCTTAGACGACCTTCACTGCCCCTTCATCATTAACCAGAACCGCTATTCCATTCTTGACCGGGGCATCGAGGAAAACGGCCTGAAGGATGCCTCCTGCGAGCTAAAAAAGGGAATCATCGCATTTTCCCCGCTGGCACAGGGATTGCTGACCGACCGTTATTTAAACGGAATCCCCTCAGACAGCCGCATCGCAAAAGACGGCCGCTTTT
>CALWBG010000133.1 GCA_944375975.1 uncultured Roseburia sp.
CATTATGCCCGACAGTCCGCTTTCCTTAAAGGAGGTTCTCACGCTCGCTGACGAGCAGATGTATCAGGAAAAACAGCGCATAAAATCAAAGATTTCGGCGCATAAATCAAAAAAGTGTTAAAACTTTGTCCCTGCACCCACGCAAAGAATTAAAAAACGGAAAAATCTCCCTCCCGCAAAAACAAAACTGCTATACTGTCAGCAGTAATATTTTTACGGAAGGGAGATTTTTTATCATGACTACAGCAGAATATGTATTCGCAGTCATCGGCATTCTGATTATTATCGGCGGTTTTGCCTACGGTATTTACGATTCCTATTTCGAAAAAGCACACCACAAACACGGAGCTTCCGCCAACTCAAAAACCGACACGGACTAACATCCGCCTGCCGGCGCCGCCTGGCTCTCCAGCATCCGGTAACCTACCCTGGGAATCGTAGTGATATACTCGGGCTCCATCGGCAGCTTCTCGATTTTTTTGCGGATATTCGTCATATTTACCCGCAGGATTCTGCTGTTTCGCTCCGCGTAAGGTCCCCATATTTTTTCCAGCAGCATCTGGTAGGTGACCACCGTCCCCGAATTGAGCGCAAGACATTCCAGAATTCGGTATTCCACCGGAGAGAAATGCACCTCCTGGCCGGACAGCAGCACCTGTCTT
This sequence comes from uncultured Roseburia sp., assembly GCA_944375975.1. Taxonomy (GTDB): domain Bacteria; phylum Bacillota; class Clostridia; order Lachnospirales; family Lachnospiraceae; genus Roseburia. The sequence continues at coordinate 663 of CALWBG010000133.1, forward strand.
CTGGAAAAATCAACCCTCAGATTTCCCGCCTGGTAACAGGAGCGCCGGCCGGACGGGATTCTTCTGCGCAATGCAGTATAGATACGGGCCGCCAGTTCCTGTTCATGAAACGGCTTTACCACATAATCATCCGCCCCCGCATACAGAGCTTCCACCTTATCCACATAGCTGCTCTGTTCCGATATCACAAGAATCGGACAATCCGTCCACTCACGGAACCAATGTATCAGTTCCATCCCGTCCACATCCGAAAGACGGATATCCATAAGAATCAAATCCGGACAGATACCGGTACTCATCTCCATCCCCTGCTTGCCGTTTTGGGCATTGTAAACCTTATAATTCTCCCGTTTCATCATCCTGCGAAGCAGATAGGAAATACTCTCGTCCTCATCAATCAGCAAAATCTTTGCCCTGTCGCTTATTCTGTTTTGTTCCACGTTAAAACGCCTCCTGTAAAATCTGACTCTTGTTTATCCTATTTTCACAAGAAAACGTCTGTCTTTCTTCCCGTCCACCAGATGGATATAGTATACGTTCTGCCACAGTGCGACGGCCGATTCCCCGAAACGTCTCGGTGCCTCGCGGATAAAGCTGCAGGACAAAAAAAGCAATGCTGACAATACCGTCAGAAAACGCAGAAGCTGATACCTTCCGTGCTGCTGTTCCCCGGCCGCGGCATTTCCCTGCTGCCACCTGCCAAGAATAGCGCCTCCGCGCTCCTCGGGAAGCCTGCTGTCCATCTGCACATCCGGCTGCGGACTCATCAGCCTGGCAGTCTCCGTATTTACCACTCCGGACAACACGACACCGTGCCCATACCCCTGCCCTATCCAGGACAGCAATAAAAAGACCGCCGCAAAAATTGCCGCCGCAAACCAGAGCAGCCACTTCGCTTTTTGGTTATCCGGCATCCGGAACACCACCTTTCCGTTTCATTCACGTGTATTTTAACACATTTTTGATACTTTACCACATTATTTTTTCAGAGTTATCATTTTTTCATATCCCAAATTATCACTATACAGACTTTCGTCAAAAAAATCAAGTATCCATACGCTTTCAATTCTGCCCGCATAAAACACTGCTGCTTTACATATCCTGTATTTATGAATAAGTTAAAATGCTATACCATTGCAGGTATCGTCTTTGTGCTGATTGCAGGCACTGTTTCTCATTTTGTATATGAATGGTCGGGGAACCAGCCCGCCGTCGGGCTCTTTTTTCCCGTCAATGAATCCGTGTGGGAGCATATGAAGCTTCTCTTCTTCCCCATGCTTTTCTATACGCTGGCCGTAAAGAAAAGACTTTGCAGTGACTATCCCTGCGCGGCTTCCGCCTTGTCCGCTGGGCTTTTAACCGGAACTTTTATGATACCGGGCCTGTTTTATATTTATTCTGGAATTTTGGGCCGCAATACTCTGCCGCTTGATATCGCTGTCTTTGCCGTCAGCATTGCTGCGGCGTTTACGGCAGTCTACCGGCTTTCCCTCTCCTGCCGTGCGCGCAAAAATGAACGGCTTTTAAAATTTCTTGTGCTGATTTTGACCCTCTGTTTTTGGCTGTTCACCTATTTTCCCCCTCAGATTGGGCTGTTTGCCACTCCCTGAATTTTCTTCACGAAAACAGGCGTACAATCCTGCGCAACGGAAAAGCCGCCATACACCATACGGTATGACGGCTTTTCACTTCATCTTATTTCAGTTCGCAAATTATTTTGCATAATCCGTTACTCTTGATTCACGGATAACATTCACTTTAATCTGTCCCGGATATTCCAATTCCGCTTCAATCTGTTTGGAAATGTCACGCGCAAGCAATACCATATCCGCATCGCTTACCTGTTCCGGTATAACCATAATTCGAATCTCCCTGCCTGCCTGAACTGCAAAGGATTTCTCAACTCCCTTAAATCCGTTTGAAATATCTTCTAACTGTTTTAATCTGTTTGAATATGTCTCAAGTGTCTCTCTTCTGGCACCCGGTCTTGCTGCACTGATAGTATCGGCAGCCTGAACGATACATGCAATTAACGACTCCGGCTCCACGTCTCCGTGATGCGCCTCTACCGCATTGATGACAATCGGTGATTCTTTATATTTTCTGCACAAATCCACACCAATCTGGATGTGGGAACCTTCCATGTCATGATCCACCGACTTTCCGATGTCGTGCAGCAGACCTGCGCGCTTCGCAGTTCTGACATCCACGCCAATCTCGGCAGCCAGCAGACCCGAAAGCTGTGCCACTTCAATCGAATGTTTCAGCGCATTCTGACCATAGCTTGTCCGAAATTTCATTCTGCCGAGCAGACGCACCAGCTCGGGATGTATTCCGTGCACGCCAACCTCGAGGGTTGCCGCCTCTCCTTCCTCGCGGATCATCGTCTCGACTTCCCTCTGCGCTTTCTCTACCATTTCCTCAATTCTGGCCGGATGAATACGTCCGTCCACAATTAATTTTTCCAAAGCAATACGGGCAACCTCGCGTCTGATCGGATCAAATCCCGATAAAATCACCGCTTCCGGTGTATCGTCAATAATCAGATCAACGCCGGTCATGGTCTCCAGCGTGCGGATATTGCGTCCCTCACGCCCGATAATCCTGCCCTTCATCTCATCATTCGGAAGCTGTACGACGGAAATTGTCGTCTCGGCAACATGGTCTGCCGCACATTTCTGAATGGCGTTCACCACATATTCCTTCGCCTTCTTGTCCGCTTCCTCTTTGGCCTTGTTTTCCATTTCTTTGATTAATTTTGCAGTATCAAGTTTTACATCTTCTTCAACAGTTTTTAACAGATATTCCTTTGCCTGTTCGGAGGTTAACCCGGAGATTCTTTCCAGTTCCTGTATCCGCTCTTCGTTGAGCTTTGCGACCTGTGCTTTCTGCCTGTTGATTTCCTCTTCCTTTGCGGCAAACCCCGCCTCGCGCTTTTCAATCGCTTCCAGCTTTCTGTCCAGATTTTCTTCCTTCTGGACAACCCTGCGCTCGCTTCGCTGAATCTCTGCTCTGCGCTCTTTGACCTCCTTATCCAGGTCGTTCTTCACCCGAATGGATTCCTCCTTCGCCTCGAGCATCGCTTCACGCTTTTTCGTCTCCGCCGCCTTTACTGCCTCGTCAATAATCTCACGCGCCTTTTCGTCGGCGTTGCCAATCTTAGCCTCCGTTACCTTCTTATGATAAGCAGTTGTGATGAAATATACAACGACCGCAGTAACCACGAGAGTAATTACAACAGCGATAATCACATTCCCCACAGGAGCACCTCCTTTATTAAATTTTCATTGTACATATAACATAAAAACTTGTCCGTTATCTGTCATAAATTACAACATATAAATTTTATTCTATTTTAATATTTATGTCAAGTAGATAACTGACGCTTCCATGTCAAAAGGCCTTTTATTCCTCCGATTCATCCGGTATCCGCATGGTATGCAAAATATCGCTGCTCTGAAATCCCCTGCCCAGTAAAAACCGATATATTTTCTGTCTCTCCTTCGGGTCCGCACACTTTTTTGCGTAATCTCTTTTTTCCAACAAACTGCGTATTTGTTCCCTCTCATCGCTGCAAAATTCTTCCTCGATCGCGCGCTCTGCGATGTCTCTTCCGATTCCTTTTGCAAGCAAATCAGCCCTGAGGCGCTGCCGGCTTTTCTTCCCCTGATGACAGCGGATATAAGCGCACGCATAGCGGTAATCGTCTACATAATGATATTCCTTCACATAGGAGAGCGCTTCCTCGATACAAACCTCGGGATAGCCGTTCTGCCGTAATTTTTCACGAAGCTGACGCTCCGTGCGTTCCATGCGCTCCAGCAGAAAAAGTGCACGCTTTTTTGCCCTTGTCCCTATGATTTCATAGAGAATTTTTTCGTATAATTCACCGGAAATAAAGTCCCCCTCCCGCAGGCAGAGCTTTTTTATTTCACCGCGGTATAAAAAGACCTCCATCCCATTTTCAAACCGGATGGAGGACTTTCCTCTGCCGCAGGGAATTACCGAGACAATCTGTAATTCCTGCATAGACCTACGCCTCCGCTTTTTCCGCCGCGGCGGTTTCTGCCTTTTGCATCTTCTTTGCTTTTTCGCCTGTATTCTTCTCAGCAGGATTCTCCACAGGATTATTATCCCGTTGCTCCCTGTCATTCCCGTCCACGTTCAACTGCTCTCTGACCTTCGCCTCTATTTCTTCGCAAATCAGCGGATGCTCCTTTAAATAGAGCTTCGCATTCTCGCGCCCCTGGCCAATCTTTTCACCATTATAGGCATACCATGCTCCCGATTTGTTCACAATTCCAACATCCGACGCCAAATCAAGAATATCGCCCTCTCTGGAGATGCCCTGCCCGAACATAATATCAAACTCCGCCTCACGGAACGGCGGCGCTACTTTATTCTTCACAATCTTTACCCTTGTGCGGTTTCCGACCACCTCTCCGCCCTGCTTTAAGGATTCAATCCTGCGGACATCCATACGGACGGAGGAATAGAACTTTAGCGCGCGCCCGCCGGTCGTCGTCTCCGGATTGCCGAACATCACGCCAACCTTCTCACGAAGCTGATTAATAAAGATAACCACACAGTTGGACTTACTGATGACTGCCGTGAGCTTACGCAGCGCCTGGCTCATCAGACGGGCCTGCAGACCCACATGGGAATCTCCCATGTCTCCGTCAATCTCCGCCTTCGGCACCAGAGCCGCCACGGAATCGACGATCACAATATCAACCGCTCCGGAGCGCACCATCGTCTCGGTAATCTCAAGCGCCTGTTCTCCGCAGTCCGGCTGCGATATGTATAAATTGTCAATATCAACACCGATATTTCTGGCGTAAACCGGGTCAAGCGCATGCTCCGCATCGATAAAGCCGGCAATACCGCCCCGCTTCTGCACCTCGGCCACCGCGTGCAGGGCAACTGTTGTCTTACCGCTGGACTCCGGTCCGTAAATCTCGATGATTCTTCCCTTCGGCAGACCCCCAAGCCCCAGTGCAATATCCAGGCTCAAAGAGCCGGTTGGAATGGTCTCGACATTCATATGTGCGGAATTATCACCGAGCTTCATGATGGAGCCCTTGCCATACTGCTTCTCAATCTGTGAAATTGCGGCGTCAAGCGCCTTTAATTTATCGTCCTTTACCGCATTGATATCCTTGTACTTATCTTCCTTTGCCATTTCTTCCCTCCGTGCGAACTTATGTTCGTTTTCTGTTCTTATACTATTATACTTTGCCTGAATTGTCAACAATTAATTTATTTCGGAAAATTCGGCGGAACCCGCCTTTGAAACAACTTTGAAATAGAAATAGAATCAATCACTCTTTGAGAAGTGTAGCATATCCACAGAAAAAAAACAATTGCCTTTCCAATCTTTTACATCCTGTTTCAGAAAAAACGGTTGCCTTTGCGCCTTAAGGCGTGTAAACTGAGCTTAAAATACCGGCCGGTTCAACCATACAGACACTGGCCCAGGAAAGGATTTTTATGGAAAAAATATTGGCTTTTCATTTAAGCGACACGGAATTAAGAGAGTTAAAACGATGTACCGGAGCACTGAAAATGCGCGTGGAGGCCATCGCCCCGGAGGATTATCTGCAGACGCTCGGCAACCTCGCAAAAAACCGGAAAAATGCCCTGACCTCTGCCTACACCGGGGAACTGCCGCAGGAAAGCCTTCTTGTATTCTGCGATTTTACTGAAAAACGCATGGATAAGCTGCTGCTCTCCCTGCGCAGAAACCGCCTTCTTATCGACTATAAGGCTGTTCTGACTCCGACAAACAGCCAGTGGAATGTCCTGCGGCTTCTGCTTGAGCTGCGCTCCGAGCGTCTGTCATTCGAAAAGCAATGAGGCGGGGGTTATCCCTGCTCCTCACAGCTTTTTAACATCTCAAGAATGGTTTCTTTTGTCTGCAATCCGATTGCCTTTGTCTGAAACAGCCCGTAATGCATGACAATCAGCGTCGGAATGCTCATAATCTGATACTTTAAGGCAAGCGCCGGTTCCTCGTCCACATTGACTTTACCAAATTTCACCTTGCCCTCCAATTCTTCCGCAAGGGCTTCTATAATGGGAGACTGCATTTTGCAGGGCCCGCACCATTCCGCCCAGAAATCCAGAAGCACCGGTATTTTTGCCCCGAGCACCTCCGTCTCGAAATTATCGTTCGTAATCGTAACAACTGACATTTTATCTCACCCTTTTTCCTTTCCGCGCAGGGCTATTCCCGTCCGAACTCGGAGAGGATGAGTCCTTCGTTGCGCTCTAACACCATGCCCACGCTCCAAGCGTTGACAAACAAAAGCAGCGGTCTTCCCTTCAAATCCTGAATCTTCTTCATATCGGAGGTTCCCACCAGCCTGTCCATATCAATATTCTCATTTTCAATCCAGCGGATATGCTCATAGGGCAGGTTATCCATGCGAATTTCAACGTTATACTCATTTTCCAGCCGGTACTTGAGCACGTCAAACTGAAGTACGCCGACCACGCCGACAATAACCTCCTCCATTCCCATGTTGTACTCCTGGAAAATCTGAATTGCGCCCTCCTGCGCAATCTGCTGCATGCCCTTCATAAACTGCTTGCGCTTCATGGTATCCACCTGGCGCACCCTTGCGAAATGCTCCGGTGCAAACGTCGGGATGCCCTCAAACCGGAACGGCTTTGCCGTCGTTAAGGTATCTCCAATTGAAAAAATACCGGGATCAAATACACCGATGATGTCTCCCGCATACGCTTCCTCTACAATATGTCGCTCCTGCGCCATCATCTGCTGCGGCTGGGAAAGCTTGATTTTCTTATTGCCGCCCTGCACATGGGTAACCTCCATGCCTGCCGTAAATTTTCCCGAGCAGATACGCATAAACGCAATCCTGTCCCTGTGGGCTTTATTCATATTTGCCTGGATCTTAAATACAAAGGCTGAGAAATCCGGTTCTGTCATCGGGTCGATCATTCCGTGATCAGACATTCTCGGGAGCGGAGACGTGGTCATGGCAAGGAAATGCTGAAGGAAAGTTTCAACGCCGAAATTCGTCAGAGCAGATCCGAAAAATA
>CALWBG010000134.1 GCA_944375975.1 uncultured Roseburia sp.
ATCCACCATCTGTTTCAGCTTACCAAGCCACGCCCTGTGCGCCGCAATGGCATTCTCAATATACTTCTGAAATTCCTCCGGCTTCAGGCGGAAAAAGGCGTCGTCCGCCATCACTCCCATTATTTTCACCGCCTCATCCAGCCCGGTCTCGATTCCGGCCATTGGCTTTACGATCTCACCAAGCTTGCCGCCGACCATGTCCATTTCCGCCGCGTGTTCCTTTAGCTCCTCACATTGCTGATGAATGCTGTTTGCCTGTTCTTCCATTTCTGTCATGGAGCCGCTGATTTTTTCACTGACCTGCGCCATCGCCGCAAATGAATCGTTGATTTTGGAAACATTTTTCTGATTCTCATCGTTAATCTTCCATACGTTTCCAATCTTATCCGTCATGGTGTCAAGCGCCTCAATGGTATCTTTTGCGCTTACAGCGCTCTTCTCGGAAGCGCCCCGGATTCCCTCCACAAATTCTCCCATGCTGCCGGTAAGCTTCTGTGTCTGCTCCGCAAGCTGTCGGATTTCATCCGCCACGACCGCAAAGCCTCTTCCCGCTTCCCCTGCTCTGGCCGCCTCAATGGAAGCGTTGAGCGCCAGCAGGTTCGTCTGGGAAGAAATGGCGTTGATTCCGGCGATGACATCATTCATATGGTTAATCACCTCAAACAGTTCATCCATATCCTTCTGCATTTTCTTGGAAACGTCAATCGTACGGTCGGACAAATCTCGGATTTCCGTCAATTCCCGCTGCCCTGCCTCGATTTTTCCATATACTTCGCTTGTTTCCTCGGATGCCTGCACAATCGTATTCGTCAATTCCTCATGCTCGGAAGTCACGCTCCCCGTTGCCTTCATCGTCTCCGTCGCCGCGTGATAGATTACCTCGCTCGCCTCCGCCACCCCTTGCGAAAGTTCTTTCATCTCCTTCGTATAACTCTCCAGCGCCAAATCAAGTGCGCTTACCTGCATTACCGCATTGATATCCTTCTCAAACACTTCCGCAAACTGCTTTCTGCTCTTTACCAGACGCATATAGATGTCTCCCAGCACCGGCTCTCTGGAATAATCATTCTCCTTCAGACCGGCAACCGACTCTGCCAGCTTTCCTTTTGCTTTCCCAAATGCCATTCTTTCATCTCCTGTTTCACTCTTTTATATCCATCTGTCAAATCTGCGAACTATATAGATTATCCTCCAATTTTCACCAAAAAGCAATACCTGTTCCGAAACTTTTTCCTATCCCCACGTCAAAGATAAAGCCCTCGAGAAAAAAATACTTGACCGACGCGGCAAATATGATAGTGTGTTATCAGACACGGCTTTTCAGCCACAGGAGGATTCCATGAAAGCTATCGGTATTATCGCAGAATACAATCCGTTCCACAACGGACATGCCTATCAAATCCGTGAAATCAAAAAAAGAACAGGCGCTGCCTATGTGGCAGTAGCGCTAAGCGGAAATTTTGTGCAGAGAGGCGCGCCTGCCATTGTAGATAAATATGCCAGAACGGCTATGGCACTGCGCTGCGGCGCAGACCTGGTAATCGAACTGCCCGTCACCTGGGCCGTCTCGTCGGCGGAAGCGTTTGCCTGGGCCGGCATTACACTGTTTGAGAAAATGGGTTGTGTGGACGGTGTCTGTTTCGGAGCGGAAACGGACGACCTCGCCATGCTTGACCGGATTGCCGGTATCCTTGCGGAAGAACCAAAATCATACCGGGAAGCGTTTGCCGCACATATCCGGGCAGGCGTTCCCTTCCCTGCCGCCCGCATGCGCGCGCTCCGCGATGTCGCCACCCGGAAGGGAACCGCCGGGTTTGCAGAAAGCCGGGAAAATTCCGCACCTCATGCGCAGTCCGTTTTTTCCGAGGACGAACTGACCCTGGCGCTCGGCTCACCGAATAACATTCTCGCAATCGAATATTTAAAGGCAATCAAACGCAGAAAATCCCCCTTAAAGCCCCTGCTGTTAAAAAGAGAGGGCGCCGGCTATCACGACACCGCCCTCTCCCCGCTTGCGTCCGCGACTGCCATCCGCCACGCCCTGTCCTTATCGGACGGCAAAGCTTCCTTTGCGCGCTTGGACAATGCCATGCCAAGGCCCGCCCTTGCCGTGCTTCAGGATTATCTTTTGAATGCCCCTGCTCTTACGTCCGATGATTTTTCCTCCGCACTCGGCTGGCGGCTTCTTTCCCTTAACCGTACAGAGCTCGCACATATTTATGACATGACGCCGGAAATTGCAGCTCGTCTCTCCAAAAACAGCTCCCGTTTCTGCTCATTTTCCCAGTTCTGTGCCCTGATGAAAAGCCGGGACATCACTTACACCAGAATGAGCCGGATTCTGACGCACCTGCTTTTGGATATTACCGATGAGACCGTGGCGCTTGGGCGTTCCCTCGACGCGGTTCCATATCTGCGGATACTCGGGTTTTGCGAAAGCTCCACGCCCCTGCTCACCGCCTTAAAGGCCGCGGCCACGGTTCCGGTCATCTCCAAGCTCGCGGACGCCGGTTCGCTGCTGGAGAAATCATCATACCGTTTTCTGGAAAAGGATATTTTTGCGGCGGAGCTCTATGCCCAGACGCAGGCGGTAAAGGCGGGCAGACTGCTTCCCGTCAGTGAATTTAAACGTCAGATCGTGCGGGTGAAAAACACCGTCATACCTGCAACGTAAAAAAGCACCGATTAACGGCGCTTTTTTATTTCTTTTAATGATGGAACAACCGGATTCCGGTAAATGCCATCGCCATATGATATTTGTTGCAGGTTTCAATGACATTGTCATCACGAATCGAGCCGCCCGGCTGCGCTACATAGCATACACCGCTTCTGTGCGCCCGCTCAATATTGTCGCCGAACGGGAAAAACGCGTCGGAGCCGAGGGAAACCCCGGTATTTTTATCCAGCCACGCGCGCTTTTCTTCCGCGGTAAACACCTCCGGCTTTACCGTAAACGTCTTTTCCCATGCGCCGTCCGCCAGCACATCCATATAATCCTCTCCGATATACAAATCAATCGCGTTGTCCCTGTCGGCACGGCCGATGTGCTCCAAAAACGGAAGCTCCAGCACCTTCGGGCACTGGCGAAGCCACCAGTTATCGGCCTTTTGTCCCGCCAGTCTGGTGCAGTGGATTCTGGACTGCTGTCCCGCGCCGATACCGATTGCCTGTCCGCCCTTGACATAGCACACAGAGTTGGACTGCGTGTATTTTAAGGTAATCATCGCAACAGCAAGATCCCTCTTTGCCTCCTCCGGGATTTCCTTGTTTTCCGTCACCACATGATCAAAGAAATGCTCGTCGATGACCAATTCATTTCTTCCCTGCTCAAACGTAATGCCGAACACTTCCTTGCGCTCAATCGGAGCCGGCACATAGGAGGCATCTATCTCGATGATGTTATAATTTCCTTTTTTCTTCGCCTTTAAGATTTCCAGCGCCTCCGGCGTATAGCCCGGAGCAATCACGCCGTCGGAAACCTCACGCTTGATAATCAGGGCCGTCGCCTTATCACAGACATCGGAAAGTGAAATAAAATCACCAAAGGAGGACATGCGGTCCGCCCCCCTCGCCCTCGCATAGGCGTTTGCCAGCGGCGTAAACTCCATATCCATGTCGTCTACCCAGTAAATCCTGCGCTCCACCTCCGATAAGGGAAGCCCTACCGCCGCACCCGCCGGGGAAACATGCTTAAAGGAAGCCGCCGCGGGAAGCCCCGTCGCCTTTTTTAATTCGGAAACCAACTGCCATCCGTTGAAGGCATCCAGAAAATTGATATATCCCGGCTTACCATTAAGCACTTTAATTGGCAATTCGCCATTCTCCATATAGATTCTGGAGGGTTTTTGATTCGGGTTACAGCCATATTTTAATTCTAATTCTTTCATGATTTTCCTTTCTGCCTTTCTATGCGTTTTTATTGACGATTCTGCTCTCCCAGGTTCCGTCCGCGATGTTGATATAGCGCACGAACAGGGAAACCTTATTTTCTTCGTTCAGGCTTTCCCATACAAGCTTTGTAAAGCTGTCGATATCTCCGTCAAGCCCTACCAGCTTCGGCTCTCCCTCAAAGCTCGGAAGCGGATTGCCGTCTCCCATGTAGGTATGAATAAAATGCGCCTCACCTGCCAGCGGTTTTTCATAGGCAAAGGTGTAGCGGCAGCAGGATTTGGGATCGCCGTTGCTGCTCTTTAAAATAGACATTGCATAGTTAAAGCCGCCGTTCTCAATATGCATAATACCTGAAATACGCGGGGTATAATTGGGGGCGTCCGGCTCAAATTCCCTGGTGCGCAGCGCCTGCTCAAAGGTCTGCTGCTTGTCCATCAGCTCATAGATGGTATCCGTCTGATCCCCGTTGGTTACAATGGTTTTATTGCCGAGCACACGCACAGGCGCATAGATAATCAGGCTTGGGTCGGTCAGCTTGGACGGGTCAAACGCCTGCGTGCGGATGCCGCTGCCGTCCTCCACAAATACACGGTTCCTGCTGTTTTCGCTTCTTCCCATAATAAAGTAAGCGGTCACGGCATATTTTCCATCTGCCGATTTTCCGATGATGATTCCCCTTCCGGGATAGGAATTTCCCGAAAGCTCCTGCTTTAATGACAATTTTTCCATGATTTCCTCCTTCATGTGTGCTGCCTTCGCTTTCCTATTTCATCTTATCATGTTGGCTTTTGATTTACAATAAAGTCATTGTTATTAGCATTATGAATTTATTTTCTTAAATTTATAAGTTTTTCTAATATATAATGGATATTTTCCATGTATTATCGCCGTATGCTCTTAAGCCTTTTCAAATTTTTTCTATTGTGTAGCTCGACTTACAGGTGAATGGGAATTGATGTTATTTCTGTTTCTTTCGCTTTACCGTTTTGTTAAGCCATAAGTCAATAAAAAAATCTGCTATATCCCCAATGATATTTATTACAAAATCAATCATTGCACCCTCTCCTTCCCCTATTTGCCATTGAAGTTATTATAGCATAGTCTTTTTATGAGCGGCAATGGAAACCAGACTCTCGGCCAGGCGCCCCGCCCGAGATTAGCCGCACTTTATGATTTTGCCAAAGATTTGAACAACTTTTTACCTCTCTTGCTAAAAACAGAAAAAGATATTGACTTAACTCTCTATTTGTGGTACTTTACCCACGAATTATGTTTCTGCCGGGAAACGCTTATTTTTGCTCCATTAGGCCATGGAAGGAGTAAAAATAAGCGTTTATTTTTCTATGGAGGTCTACTATATGATATTTCGAGAAATGAGAAGAAAAAAGCAGGCACTATCACAACAAGAAATTGTGGACATTCTGTACACGGGAACATCCGGTGTGCTTGCCCTCTTGGGCGACAATGATTATCCGTATGCTGTTCCAATCAGTTATGTATATGACGACGGGAAAATCTATTTTCACAGCGCGAAAAGCGGTCATAAGATAGACGCTATCCGGAGGACTGCAAAAGCGTCATTGTGCGTAATTGATAAAGATTTCATTGTGCCGGAGGAATACACGACTTATTTTAGAAGTGTAATTGCCTTTGGACGGATAAGGGTAATCGAAGATGAAAGCGAAAAAAGAATCGCAATAGAAAAATTAGCAATTAAATATGCGCCGGAAGATACAAATGATAACCGCGAGAATGCGATACGGCGAGAATGGAAACCTCTCTGTATGTTGGAAATGACAATCGACCATGTAACGGGAAAAGAGGCGATAGAGCTTGTAAAAGAAAAACAGGAGGTAAGATAATTCAATAATCAGGGGTTGTGAAAAAACGTGAATTTCTTTTTTCACAACCCCTTTTTATGCTGCGACCTGTCTGCCCGCCGTTAAGTCGGTGTTTGGCTTTCCGGACGTTTTTTCATCCCTTGACAGAGCCTGCGACAACTCCGTCAATAATATATCTCTGCATAAAGCAGTACAGCACCAAAATCGGAATAATCACGAGCAGAATGCACACGCAGATGAGCGGCCAGTTGCTGGTATACTGTCCCATGAAATCGTAAATTTTTAAGGGCAGCGTTTTTTTGTCCGGGTCTGAAATCATAATCATCGGCATAAAGAAATCATTCCAGATGCTAAGTCCGCTGATTACCGTAATCGTAGCCACTACGGGCTTTAACAGTGGAAGCACCAGACGGGAAAATATGATAAACTCTCCCGCCCCCTCTACCTTTGCCGACTCCGAAATCTGAATCGGTATCGTCTTCATAAAGCTGGTCAGCATAAAAATCACAAGCGGAAGCCCTGTCGCCGCATAAATAATGACCAGTCCCGTCCGCGTATCCAAAAGCCCTATTTTCGTATAGATCAGATAGAGCGGAATCACCAGGCTCTGAATCGGAATAATCATCGGCAAAAGAAACAGAATCGTATATTTTCCGGCCTTTTTAAACTTCATTTTCGTCAGGGCGTAAGCTGTAAGCGCACCGCAGAAAATCTGAATCACCAGAGCCGCCACCATAATAATCACGCTATTAAAAAATGAAAGAAAGATATTCGTGCTTTCAAAGACCTCTTTAAAATTTGACAGACTCCAATGCTCCGGAAGGCTGACCGCGCTCATCAGATACTCCTTCTGCGTCTTGAAGGCAGTAATAAACAAAATAGAAAACGGATAAAGAATGACAATACTTCCGATAATCAATATTACATAGCGCAAAAAATATATCATTTTTCTTTTGTCTTTCACAGGACCTCATCCTCCTTCTTTCGCAAAACTACAGTCTGGATGCCGGAAATAATCAGGATTACCACAACCAGCAGAATAGAGATCGCAGTTCCGTAGCCCATCTTATCCAAACCGAAGGAATATGTATACATCATCATTGCAAGAGACTCCGTCGCATGACCGGGACCTCCGCTTGTCATGATAAACGGCAAATCGAAAATCTTTAACGCCCCAATCGTGGAGTTGACCAGGTTAATCGTGATGGAGGGCGCCAGCAACGGCAATGTAATCCGAAAAAACTTTTGCAGTGCGTTTGCGCCGTCAATTTCCGCAGCCTCATACAGCGACTTGTCGATGGACTGCATCCCCGCAAGATAAATCACCATGCTCCACCCGGTCCACTGCCATACGCTCACAAAGGAAACCGCATGGATTGCCGTCGTGGTATTTCCAAGCCACATAATTTTGGAAAGCTCCGTTAAGCCAAGGCTTTCCAAAATGGTCTTAATCGGTCCGTTGATCGGGTCAAACATAATATTCCAGATAAAACCGATGGCTATCGTGCAGATCACCGTTGGCATAAAATACACCGCCCGGAACAGATTTCTCCCGCGGAACGAGGCATTTAACACTGCCGCCAGAACCAGTGACACCACAAACTGGACTCCTACCAGTTCAATCAGATAAATAATATTGTTCCGCAGCACCTCCAGGAAATGATTCTCCCGGAATAAAGCGATATAGTTGCCAAGCCCCACAAAATTCATATCCATGCCGATGCCGCTCCAGTCTGTCAGGCTGATAAAAATACTGTAAACAAACGGAATCAGATAGACTCCAAGCAAAAGCGCCAGCGACGGCAGCATAAAATAGTAGGGCAGTCGTTTTCTTTTTGTTTTATTCATTTTCAGTCCTCCTTGCCCGGACAGACGACCGCCACGGCGTCCCCGCAGTCCATATGTCCGTACTCAAAATATCGGCCCTTCTTTGCCGGTATCTCATCCAGTGTGAACTCCGTCGTCTCCTCCTCTCGGTCATG
>CALWBG010000135.1 GCA_944375975.1 uncultured Roseburia sp.
ATGTCTCCCCCGAACTGCTCCGCGCCGTCCGTGACATCCTCCACCAGCGGTTCCTCCTCCAATATGGATAGCACGCGGTTTCCGCTTGCAAGTGTGTGGTGCAGATTATTGGATAAGGCGGAAAGCGCCGCAGCCGGACCGAACGAACTCATTATCGCGATCACCGCGATAACAGCCTCCCCCGGCAGCAGCAGCCCGCGCCCGGCAAGGCTGGCGGCGGCCGCAGCCATCAGCACGCCCGCAAAAAGAATCACGCCGTCCGTTACCACGCGCTGCGCCGTCTCCCCATTTTTGAGCGTGCGGTTTTCTTCCTCAAGCGCCCTGGTACGTTCCCGCATCTCAGAAAGGCGCTGCTCCTGCTGGCCATACTGAAGAATTTCATCCAAGCCGTAGAGATTATCGAGCACCACCGTATTTAACGCCCCGAAGCTGTCCCGGTAGCGCTGTCCGCTGTCACCGCCGCGCTTTCCGTTCCAAATCGGAATCACGGCCCCCACAAGAAGGTAGCACACTGCCGCGAGCACACCGAGCGCCGGGTGAAGTCTGCCGATAAACCATACCATAAAACCGGAGGTGAGCACCGCAATCGCAATCGGTGAAATGGTATGCGCGTAAAACACCTCCAGCAGCTCGATATCGCTTGTAATTACGGAAATGAGATTTCCCTTTTCGCTTCCGTCAAGCTTCGCCGGGCAGAGGCGGCGCAGCGCCGCGAATACCTTATGGCGGATTTGCGCTAAAAGTTTAAACGCAATGTAATGATTGCTGGCCTGCTCCGCATAACGCAATACGCCCCGCAGCACCGCAAAGACGATAATCAGGCCAAAGACCGTCTTTAAGCTGCCCGAAAAAAATCCCGCCGCAGCCAGAAGCCCGTACCCTCCCAGAATCGTAAGAAAGGAAGCCATCAGATTTCCGACGCAGCCCATGAGAATCGCCAGCGTCATGACAGGCAGCAACGGCCTTATCATGCCGATAAGTCCCGCCATTACCGCAAAACCGCTTCTGCGCTTTTCTGTTTTTTTCACTGTCTTTTGCATCATCCCGCCTCCTTCGCATACTTTTCAAGTTCCTGCTGGGCACAGAAAAGTTCATGGTAATACCCCTTTTGCTCCATCAGGCCGTTATGGTCTCCGTACTCCGTCACGGTTCCGTCCCGCAGGACAATGATGTTGTCTGCCTCCACCACATTGGCAAGGCGGTGGGAAATCAGAAGAACCGTTTTCTCCTTTGCCAGGGAGCCGATGACCTCCATGATTTTATTTTCGCTCTCCACATCGATGTTGGAGGTCGCCTCGTCAAAAATATAAATATCGCTGTCCTTAAGGATTGCCCGCGCCAGGGCAAGACGCTGTCTCTGCCCGCCGGAAAGGTTCGACGCCTTCTCGTCAAGCTTCATCGAAAGACCGCCCTTTTCCATCACGGTATCATATAGATCCACCTTCTTTAAGGCCGCCTCCATCTCAGATTCGGAAGCATTTTCCTTACCCATCCGCAGGTTCTCTGCCACCGTACCGGCAAACAGATAGCTGTCGTGGCGCACCCGCGTGCTTTTTCGGCGCAGCGCCTCCGGGGCGATTTCACGGATATCCACACCGCCCACGGTGATTTCCCCGGTGTACGTACAGGTTCCGTCCGCGCCATTTTCTTCGTCCGCCGGACCCCCCGCATATTCTCCCAGCATCAGGGACGCGGTTGTGCTCTTGCCGCAGCCGGACACTCCCACCAGCGCCGTAAATCCCTTTTCCTCAGTAGCAAAGGAAACCTGCCTTAGCACTTCCTTCCCCGGCTCATAAGAGAAAGACACCCCGGAAAATTCGATGCGTTCTCCCGGAATTTCCTGTCTCCTGCCGCGCGCCGGAAGCGGTGCGTCAAGCAGCGCAAAAATTTTATCCGCCGCCGCATTTCCATTCATGGCGATATGGAAAAAGGAACCGAGCAGCCGCAGCGGCAGAAAAAATTCCGCGGAAATCATAAGGATAAAAAAGCACTCCGCTATGCCGATGCCACCCGCCCGAAGCCCTAGCACGGCGAGAATCATGCCGAGCCCCGCCCCGCCGTATGCCACGAGGTCCATGACACTGATGGAATTAAGTTGCATAATCAGGACGCGCATCGTCACCTTGCGGAAATTCTCCGCCTCCTCATCCATCTTTTTCGCATAGCGCTCATCCGCCTGATAAATTTTTAAGGTCGTAAGCCCCTGGAGATTTTCCAGGAAGGAATCTCCAAGCTGCGTATAGCTGCCCCAGTATTTTGCCAGAAGCCTTTTCGCAAACTTCTGCACCGCTACGATAGAAACGGGAATCAGGGGAACGCACAGCAGCAGGACCGCCGCCGTTTTCATATGCATGCTTCCGACAATGACAAACAGCGTCAGCGGAGCCAAAAGGCTGTAAAAGAACTGCGGCACATATTTCGCAAAATAGATTTCAAGCTGCTCCACGCCCTCCGTACTGACCTGCACCACCTCGGAGGTGGCCGCCCGCCTGCGGTAATCGCTGCCAAGCTCCATGAGCTTTCCGTAGACCAGCTCCCGGAGCTTTTTCTTTACATGGGACGATGCTGCAAAGGACAGCCTGTTCCCCGCGGCGGTCATTACCGCCCGCACCGCAAACACACCCGCAAAGACGGCAAAAAGGCGGCGGACATCCGCCGTCCCTACAGAACCGTCCAACAGTAACCTTTCCATAAAAGCTGCCGTCACCAGCATCAGAACCACATTGCATAACAGAGACACCCACTGCGCCGCGACCATCCCGGCGACCAGCTTTCGGTTTTCCTGAAATTCCTTCATCAGACGCTTATGAAACATTTATGCCTCCTTCCGTTCTCGCGCGACGGCCCTGCTTCGCAGTTTTTTTCCTGTGCTGCAGGCCATGCGCCATCATGCTTAGAATAAAAAGCAGCGCAGTAAACTTATGTAAAATTTTCACCGCAAGTATGCCGTTTAACGGGTGCGTCAGCATTCCCGTGACAAACATCCCAAAAAGCGCCGCCATCAGCACGCCGTCCACAAGCTGAACTTTTTTGTCGCGGTATTTCATTTTTTTTAATTGGATACACATATGGCTGACATTGATAATCACCAGCATCACGCCAAGTGCCACATGCCAGAGCGGTCCCGTCAGCTTTACGCCAAACAGCAGGACACACAGTACCACATTTGCTCCCACAAACAGTTTTTCTCTCATATTTTCTCCATTCGCTTCTGTTGTATTGTTACCTTTAAGTGCCGTACAGCGAGCACCGGATGCACAAAGAGCATTCTCGGTCCGGCATAACGCATCACCGCCTTAATCTTCTCCTGCATTTCCCTGGAGTAGCAATGTACCTTACAGGCGCTGCAAAAGGTCTTTGTCTC
The DNA here is from genome assembly GCA_944375975.1 of uncultured Roseburia sp. Classification (GTDB taxonomy): domain Bacteria; phylum Bacillota; class Clostridia; order Lachnospirales; family Lachnospiraceae; genus Roseburia. The sequence goes on from CALWBG010000135.1 coordinate 3,365, forward strand.
CATGAACGGACATCGGTCTGTCCGAAGGGAAGCATACTCCGCCAGTGCACGGCATTCGGGGCACAGCGCGCCCCGCTTTGTCCCGTGTTTCCCGTGACAATACACCGCAATCATGGAGTTTACCGTCTGTTTCTCCGTCTCCCGCTTTTTTCGAATTACCTCCGAATCTCTGCTTTCCGTACTCATAAGCACCTCCCTGCCGCGCGTTTTCTTCACGCCGCCGGCTCCTCATCCCCCAGCATTTCTCTTTCCTCTTTTTCTTTCGGGGCACTGCCATCCGTGGTGCGGACACGGAAGCCAAAATAGTAAAGGTGCCCCGCCGCCACTACTGCAATGAGTATTTTTGCCGGCCAGACAGGACAGGCCAGAAACGCCACCGCAAATACGATTGTGAGCACAACGAGCATTTTCCGCTTTGCCTCTCTTGTCATACGCTTATTTTTGACCGCCTGCTCTATGTAGGTGCGGTACAGTCCCGTGCCGGTAAACCAGCGGTGAAAGCGTTTCGAGCCCTTTGCAAACAGCGCCGCCGCCAGCAGTAAAAACGGTGTCGCCGGCAATACGGGGAGCACCGCTCCCAGCGCGCCGAGCCCCAAAAAAAGAAAGCCTAATACAATACAGATTCCATTTCCTATTTTTTTCATGTTTCCCTCATTTCGTTCCTGCCGTAAAGACGTCCATAGCCTCCGACGGCGCGGAGTTACTTTTATCTTACTTTTATTAGTTATTTCTAACTACATTTTGTTAGTTTACACGAACCATCTGGATTTTGTCAAGATGCAAAAATCATTTTCCTTTCTTTCCCACAAAACAGAAAGAAAAAATGCGCAAACCCAAATCCGGATTTACGCATTTTTAAAAATACTTTCCTTTTTCTTCCGCCAGTCAGACTAAACGGTTTTCACGCATTGGGAAAATTTCTGCTTTGCATTTTCCACCTTGTTTGCATCCGCATCCGGGGTCGGATAATAGCCTCTCTGGTGCATCATGTTAAATACATCCTCCTGAATGCAATGCTCCTGCTCCAGACAATGCAGAATCGCATCCCTCACATTGTCATGCACACACTCGTTCGCAAATGTATTGTAATTGTTTGTCGCTGTTTTTTCGGCAGTCAGCGCGTCTGCCAGAATTTCTTTGTCGGTATAAATCTGCTCTGTCATCCTTGTCCTCCTGTTTTGGTCTGCTAACTTAACTGTGCGTACAGGGAATTAAAATGTCCCTGGTGCTTCTTTGAAATCTCCGTAAATTTCGCGCTGATTTCCTGATCCTCCGTATGCTCCGCAAGCATCTGAAATTTTTTAATCAGAAGGTCCTCCTCCGTCAGCAGATCGTTTAATGCGGAAAGTTCTTTTTCTGAAAGCTGGCTCATATTCCACCTCCGTTTTTATTTTTCAGGTCAAAAATCTTGTCCCAAGCTTATTCTGAACTTTCCATTGCGTTTTTATGCATTTGCGCAGACCAAAATGCCGTCCCGCACGTCAAAGCATCGCCATCGCCACGGTTCCCGCCGTCAAAAGCACAAGCCCCGAAAACGCCCTGCGGCTCAGCTTCTCTCCGAATACAAAATATGAAAAGGCAACTGTCACCAGAACGCTCAGTTTATCTATGGGGGCCACCACGCTGGCCGGGCCCTCCTGCAATGCGCGGTAATAGCAGAGCCAGGATGCGCCCGTGGCAATACCCGAACAGCAGATAAAAAGCAGCTCCTTTCGCTCAATTTTCCGTACTTCCTTCTGTTTTCCGGTCACAAACACCATTCCCCACGCCATGACAAGCACCACGGCGGTGCGGACAGCCGTGCCGAGATTGGACTCTACGCCCGAAATCCCGACCTTTCCGAGAATGGCTGTCAGGCTGGCAAAAAAAGCCGAACCTGCGGCATAGAGCAGCCAGCTTCCCGTTTTGGCCGTTTTCTGATCCTTGACATCTTTCTTTTCTATCATCAGAAAAATGCCGACAGCGATTGCCAGCACTGCCAGCCCTTTAAAAAAACTGATTCCCTCCCGCAGGAATATCAGCGCTAAAATAATGGTCAGGACGGTGCTTGATTTATCGATGGGAACGACCTTATTGATGTCTCCGAGCTGCAACGCGCGGAAATAACAAAGCCAGGACGCTCCTGTGGCTGCCCCCGAAAGAATCAGAAACAGCAGCGTTTTTCCCCCGATGGAAGAAATCTGGTCCGCCGAACCGACAATCCAGACGATGAGCCATGAAAAAATCAGAATTACAATCGTCCGTACCGCTGTCGCCACCGTGGAATCCGTCTTTCTGATCCCGCACTTTGCCAGTATGGACGTTAGCCCCGCAAAAAAGGCCGAGCCCACTGCATAAAGAATCCACATATCCTATTCCTTCTTTCTCTTATGATTTCCCCAGGCCGCAGATTTATTTACGCGTTCAGCCGGTAGCCCACACCCCATACCGTCTCGATGATTTTCGGATTTCTGGCGTCATCCTCGATTTTTTCCCGCAGACGGTTAATATGCACAGATACGGTTGCCGCGTCGGATACATAGTCAAAGCCCCATATTTTTTCAAACAACTCTTCTTTGGAAAATACGATATTGGCATTTACCGCCAAAAAACGCAGCAGCTCAAATTCCCGGTTCGGCAATTTCAATTCGACGTCTTTTTTCCAGACCTTCCATGTCTTCGGCTCGATGACCACGTCCCCAACGGTAATTTTCCCTTCGGTTTTTCCCGCTGTCAGGCGGGCATATCGTTTCAGATGGGAACGCACCCTTGCCACAAGTTGTGACGGGTCAAAGGGCTTTGTGATATAATCGTCAGCTCCAAGTCCAAGACCGCGTATGACATCCACCGCCTCCGTCCGTGCCGTCACCATCAGAATCGGAATGTCGATTTCATCCCGCACCGTACGGCAGATATCATAACCGTTGCACCCCGGAAGCATGATATCCAAAAGCACAAGGTCATAATGATTCTTTCGCAGCTCCGGAATAACCCGCGCTCCGTCCTCCAGCAGAACCGTTTCATAGCCGTTGCTTTCCAGATAATCCCGCTCGAGCTGGGCAATCTTTCTGTCATCCTCCACAATTAATATCTTTTCCATTCCCTGGCCTCCTTCGGAAAATACAGACTTATCTTCAACCCGCCGTCATTTTCTGCCTTTACCTCTCCTTGATGGCGTTCCATGATATATTTTACCACATAAAGTCCGACGCCGCTGCCCTTTTCCTTTCTGGCCTCGTCACACCGGTAAAAGCGCTCAAAAATCCGCTCCAGCTTTTCCTCCGGCACCCCCCTGCCGTTATCCCTCCAGGCCAGCAGAATGTGTTCCGCCGTCTCCTCTATGGATATTTCAACCTCCACCGGTGTTACCATCGCATATTTTATGCTGTTTTCCAAAAGATTGTCAAAAATTCTCCTGACCTGCTCCACATTCATGGAAATTTCGGGCATCGCTTCTGTTTTTACGGACAGATGCAGCTTAAGTACGGCGGAATCGGTGACTGCCTCCTTTTGTGCCACGTATGCCGCCGTATACTCCGCAAGCGACGCCTTCACCATATGAAAGGGCATCTGTCCGCTCTCCATACGGGAAAAATCAAACAGCTTTTGCAGCAGGACATTCATTTCTTCCGTCGATATATAGGCCGTTCTCAGATACATCCGCTTTTTTTCCTCCGTATCCGCCACTCCGTCCAAAACACCTTTGATATAGCCCTGTATGGAGGTCAGGGGTGTGCGCAGGTCATGGGAAATTCCCGTCACCATATCAGTCCTCGCTCTTTCATTCTTCGCCCGCTGCTCCCTGTCCTCAAGTATGGTATGCTGCATGGCGTTAAAGGTCTGACAGACATGTTCAAATTCCGCCTCACCCTGATAAACAATTTCCTCTTCCAGATTGCCGTTTTTTATCCGTTCCGCCCCGGCGATGAGCCGCTCTACCGGTTCCATGATTACCCGGCTCATTCTGCGTGTAAAAAAGGACGCCAAAAACAGCAGTATCGCAATCGCTCCCGTTCCGGCAATGAGAATCACAGCGAGAAATATCTCAAAGGCCTGCCCCATGGAGGCGGAAAGCCAGTCTTTCTGCGGGAAATACGCCGCTACAAGATAAGCATCCTCGGCCGCAAGATATTTGCCCACAATGGTGGCTTTTTGAAAGGAAAAAATATCCGTCTGACCGCTCCTGTAATTTTCGTCTGCAAAAAATTCCGCAAAATCCTTCATGTGGCCGCCGTCATCGCCGGAGAGCACCTTTCCGCCGGCGATGACCGCCGCCTGATACCCCCATTTTTCCACCCTCTGCTGCAATTCTTCCGCGCTTTTTACCCCGTCCTCCTCAACAATCCGCACCACTTCTCCCAC
>CALWBG010000136.1 GCA_944375975.1 uncultured Roseburia sp.
GGACTGGCCCGTGAGCTTAATCATGCCGTAGGCGGTCAGCTCCCCGGAAGCAAACTTCTGTCCCAAAAACCGATCCATCAGCCCGTAGACATCGGGCCGCAGAATCTCCTCCACCTCATTGAGATAAAAGGTAAACGCGATCTCCCGGCTCAAATGGGCAAAGGCCCCGCCCTCCATAAGGGAGAGCTTAAACCGGTCCAGGAAAAGCCCGCCCTCCCCGGGGCTGGTCCCCACCTGCAGCTCATAGAGAAAGGTCTGCCCGAAGAACCGCTTCTTTATCTGCTCCGCCAGGCCAAACAGGTAATAAAAATTGTTCTTTACCGCATAATATTCGCTGTTGCTCTGATGCTCATAATCCCGGAAACGTGTTGGCAGAATCTGTTCCACACTCTTATATGCCTCGTCCAACTGCCGATAAACACTGTTTATCCCTTCTGCGTCTACCCGACGGAAGATGTCATCCCCAAACTTCTCAATGATTTCCTCCGGCATAGGACCTTCTGCGTCATCCAGCTGTCTGGCAAGCGCCACCTTCAAAAGCTCCATAATACGGTAGGTCAGATTGTTCCCTCCAAAATCAGTATCCCCGTTTTCGTAGGCTGTCGTAATATCTATCCAGTAAGATACACGCTGATTGGTGATGGAAAACCGGCAGGAGGACAAATCCGTGGTTCCGCCTCCGCAGTCTATAATCAGCGCCTTTAACTCCTGACCATTTTTATATCTTCCCGCCGAAATCAATTCAGAGATCGAATTGTAGAGCACTGCTACACCCTCGTCAAGCATGTCTTCCTCTACAATCTCATACTCCGGCAATATATCTCTGTAAAGGCGGATGAAAAGCTTTTTCTGCTTTACAGGGGCGGAGATATGCAGGCTTTTAAACCTGCACTTAAATCGCTGTGTAGCACATGAAATAACGTATTCCAAAAAAGCCCTGATAATTTCACGGCGCTTCACAAAGCAACGGTGCCCGTTTTTGTCTACAAGTTCTTCCTCCTTATCAGGGTCACTGATCCAACGCTTAATATCATAAAAAACGCAAAAACCTTCGTCAATATAACTCATGTGGAACAGACGGCTTGCCTGATGGCCAAATATGTACTGTACTCTGTCTCCCTCAATCCCTGTCACGCCAACCACCGACGGAAGAACCGGTGTTTCTTCTTCTCCCTCTTCTTCGGTTTCCTTCAGGTAGGTCACATAATTGACCTGATTTTCCAGAAGCCTGTCCCGAACCGGATCACCTTCCAGCTTTTCCAGGTAACCGGAATCCAAATAAGTCCCGGCTGTTGTATTGGTGGTTCCAAAATCAATCGCCAGCGGCATATTTATCTCCTGAAGCTTTCTCACCTGGAAATCCATAACCGGAGCTACATAAAAATTCAGATGCTCCGGAACCGTTTCGTAATCAGATTCGTAAAGGCGGTACAGCCATTCCGACTGGGAGCGGTCCATGCAGTACAGCTTATAACTTTTTACGGAGGACTCACTGCACAAAAGCTCCGCCGGTTTTGTCAAAAACAGGCAGTCTGTTCGCCCCTTCCTCTGCCTTAGATGGAAAATCGCACAAATTTTATTGCCGCTTACAAGCAGCGCATTGGTATTGGCTATCTCCGGGAGATAGCCAATGGTAAACCCGTCAAAATATGAGACTGAGAGCCCTTCATAGGTCACAATCTTTGCACAGCCCTTGACCGGCTGCGGCAGATAGTGGTGTGTCGCCGTATTAAGCAGATGCTCGATGCGCGCCAGGCCTTCTTCACTTTGCTCTGTAATAAAAAGGTGGTTTTTCCTGCCCCGAAACCGCATAATCTGCCGAATCAGCTCATCCTTGTCAAGAGGCGCCTGAATACCGTTGATAATCTGCTCTCTCCAGCATATATCGCGCAACTGGTAGGTGGTCATCAAAGACAGTTCTTCTTCCGAATAGTAATGAAGCTTTTCCTCCTTTTGATTCCCCCGATTGAGTGTATAAGTATATCGATCCATTGCATCCTGCATCCTTTCCGCTCTTTGTTTTTCAGTAGATTGCAATCTCATCTGTTTTCATGGCAGCATCCACTCCGATAATGCCAAAATGATATTTCCAGAACACACGCAGCTGATAGCTGACAGGGAGGAACATATCCTGGATAAACTGTAGCTTTCGTTCGTTTTCCTGGCTTTTATCGCATTCCAGATAAAGCAGCAGCTTTTTTCTCTCTGCCCGCATCTGATAAAGCACTGCATCAGGAAAGAGAATTAACAGACCCTTCCGGAATGTCATCAGGGATGAGCCTGTCTGCATCTGTCCATAAGCAAGCGCGGCAATCCTGCTTCGTTTTTCCGGTTCAATCAGCTGAATTTCCGCTGCTCCCTTTTCCCAAAAGATTCCGCTCTCCAGTTCTTCCAGCAGCTTTCGGATAAAAATTTCTTTCCGCGTAAGTCCATGGCGCAAATCGGTGTGAAGTATCACATGCAGTGCCGCATCCACAAAATATTTTCGAAAATCCTGCATATCCTCTTCCTGCCGGGCCAAAATATATTGAAAAATATACGCAAACCGAAATAAAAGATTTAACTCTACCTCATTATTTTCCACTTTTTTTTCGTTCAGGCAGGGGAAGGACTGCTCATAAAAAGGACTGTAATCTTTCGCCTGGCAAAAAAACAGTTCCGATTCCTTTTTTCCCTGCTGCATTGCCCGAATTGCAATATCCCATAAAAAATTCAAAATGTGCTCCCTCCTACACGAGTTTTCCTACGCACTGATATTCCGGAAAAATCTTCTGCACCTGTGTGACCAGAAAGCTCATGATGTCCTCATTCAGATAATGTCCCGGCTGCACCGGCGCAAAGTGCAGCAACATCACCTGCTGAAAATTTCCTGCGCGTATCTCATCCTGTATGAATCCGTCCATATTATAGTTGGACGCCTCACACTCCTTTGGTACCTCCCGGACAATCTCAAAATCCAGGAACCGTATGTAATCTTTATATGGAAACGACTCAATCAGTCTTGCCATCTCTGCCTTTGTTTTTATACTCCTGCGGTATATTTCTGCCAGATTGCCGGAAAAGCTCTCCTTGTACCGGTTTGATAGCACAGGATACGGATATTTCTTCCCGGTGTAACCTTTATGGACCTGATAAAGCTGCCACTCCCTGGGTCTGTCATCCGGACAGGTAATGATTAAATCCCCATTCACCCTGCGAATCTGAGTAATCTCAACATCCGTATCCATCACAAGATACTCGCATTCCGCACTCAGCCGATGGGAAAAAATCTGATGTTCATAATTTATTTTGTCGATGGCGGCATCCGGATAGGTACTGGTCTTCTCGGAAATCTTTTTTAAATTCCAAAGCGGAATGATCTGACAGCGCACCAACTCCCCATATTCCTCAAAGTCAACCTGTATTTCCTGAATCTCTTCATCTTTGCCCATTTCCTCTGCACCACACAGGCAGACATCCAGCATTTTTGCCAGATATGCCTCACAGACAGTCGTCCAGGGCTGACAATTCACGGTAAAAATATCGTAAAGGTCCTTCACCATGTCAAGATAGGTTTCATTTTTCCTGACACAGAAGGTTCCCTTATACTCCCGATTCCGCGTTTTGATCACACCATGAAACAGCCGGTCCGAATGGACAAGCCTGTAAATTGCAGACGCGCCGGCCTGCAAAAAAACAGTATATAATTTCAGGGATATATGCTCCTTTAGCGCCTGCCGTATCTCTTCACACGAAAAAACTTTTTCTCTTGTATCCTCAGGAACCATCGCATACATAAAAGGATCGGTCTCATCATAGTGCGCCAGATCCGTCAATGTAAGATACACTGCGTAATCGCTCTGCCCGGGGCTTGTTTCGCTTAAAATTTTCTGCTCCAATTCCCGGTATGACTGCTCATTATACTCGTATACCTTTTTTAAAATATCTCCCACAATTTCTTTGTAAAGAACACGCTCTTTCAAATCTGCAATCTCCAGCAGTCTCCTGTCAACGTAGCTCTCCATATCAAACTCATTCATCTTTTGCTCCAATCCGAAACGTTTCTTTCTGTTTCATCCCTCCGGGATTAAAAGACATCGCACAACCTGCACCACATTCCCTGCATCCTTCTCATCAAACGTAACCTCCGGCAAACTTCCATCCTCTATCTGCCGGTATTCCAGGCTTCCATCCGGCTCCCGGATTTGCATGTATCTCCCCTGGTAGCCCGTCCGAACAAAGCTCCATTCCTCCTCCCCCGTCTCTGACATACCAAACATATGCAGCCCCGTCCAGCTATGATCATACCCCGCATCAAAATCAGAATGCAGCGCTGTCTCCTCCATATCACTGACAGACCATGTCACCTCATTTTGTATGCGGTAGGTTCCAAGCGGAATATCCTCCCCTATGATATATTCTCCCTCGGCATATACGGGCGTATCATAGGTTTCTCCGCTTTTTTTCTCCGGGAAATAATGCTCAAACCACAGTGACAGTACGTCCCACCAGGTAGTTGGCTCATTCAGATAACTGATGTCCTCATGCGGAATGGGGGATATGGACGGTTTCTGCTCTATGGGAATCAGCACGCATTTATCCATACGAAATAGCTCTCCTTCCGTCAGCGTCACATAGGAAAACCGGCTTTTTGCATACAGCACTGCACCGCTGTTGGAGATATCGTAGAGATAGTCCAGTTTTCCCTGCTCCGTATCGAGGGAAAGCACAAAATATCTGCCCGCCGGAATCGTCTCTCCCACGGTGTACCAGCAATCATATCCATAGTAATTCCCGTCCTCCGCAGGACCCAAAACAGGGAAATCCTCCAGCGGTGCAAACTTGGGACTCCCTTTCACGCATATAATATCTCCTTCTGAGAGATACCATACAACAAAAGCTTCTGTAAAATAATTGTAATCATCCCGGAAATCCGGATTATTAATCTCCTTAAGCCCATTTTTCAAATCCGTGCCCTCAGAATCAGATGTCTTACTTTCCCCCAGCTCCAAATCCGGGTCACAGTACACATAAAACCTATCGGGAGCAATGCCAGAGAGCATCCAATATTCCCTCTCCGGGGGCAAATCCGTCTCCCAATTAAAACTCTGAAGCTGTTTTTGCTTCACGATGTATTCCCCCTCCGGGACAAAATCCGTCTCCCAGTCCTCAATGACAGCCTTAAGCCTCTCCAGCTCCTTTTGATAGGTGTCATAGTATTCCCAGAACCCCTCTATCTGCTGCGCCATCTCCCTGACATCATAGCTGGTGGCTCCTGATACCTCCGTCGGCACTCCGTCCAATCTCCCATCCCAGCCTAAGGAGTTATTATAGCTCCGGAATACCCCGGCCAACTCTTCCTGCGTCTTCGCCTCCTGCTTCTCCCCGGCGCAGCCTGTCAAGAAACAGGCAAAGACCGACAGCAGCAGTATACGCAGCTTTTGTGATTTCCTATTTTTCATGAAATTCCCCCGTTTACTGTGCGCCAGCCGCAGCTGCCGCCGCCTGCTGCTCACCTTCCTTGATATCCAAAACCTCCATTTTCCGCTCAATTTCACTTAACTTGTCATCTGCCGAAAGTCCTGCATAAATGTCCTTTGCCAAAAGGTAATATTTCCTTGCACCGGTATAATCACCGGCATCCGCGCATGACGCCGCCTGAGACATATAGGTATTTGCCTCTTCCTCCTGCGAGGAACGGCTGTCCTGCTTTGCTTCCACAGCGGCAAGCTTCTCCTCAATGACCGCCTGCTGTGCCGCGTCTTCCAAATCCTGGTATTTCTGCAATGCCGATTGATAAAAAACCTGAGCGCTCTCATAATCCCCCTGGGCGTACGCCGTATCGCCCTGAGCCAGATAATTTGCTCCCGATTCTTCCTGGGAAAGCTGCTCCTGCATTGCTGCGTCCTCCGCTTCCTTCTGGTCCTTCTGGTCAGAATAGAGTTTCTCCAGCGCATCGACAGCCGCTGTCCTTCCCTCGTCAAAATAAATCTTCGCCGCCAGAGCTTTTGCTTCCAGATATTTCTCCTCCGCCTTGTCATACTGGAGATTCATTGCAAGAGTATCTCCCAGATAGATACTGTCATATACGGAAATATAATCGGCCGTCATGGAAAGTCTGTCGTTAATATAGTCCATTCCGATATTATCTACATACCGGGAGCGAATCAGCGCCTCGCCAAAGCCATCCTGCGCTTCTGTATACGCACCGTTATCCAGAGACTCCTGCGCTGCAAGCACCGCTTCTATCAGCTTCAGATAATTTCCAAGCTCCTTCTGCATTTTCACGTTCTTTAAGTCATCCGCCAAATCCTGCGCTTCTTTGCAGCATTCCTGCGCCCGAAGGTAGTTATCCATTTGTATGTACTCAATGGTATCCGTATACCCCCGTTCCATGTCCGCAATCTTGTCCTGTCTCTGTCGGTAACGGACATACAAGAGAACGCCCGCAACCACCGTGACCGTAAGTACTGCCGCCAGCACCGCAAGAGTTCGTTTTATTTTTCTTTTCTTATTGGGATCCGTAAAAATTTTGTTGATAAAAATAGCCGCAAAGGTATACTTCCCAAGATTCCGCGGCTGTCTTGACATCAGCAGGTCCTCAACCGTATCCACAAGTTCCTGCGGATTGTCTGAGGCATCCGCGAAGACATCCTTCATCTCGCCTTCATCAATATTTTCCCAGATATCTCTGGTATACAGGGCCAGTGCATCCTCGTTGGTAAGCTTTATTTTTTTTGATATGTAAGGGTGAAAATCTTTTTCCTGTCCCAGATATGTATAAAGGTTGTTCCGCTCCTCATGGATGGCTACCTTATCCTGCGGAACCCTTTCCTGTCTGACAAGATCCATGGTAAGGGACTGATCTGTAGTCTGTTCCCTGATAAAACCGTTGCGGTATAAGCGCAGTCTGATATTTCCTGCCTGCCCATACCGCAACTTCACATAGTTTGTCAGTACTATTATGATAGATGCCTTCAGCGTAGTTTTGCTGTTTGCCTCCAGCAGCGCCTTATTTGCCGCCAGCAGGTATTTTTTCAGCATCCGCCTGCTCATGGACGGAGCTTCCGAAAACGCCGTGACCACCGCATCCACCGCCAGTTTTGCACTGATGGCCTCCAGTTGGTCGTCAATGCCATCCGCAATCACATAGCATGCAAAATCATCCAGCTCCACAAAACCAAAATAATCGGTATTTTTTATATCACCCGTTGCTTCGGAAGTAAAGGCAGTCAAAAACTCTGAATTTTGTTTTCTCATTGTAAAGCTCCATTCCCCATTTGTATCAAAATAATGCTGGCATTATCACGCTCATCGGCAGGATTTGTATTGACCTTTTCAATAATCTGAAGCGCTTTTTCCTGACAGCTTCCCCCGCCCTTTAATACCTCTTCGACTTCTCTTTGGCCCAGCAGTTCATATATTCCATCACTCATAAGCACAACGATGTCCAATGGCTTTAAACTGACCGGAGCATCAAAAAACTCAATATCTTTAAAGTCGTCCCTGCCAAGATAGTTATACAGGCGATGGTTCTCCAGCATGGCAAGCGCGCTCTGTCTGGAAATCTTCCCTTCCTGGAATTTCTGCTCTGCCAGCACCGCCACTGTATGCCCTGTTGATACAGGAACCAGCGTGCCCTCCCGGTATACGCAGATCTTTACATTTCCAACCAGAGCATAGTACAGATAACCTGCCCTTATCATCGCGCAGCCAAGGCTTG
>CALWBG010000137.1 GCA_944375975.1 uncultured Roseburia sp.
ATTTGCGTCGCCCCGTCGCGTAAAACGCTCCGAAATGGAGATTATCATGACAAAGACAGAGGAATTTTTAAAACTCGTACAGGAATCCGATAACATTGTCTTTTTTGGCGGAGCCGGAGTATCGACGGAAAGCGGCATACCGGATTTCCGCAGCGTGGACGGACTGTACAATCAGAAATACGACTATCCGCCGGAGACGATTTTAAGCCATACGTTTTATGTGAAAAGGACGGAGGAGTTTTACCGCTTTTACCGGGATAAGATGCTGTGTCTCGACGCGGAGCCGAATGTTACGCACCGAAAGCTTGCGGAGCTCGAGGCGGCGGGGAAGGTCAGGGCAGTTATCACTCAAAATATTGACGGACTGCACCAGAAAGCGGGCAGCCGCCGGGTGCTTGAGCTGCACGGCAGCGTACACCGCAATTACTGTCAGAAATGTGGGAAATGCTTTGACGCGGAGTATATTTTAAATTCCGGTAGCGGAATTCCGCTTTGTGATGCTTGCGGCGGCATAATAAAACCGGATGTTGTCCTTTATGAGGAGGGACTGAACAGGCAGACCCTCGAGGACGCGGTGTTTTATATCAGTCAGGCGGATGTTCTGATTGTGGGAGGTACCTCCCTTGCGGTATATCCGGCTGCGGGGCTGATTGACTATTATCGCGGCGATAAGCTGGTACTTATCAACAAATCGACGACGCCGATGGATGGCAGGGCAGACCTGCTGATACAGGCCGGGCTTGGAGAAGTGTTCGGGCAGATACAGGTATAACGGCAAACGGCATACAAAATCATGAAAAGGAGCGACGGTCATGGATAAATATGAAGTAGGGGATATTGTACGTCTGAAAAAGCAGCACCCCTGCGGCAGCAGCGAATGGGAAATACTGCGCGTCGGAGCGGATTTCCGGTTAAAATGCATGGGCTGCGGGCATCAGATTATGATTGCAAGAAAGCAGGTCGAGAAAAACACGAAAGAGCTGCGGAAAAAGGAAAGTTAAATATGAATCTAATCCGTAGCTGAACCGTGAAAAAGTATAGCTGCCTTTTCTAAAGTCAGCAGCTTTACTTTCTTATCAATACCGCCCGCATATCCTGTCAGGCTGCCGTTTGCGCCGACCACTCGGTGACATGGAACGATAATCGAAATTCCGTTATGCCCGACTGCGCCGCCGACAGCCTGAGCAGACATATGCGTGCATCTCTTTTTTTCGGCTATCTGTTTTGCGATTTGCCCGTAAGTCGTAGTCTGTCCGTATGGAATCGTAAGGATTTCTTTTTCCGTATGCTCCTTGTCGAGATAGAGAGCAAAATATTTCTGTCCCTCAAACCATAATCCGGTTAAGCCAATCTCATCCGCGGCCAAAAGAATGTTGCCGATAGGGGATTCGTAATGACTGGTATACTGCACAGGTTCTTCCTCCTTCTTCTTTTCATATTATAATTTTACCACAATATAGATAGAGCGTATCAAAAACAAACAGAATTTACAAAAAAAGCTTGAAATATGTACAAAGCTATGATAAAATAACACCTCGTGATATATTAAATTCCTTGCTCACCCGAATCGGGCGGGCCAGAGACCAAAAGGAGGAAATTCGCATGAACAAGTATGAATTAGCACTCGTCGTAAGTGCAAAGATCGAGGACGATGCGAGAACCGCTACCGTGGAGAAGGCGAAAGAGTACATCACACGTGCAGGCGGTACTGTGACGGAAGTAGAAGAGACCGGGAAAAAGAGACTGGCGTACGAAATCCAGAAGATGACCGAAGCTTACTACTACTTCATCCAGTTTGACGCGGAGCCGACTGTTCCGGCAGAGGTAGAGCGTGATGTGCGCATCATGGACAATGTTCTTCGTTTCTTATGCGTCAGAAAAGACGAGAAATAGAGGGAAACCGCATGAATAAAGTAATTCTTATGGGAAGACTGACCAGAGACCCGGAGGTACGCTACTCCCAGGGTGAGCAGGCAACTGCGATTGCGAGATATACGCTTGCAGTAGACCGCAGATTCCGGAGGGACGGCGACCAGCAGACCGCAGATTTTATTCCCTGTGTGGCATTCGGACGTGCAGGGGAGTTTGCAGAGAAGTATTTCCGCAAGGGAACCAAGGTGGCAATCACCGGACGCATCCAGACCGGAAGCTATACCAACCGCGACGGACAGAAGGTATATACAACCGATGTCGTTGTGGAGGAGCAGGAATTTGCGGAGAGCAAGAACGCGAGCAGCGATAACGGCGGCTACGCACCGGCGGACAGACCGTCGCCGAGCAGTGCGGCCGGGGATGGTTTTATGAACATTCCGGACGGAATTGATGAAGAGTTACCATTTAACTAAACCAACAGGAGGTAATTATCATGGCTTTCAATAAGGCAGCAGACAAAGAAGGCGCTCCGATGAAGAGACGCCCGATGCATAGAAGAAAAAAAGTTTGTGTTTTCTGTGGCAAAGACAATGTGATTGATTATAAAGACACGAACAAATTAAAAAGATACATCTCTGAGAGAGGAAAAATCCTTCCGCGCCGCATTACAGGAAACTGTGCAAAGCATCAGAGAGCGCTCACCGTGGCAATCAAGAGAGCACGCCACGTTGCGTTAATGCCGTACGTATGTGAATAAGTCCGGTATGGAATGGTATCTGATTTGAATATTGACCGTGAAACGGGCGTGTCACACATGGGAGTTTATTCCCTTGTGTGGCACGCCCGTTTTTTGAGGAACAGGATACCTTAATGGCTTCTTTTAAGAGTTCTGTTCTGTATCTGATACTAAATGCTGTAATCTATGGTTTTTCTGACCAGTGTGTTGCCGGAACGAACCAATGTGCTTTCGACAGATTCCCTTGTGATACTGTCAAATATGCTTGCATCAAATGACTGTCCTGGCTTCCAGGATGGATTATCCGCTTTTGCCGCCTGGTAAAAAGCGTTCCAATATTGTTTTTCATATTGTTCCAAAGACCAGGTGCCTTTTAAGCGGTCATCGATATCCAGGCTCAATTGATATTCCGTAAAAACCGAGGAGCGGTTGGTGGTATCTCCGTTTGCAACTCCGTTTTCCCGGATAAATTCCTTCTTTACCAAATCAAACATTTTTTGGCGATACTCTTCCGACACCGTCGTAAGCTGCTGCCACGATGTTCCCTTGCCCGTCACGTCCATTCCGGCAACGCCATGTGAATTCAGCAAATTGCCATCCGCGTCAAATCTGCGCATTAAATTTTTGATAATCGTATCGCGTCCGCCAAATATCTCGTAAATCAGCCGCTCCTCCGCTGACATCGCCATTTCATTTTCAATCACTCCGGATAACCAGCCTTTTTCCTTAACCGCTTTATATTGCGCGCTGTTCGTGTTAATTTTGCTGCCACCGCTATTTCCGTATGTACTTGTGCCGTTCGTATGGAAACTTACATTTAATGACATCATTTTACCTCCCTGCCGTAAAATGGAATTCAGTTTATTGTTACATGAAAAAGCGGTTAATAGGAATAAGAATAATTTACCTTAAGTGTTCCTGTTACAGTAGACACAGTGCCTTGTGATGAAACTGATACAGTCCATTTACCATTTGGATCCTGATTATTGAATTCCGTAAAAGTATATGTCCCGCTTGATGTTCCGCATAATTTCTCCGCTATAGTCCCGGACGGAGATTCTACCGTCAAAGTAAAACGGGAACTTCCGCTGCTGACGCGGCAATTTACGGTGACCGATGTAATGCTTCTGCTGTTTCCGGAACAACTTCCGGAAGAAAGTGTTGAAGATGCAGTTAAGCCGTTTAAAGAATTTAATTTTGTTGTTGTCCTAGAAAAATAATTTGTTCCTGCTGTTGCGGCAACTGCTGTTTCCTGCCGGGCAGGATTCGAAACTTCCCTTGCCGATACAGGCATTGCAAAGAGTGTACACAGTAAAGTTGCCACCAGTAATAAAGATAATTTACGTTTCATAGAAAAACCTCCTTATCCATTGATAAATGTCTCGACTTGCATGGTGTATGAATATTCCGTTCAACTACATATATCGGAATAAGATGAGCAAAAGTTGATAGATTTTTACTAAAATGTTAAAAGCGCTGCCGCCTGGCAACGCTCTTTTTTACAATTTGTCATATAGTGCAACAAAAAAGCGCAAAAACAATTAAAAATTGCGCATATGACAGTAACATAAATTTGAATACAAAAATGATTGAACATATTACACAAAAAAAAGAAAAAAAGTATGTAAAAATCGTCGATTGCACGAAAAATGGCATGTGAGTATAATGAAGGTATAGAGCAAACGGTTGCGCAAATTGCGCACCTATTGTTGGGGAACAAATGGTTTTGGAAAAAAGAAAAGAGGGAGAAGCCATGAAAGGGAAATTATGGAAAAAAGCAGTTTCGCTGGTACTGGCAACGCTGGTGGCAGTGACATCTCAGGATTTTTCCTGGGCAGGAATGACGGTTTCGGCGGCAGGCACAAACCTGTTGACAAACGGCGACTTTGAGGCGGGTAACACCGATGGGTGGACCATCACACTGAGTGACGTAAGTGCTACGACAAATACAAAAAAAGATTCAGGTATGAAAAACAATATTACTTATTTCTGCAATATCTGGACTCCAAATGCGGACACTGTATTTTCAATGTCGCAGGAGGTGACGGGGCTTACAGCGGGCACTTATACTGCCACGGTGGATATGGATGGAGCACCGGCAAGTGAGGCCGTAGCGGAAATCACTTTTTCTGCCGGCGGACAAAGCATGACAGTCAGCACAACGGCATGGGATAACTGGGATACCTTTATGATTGAAGATATCACCGTAGAGGAGAGCGGAAGCGTGACGGTGGCACTCACAGGTACGCTTGGAGCCGGCTATTGGATGGATGTTGACAACTTCACGCTTACAAAAAATGTATCCGAGGAGGAAGACAAGGCCGAAAAGGTTGCGGCATTAAATGTCTTAATTACTGAATGCGCCGGCTTAACGGAGGAAAATTATACACAGGAAAGCTGGTCTGCGTTACAGGCGGAGCTGACGGAAGCTCAGGCGGTATATAATGATGCCGAGAACAAGACGACAGAGGAAATCGCGGCGGCATACAACGCGTTGCAGACGGCAAAAAATAATCTGATGGACGCGAGTGTTGTGACCGACGCGGATATTTTTGTTACAAAGGTCGAGGGATTGCGCTCCGATTTCATCAAGGGTGTGGATGTGTCCTCCTATGTCAGTCTAAGGCAAAGCGGCGTTGTCTTTCGGGACTGGAACGGAAATGAAATTGACGACCAGCAGTTTTTTGACCAGTTAAAGGAGGCGGGCGTCAATTATGTGCGAATCCGTGTATGGAACGATCCGTATGATGCAGACAGAAACGGCTACGGCGGCGGCAACAGTGACCTTGAAAAAGCAAAGACCATCGGAAAATGGGCGACCGACGCGGGAATGAAAGTTCTCATAGATTTCCATTATTCCGATTTCTGGGCGGACCCGGCAAAGCAGTCGGCGCCGAAGGCATGGGAAGAGCTCAGTGTTGACGAAAAGGTTACGAAGGTCACAGAGTTTACAAAGAACAGCCTGACGGAGCTGATTGAAGCCGGGGTCGACGTCGGCATGGTTCAGGTAGGAAACGAGACAAATAACGGGGTCTGCGGGGAGAGCACCTGGGAAAATATGTGCAAAATCTTCAATGCCGGAAGTGCCGGTGTGCGGGCGGTTGAAGCGGACAAAGGTACGGACATTATGGTCGCGGTTCATTTTGCAAACCCGGAAAAAAGCGGTACCTATGCAAACTATGCAGCCAATTTAAATAAATATAATGTAGACTATGACGTATTTGCATCATCTTATTACCCATACTGGCATGGGACGCTCGAAAACCTGACCAGTGTTTTAAAAAATGTTGCAACTACCTATAATAAAAAGGTGATGGTGGCGGAAACCTCCTGGGCGTATACGCTGGAGGACGGGGACGGCCATGACAATACGGTACGTGTCGGAAGTAATGATACTGGCCAGAGCTATACATTTTCTGTGCAGGGACAGGCAAATGAAATCCAAAGCGTTATTCAGGCAATTGCGAATGTCGGAGAAGCCGGAATTGGCGTGATGTATTGGGAACCGGCATGGCTTCCGGTACAGATTTATGACAGCAGTGCGGATAATGCAGCGGAGGTGCTTGCTTCCAACAAAGAAAAATGGGAGGCTTACGGTTCCGGCTGGGCATCCAGTTATTCAAAAGAATATGACCCGGATGACGCAGGAATCTGGTACGGTGGTTCCGCGGTAGACAATCAGGCGTTATTTGATTTTACGGGAAAACCGCTGGCATCCTTAAATGTGTTTAAGTATGTGCATACGGGTGCAACTGCGGCTAAAAAGCTGGATTCCGTTGTGAATCCGGACGGTATCGAGGTGGCTTCCGTAAGTGAAATCAAAGCGGCTTTGCCGACAGTGATTACGGTTTCCTACAATGACGGATCAACCTCAGAGCTTCCGGTAACATGGAGTGAGGAAGACATCGCCGCAATCACCACCTACGGAACCTATTCCGTCAGCGGAACGGTCAGCTATACCGATGACCATCAACAAACATCAACACTGACGGCGAGATGTCCGGTAGTCGTGCTGCCGGAAAATATTCTTACACAGGGAGATTTCGAGAGCGGCTCTGATGCATGGACGATAAACGGAAACGGTGTGGACGGTAAACTGACCGAAGATCCGAAACGTGGAAGCCAGGCACTGCATTTTTACTCAGGCAGTGCGGTTGACTTCACGTTGGAGCAGTCCGTGACCGTTCAGGAGGCGGGAATCTACAACGCGTATATGTATATTCAGGGCGGCGATATGGGAGCTTCCGAGTCAGTCTCGATTCGGCTTACCAATGCGGCCAGCGGGGAGTCAAAAACCGCGGAAGCTTCCCTGTCGGGCTGGCTGGTATGGCAGCAGCCGATAACGGAGGGTGTTACGGCGGCTGTCGGAGATACGTTGAACGTGCTCATTACCATAAAAGGAGATGGGGGTGCATGGGGAAGTATTGACGATGTATTTTTATATCAGTCAGAGGAGATTGGAAAACATAACATTACCTACCATTTGGACGATGGAGGCGTCAACCATGCGGAGAATCCGACTGCCTTTGATGAGACGGAGCGTGTAGTGCTGAAAAATCCGACCCGTCCGGGCTACATCTTCCAGGGCTGGTATTCGGACAGCAGTTTTACGACGCAGGTGACGGTTATTGAGGCTGGGACAACCGAGGATGTTGAGTTTTGGGCAAAATGGGAAAAAATCGAGGAACAGCCGAGCGAAATTCCGGTGACGGGAATCACCTTATCGCAAACCGCTTTCAGTCTGGAAATCGGGCAGACAGAGACATTGACGGTGACGGTAACACCGGAGGATGCCACGGATAAGGCTGTTACCTGGACTTCTTCGGATACCGGTGTGGCGACGGTGACGAACGGGACCGTCAAGGCTGTCGCAGCGGGAACGGCAGTTATTACAGCAAAAGCAGGAGAAAAGACAGCGAAATGTAACGTAACGGTGAATGCAGTAGAGTCGGAGACGCCGTCCACAGAAACACCGGCAACGGAAGTAACCGGAGTGAAGCTTTCCAGAACGAGCGCCACGGTAGGTAAGGGCAGCACACTCTC
>CALWBG010000138.1 GCA_944375975.1 uncultured Roseburia sp.
TCAAAGACTGGATTCCCCCTACGAAAAAGCTGAGAGCCAACGCCATTTACTCTTCCCCGGTCGTTGCATCGGACACCCACGGCTACAACACGAGAGATTATACAAAAATCGACACCAGGCTCGGCTCCAATGAGGATTTTGCCGACGTCTGCAAAAAGCTTCACAAAGAAGGCATCAAGGTCGTATTGGACGGCGTTTTCAACCATGTAGGCCGGGGCTTTTGGGCATTTCAGGATGTCTTAAAAAACCGCTGGGATTCCGCCTACAAGGACTGGTTCCATCTGAATTTCGACGGCAATTCCAACTATAACGACGGTC
The DNA here is from genome assembly GCA_944375975.1 of uncultured Roseburia sp. Lineage (GTDB taxonomy): Bacteria > Bacillota > Clostridia > Lachnospirales > Lachnospiraceae > Roseburia. The sequence goes on from CALWBG010000138.1 coordinate 319, forward strand.
TTTGGTATGAAGGCTGGGAGGGCAATTACGACCTCGTGAAATTGAATTTGAAAAATGAAGAGGTAATCGGACACATTTTCTCCTGCATCAAGGGCTGGATCGAAGAATTTGACATCGACGGGCTGAGGCTGGATGTGGCCTACTGCCTCGACCATGATTTTCTCCGCCGCCTGCGCAGCTACTGTGACAGCTTAAAGCCCGACTTTTTCCTGGTGGGCGAAACGCTGCACGGCGATTACAACCAGTGGATGAATGACGCCATGCTTCACTCCGTGACGAATTACGAGTGCTACAAGGGGCTGCACTCCAGCTTCAACAGTATGAACATGTTCGAAATCATACATTCCCTGCTCCGTCAGTTCGGGGAGGAAAACTGGACGCTCTACCGCGGCAAGCATCTGCTTTCCTTTGTCGACAACCACGATGTATCCAGAATCGCGAGCCTTTTGACAAACGAAAAGCATCTTCCGCTGATTTACGCCCTGATGTTTTGCATGCCGGGTATTCCCTGTGTTTATTACGGCAGCGAATGGGGCGCAAAGGCAAAAAAGGAGGAGGGAGACCCCGCCCTGCGCGCCTGCTTTGACGCGCCGGAGTGGAACAGCCTGACCGATGTCATCAGCCGTCTTGCGGAAATCAAAAAATCCTCCGATGCTTTAAACTACGGTTCCTTCCGCTCGGTGCTTTTAACCAATAAGCAATGCATTTTTGAGCGCAAGAGCGAAACGGAGCGCTTCTACATCGCCATCAACGCGGACAGCGAGGATTTCGAGGCTCATTTTGACGCCGGCTGCGGCATGGCGCAGGAACTGCTTTCGGATACGCCCCATGACTTCGGCGGCGGCAGCGTTCTTCCCGCTTATTCGGCGGCCGTCTGGAAAATGGAAAAATAAAAGGACATAAAAAACCGGTCTGCGGCATGCCGCAAACCGGTTTTTTTATGTGCACCGCCTGGCGGCGCTTTTTTATGGCAACAGGATTACCTGTCTATTTTTCTGCCGAGCGTCACGGAAATGGTCTGCTCCGCATACGCTCCATTCGAAAGTCTCTGAAGCTTTACGTCAACGACGCTTCCCGCTTCATAATACTCAAGCGTATTGGAAAGCTCCTCCATAGAGGTGACGGCCTTTCCGTCAAATTCAGTGATGATGTCGCCCTGCTGAATGCCTGCCTGCTCCGCCGCGGAACCGCTTGTCACCTGCAATACATAAACACCGGCGGGCATGTCGTAGGTCTCAGCCAGGTCACTTTCCACATCCATACCGGCAATGCCAAGATAAGCGCTGTTGGACTCGTCTACCTTCTCCTTCGTAATCAAATCATTGATAATCGGCGCTGCCGTGTTAATCGGAATCGCATAGCCGATTCCCTCCACGGAAGTATCAGAATATTTCACGGAATTGATTCCGATAACTTCTCCCCTGGTATTCAGCAGTGCGCCGCCGCTGTTGCCCGGATTAATCGCCGCGTCCGTCTGAATCAATTCTGCGGTATAGCTTGTGCTGCTGGAAGAATCCGTTACCGATACCTCTCGGTTTAAAGCGCTGCTATAACCGACGGTCACAGACTGGCCGTAGCCGAGTGCGTTACCGATTGCGATGCAGGAATTTCCCACCTTCAGGCTGTCGGAATCCCCAAGCGTCGCCATCTTAATGCTGCTCATTGTATCTGCCTCAATGTTGTTTAAATCCACGCGCAGAACCGCCAAATCGGTAGACGGGTAGGTTCCCTTAATCTCCGCGCCGACCGAAGATCCGTCATCGAACGTGACGGTGAGGCTGCTCGCACCCTCCACAACATGATTGTTGGTCGCGATGTACAGGTAATTGTCATCCTGGCTTACAATGATTCCCGAACCGCAGCTCGTGCTCTCATAAGTCTGCGGCATTCCACCCCAGAAGCTCTGATACTCGGTCTGGCTGATATTCGTGATTGCCACGATGGAAGGCATTGCCTGCTCCACGATGTCAGAGACATCGGTTGCCACATAATTTGACGATGTCAATGTAGACTGCACGCTGTCGTTCGTATCGTCCGTATTTTTCTGGAGCACATCCTCACTCCCGGCCGATGCCTCATCGGAGACAAGCAGTCTGCCGGAGGCGAAACGAACGCCCTCAAACGCTGTTCCCGCAACCAGTCCAAACACCAGGGCCAATGCCGCGCACTTTGCAAGCTTTACGCCGAAGCCTCCCGGCTTTCTCTCTCTTTTCTTTTTCTGCTTTTTGCCCGAAGGCTGCGGATCCTGATACATACCGCTCTGATATGTGCCGCCCTGCCAGCTTCCGTTTCCGTACCCGCCGCTCTGATATGAGTGATTCTGCTGATACCCGGTATTCTGATAAGGCTCTCTGCTCTGATAAGAAGCTCCGTAAGAACCGGAAGTTCCCTCTGCCGTTTGATTGTTGTTTGCTCCGTTGTTGTATGAATAGAAGGAATCCGATGTTCCATGATTGTTATTATAGTTGTTATCCATAACATTTTCTCCTTTCCTGTATGGGATTTCTTTTCCCTTTTTTCAGTTTAGAGTTTACCGGGAAATTGTGTTCGATTTGTGACTAAAGTTTCAAAAAAATATGTTTTCAGCGCAGCACTTCCAGAAAAACGGGAAGCTGATATACAAAATTCCACACGCCAAGCACTCCCAGCACGACGACATAAGCATTCCTCCATTTCCTTTCTCTCACGGTAAGACCGAGACAGAGCATGATAAACAGGCACATCCAGTCCGTCAGATAGTAAACCCTTGCTCCCGACGCGTACATGGTCGGGGAAAAATACATAATCGCCTCGCTTGCAATGCTCCCAAGATACGCAAACAGGAGCACCCGATTTGCCTTTGATACCCGCAGCAGAAAGAACAAAGTAAACAGCAGCGCAGCCGCCCACCAGAACAGCGCAAACCACTGCACTCCAGTCATAGCCAGGGCCTGCGGCACCTCCTCAATGCGGACGGTAATATCCGTAATATTCATCCCAAGATCACCAAGCGTCCGTACCCCAAAAAACGGCAGAAGGGCGGACACAAAAAAGACTGCCGCCGACACTGCCCAGGCCGCGTCCGATTTTTTTCCTGCACTCTGTTGCCTGATATGCAGGATTCCCGTCAGCCATATTCCGCATAAAAACAAACGGTTTTCATTGGCAAAGGAGGATAAAAGCCATTGTACCGTAAGAAACAGATGCTCTCCCGGCGAGAGCGCCGCATACTGGGGCATCCAGTTCGCAATCTCGGAGACTACTCGGATTTCATTTCCCGGCGCCAGAAATAGCAGAACGAACGCCGCGAGGGTAACTGCCGTCTGTAAGACAAGCTGCATGTATACACGCCGTTTCCGCCAGGCAAGAGAAAAAACCGCAAGCGCCTCAAAGGCAAACAGCACCGCTCCCATCTGTTCAATCGACATACTTGCCAGAACGGCGCAGGGAAGCGAATAACAAAGCCGTTTCCACGAAAATCCTCCCGTCTCAAAGACAACGTCCGCCACGGGTACAAGCGCCCACACGCCGCAGGTGAAGGACCAGGTATAAAAAATGGAACCGTTCATCCATACCGCCGCATAACCGATGGTCATCGCCGCCATCAGCAGATACCCCGCAACCGACGCCGCATGATAAAAAAGGCCGACCCTCCCGCCGGGAACTCCCGCCGCCTTAGACGCCAGCGTAAGCACGCCAAGCGGAAGCAGTACCAGCATCAGCGCATTCACCACCCGCCAAAACCACAGTCCCATACGGAAGGTCAGATATACCATGGCCTCCCCGGACAGTCTTCCGACCCAGGTTTCGTATCTCCAGCCAAGATACTCAAAAAATCCCATCTGATGGGAATACTGATAAAAAAAGGCATCGTCGCCGTCGGAGTAACCAACCTGCGAGAGAATCAGCAGCGCCCCGAAAAACATCAATGCCCAAAATATTACTTTCTTCCAAACCTCTTTCATAAAGACTGTTCCCCTTCATCCAAAATGACCGACTCGATGATAAAACGCGGACGCCCCTTGGTCTCCAGATAAGTCTTTCCGATATATTCCCCGATTACTCCGATGGCAAATAGCTGCAGCCCGCCGAGCACCCAGATTGAGACCATCATGCTCGTCCACCCGGGCACCACATCCCCACGGCAATAATCGGCAATCGCTTTCACCAGCATGAACAGGCTTACCAGACAGATGAAAGCGCCGCCCATCGTAATCATGCGGATCGGCTTTACTGACAGGGAGGTAATGCCTTCCATCGCAAATGTCAGCATCTTGCCCAGCGGATATTTACTTTTTCCAGCAAAGCGCTCTGCCCTCTCATAGTAAACGGACGTGCTCTTAAAGCCCACCAACGGCACAATTCCCCGGAGAAAAAGATTGACTTCGTCAAAAGACAAAAGCGCCCTGGCCGCCCGTTTGCTCAGAAGACGGTAATCCGCATGGTTGTACACAATCTCGGCCCCCAGGAACTTCATCAGCCGATAGAAAAGCTGCGCCGTATTGCGCTTTAAAAAGCTGTCCGTTTTCCGGGAGGAACGCACGCCGTAAACAACATCGTTTCCCTGACGGTATGCAAGAATCATCTTATCGATTGCCTCAATATCGTCCTGCAAATCGGCGTCCATCGACACAAGCATATCCGCATGTTCCGCTGCCACCGTAATTCCCGCCAGCAGCGCATTCTGATGCCCTCGGTTTCTCGAAAGATTGACGCCTCCAAACATTTCACTTTCCCCGCAGTACTGACGAATCAGATTCCAGGTGCCGTCCTTGGAACCATCATTGACAAACAGAACCCGGCTTCTTTCGTTTATCCATTCTTTTTCTTGCAGCTCCCGAAGCTTTCTGCCAAGCCGCGCGGCAGTCTCCGGAAGTACCTCCTGCTCGTTATAGCAGGGAACCACTATATATAAGATTTCACTCATCTGTCAGTTTCCTTCCACACGCGCCTCCAGTAATCAGGGTTCATCGTATAGCTTAAGATCCGTTTTCTGCTTAAGCTTTGATAACGCTTTCCCATCCGGTATCCGGCATATTTTCCCGCGCACTGCACAAACAGCTCCGCAATCAGCCACGGTTTACCCGCTCTGCACAGATAAGCCGCCGTGCTCTTTACCAGCTTCATGCCCTCCGCCTCGGAGCTTACCGCTTCAAAGATTTCCGGATGGCTCTTCTGGGAAACCGCAAGATCAAAATTCCTGCGAAACTGCTGGCGCACGGAATAATTGTGCGAATGAATCACCCGCGCGTCCGCGGCATACATCACGCTGTAGCCCGCCATCACCGCCTTTGCGGCAAAAAACATGTCCTCATTGAAAATCACCGGCCATTCAAAGCCTCCGAGCTTTTCAAACAGCTCTGCCCGGTACGCCGCGCAGACATCGGAGCAAAAAAATGTTTTGATTCCCAGCTCTCCGATATCCGCCCTGCTTTTTTTCCGGCTCTCGGCCGGATAATTAAAGCTTCTCGTATAGCGCTCCACAAGCCGGCAGTCCTCACGCGGAAGCTGTCTTGCGTACGCCACCGCGGTATCCTTATCCGCAAGCGCTGCCACAAGGCGCTCCACCAGAAATTCGTCCGCCGGGACCGCGTCCTGCGTCATAAAAATCTGAATGTCCGCGTCGGAATGCTTTGCCCCCAGCATACGCGTCCCGCCGTGGTCAAACTCCTCCTTCTTCACATGCAGCAGCGTATACGGGCATGGAAGCTTTGCAAGGCACTCCGCAATCGGAAAGCGCGCAAGCGCTTCGTCCCAAAGCCGTTCTTCGGTATTTAAAATAATCACCCTATGAACGACAAAGGTCTGCCCCCGCAGTTTTTGCAGGAGCAGACAAAAAGTATCGTCCGGTTTATAGGTTGGTATGATAATATCCGCTTTCATTAATAGCCATCTCCAGCACGGAATCCGGTGTCGTTGATAATCTGTGCGCTGTTATTTTTCACCGTATCCGTCGGTGTATAATCCTGATCATCGTAAAGGAACACGTGAAGCTGAATCACGTTGGATTCCAAATCACACGGAACCACGACGCTTCCTTTATTGCCGAGCGTTGTCGTATTCTTCTCAAACGGGAAACCGGTCGTTTCACCGAGGCTGTAATTAAATACCTGCGCCGCAAGCGCGATTAAATCCGTATTGGAAAAGCTTGTCTTTATATCAGAAAATACGGTGTCAATCAGACTGTTAATCGTTTTTAAATTCGACTTCTGCGCCTTCTCCACCATAGCCGCGATAACGGTTCTCTGACGCTCGGTACGCCTGTAATCATCTCCCGCCGTATAACGGATGCGGGCATACGCGCAGGCCTGCACACCGTCCATCTCAACGTTGGTACCACCGCTCGTCAGATACTTGGAATCATTCTTGGTCAGCTTATTGATTTCATCCATATATCCCTGCATCAGCACGGCTTCCTCGTCCGTAACCTCCGGTATGGTAACGCCGCCGAGCAAATCCACACATTCCACAACGGCATTGAAGTCTACCGTCACATAATCCGTAATATCCAAATCCAGATTGCGGTTGAGCATGGTCACCGCCTGCTCCGGTCCGCCGTTCGCATAGGCGGAATTGCATTTTCTATATGTACCGCCTCCTGTATCCAGATAGCTGTCGCGGTACACCGATACGAGCTTCACCTCATGGGTATCGTTGTTGATGCTCGCAATCATGATTACGTCACTGTTACCCTTGGAAAGATTACCGTTCGAACGGTTGTCCAGTCCGAACAGCGCCACCGTGGTGTAGCCAGCCATGATTTCCTGAGACTCCGAGGAAATTCCTTCGTTGATACCGACATCTTCCTTATTGAAGCTTGTGTCCTTCTCAATCTTGGAAAGCTTGACCACGACAAACAGCACTGCCGCCAGAATCAGAAGCACCAGAATCTCTACCGCGACAATCACAATCTTTTTCTGCTGTTTTTTCTTTCTCCGGGCAGCGCTCTGCTTCGCCCCTGTTTTCCCTTGTACTGTCTTACTCATAAATATTTTTCTCCTAATATGCATTTTTATTTATAAAACCTTTGAAAACGGTAAGGAAAAGGATTTTAAAATCCAGCCCTATCGTCCAGTTTTCAATATAATACAAATCATGCTCGATCCTCTTTCGTATGGAGGTGTCCCCCCGATAGCCGTTGACCTGCGCCCAGCCGGTCATTCCCGGCCTTACCTGGTGCTTAATCATATAGCGCGGAATCTCCTCCCGGAACTTTTCCACATACTGCGGCCGCTCCGGCCTCGGCCCGACAAGGCTCATGTCACCCTTTAACACATTAAAAAGCTGCGGAAACTCGTCAAGGCTTGTCTTCCTTAAATACCTGCCGATTTTCGTGATGCGCGGGTCGTCCT
>CALWBG010000139.1 GCA_944375975.1 uncultured Roseburia sp.
AACAGTCCTGATCCAGACGCCTTGTATAACCCGCGCCTGTGTAATCAATATGGATAAACGCCGCCTTCTTTTTCGCCTTCACATGGTCTGCCACATAGTAGGCGGAGCCTCCCTCCAAAAATGCCACCGCCAAATCAAAGGTTTCGTCAAAGCGCTCCCCCGCGTCGGAGAGGACACGCCAGAGCAGCTTATCAGGCTGCACGCGGCCTGCCTTAAGCATTTCGGCCAGCCCAAGCACAAGATAGGAAAACAGCCTTACCGCCGTTCCCCTGCGAAGCATCGCGGCCGCGACAGTCCGATACATATGCCGCCTTCCGTCTCTTTCCAGCACGGACTTTTCGCTATAGCTTTTGTTACGCAGACAAACCTCCTTCGGAAGTAGCGCCGCCAATTCCCCCTGACCCATCAGCACATAAAGTGAAACCTCATACGCGTCATAGTCAATACAGCCGAGCAGCTCCAGAAACGCCTTTTCCGCCCCGGCGCGGCTTAGCGTATTAATCACGAACAGTATCTTTTTTTTCATCGGTCAGTATCCCCAATTCATGCAAAATTCTCTCATTCTCCTGGTTCAGCAGCGATACCTGCATCGCCAACTCCTGATTTTTCATCGTGAGCACGGAAACCTCCTTGCTGATTTTAAACAGCAGAAAAATAAGCAGAAGGCCAGGCAGACAGACCATAAGCGCCACATTCCCTCCCGTCAGTCCAAGCAGGCCGGGGAATACACCCACGGCAATCAGCAGCAGTGAAAAAAAGCCCCAAATTAAACCCATGCCCTCCGTCAGCCGCTGGCGCGCGTACGAGAGAAATGACAACACCAGGAGTACTATTCCTGTACCCGCAAACAAAAGCCTTATCATTATTATTATTTTCATCTTCCGCCTACCTCCTTATTCTTTTTCTTATAAACACATGCGGAGGGCCTTTTCCCGCGCTTCACCGGAAACAAAAGCCCCACGCAGAACGTATGCTCATCCATATGGCGTTCCACCCACCGCAGGCGCAGAAATGCGGCCGTAAATCCGACAAAGCTTCCGGCGACAACCCCCATTCCGTACCAGAGGTCCGGCAGGCGGCAGGAAATCGCGGACACGAGGAACGTTACGAGACAAAAGGAAACGGAGGCTGCAAGCGCCCCGGTCAAATCATTAAAATAATACAGAAATATAATTTCCGCGTACAATAAAAATAATATAAAATATCCGGCGGCAAGGCAAGGGTAAATCTGCATCACCATCCCGGAAAACCCAAACTGTGGAAGCACAACGACGCACAGCAGATAGACTGCCACCGAAATGATAAACTGAATCCGCACCAGATTCATAAGCTCGGCAGAAAGCTGGCGGAACATGCGGTTTTTCGCATTTTGAATATCCTCCCACCGCCCCCCGATGACCGCTTCGGAGTACGCTTTATAGCGCTCATGGAAATGCATTTCGACCCGGGAAATAAAGATAATCGTGGAGGAAAGATTGGTAAACATTGCCAGGCAGGTCGCCATATCATAGGAAGGTGCATACACAAAGGAATCCGCCACCGTCATCCGAAGATCGGTATTCCAGAATACAAAATTGTGGATATAAAGCCCAAGCGTATAGCAGAAATTTGTCGCCACAAGCTTCCAGTATTTTCTGAAATAGGTAAATACCCTGCGGTAACGCCCGCTGTTCCTTTTAAAATAGCTTTTGATGGTGGCAGCCTCAAGCACCGCCGTCAAAAAGAAACCGCAGGTTAAGGCAAGAAGCATACTGTAGGCAACTTCCCGGTGAAACACCTTTACAAAGAGACAGGCAAGACCGAAGGCCGCAGTCATCCCCAGCAGAAAAAACAGCGATATTTTCTGATAGTCCTTACAGATGGACAAATACAGCATGGAATAAAATACCAGGACAAGCGCGATATAACCGCAGAAGCCGGTAAAGACAAAAACAGGGTTTACACCGCCCGTTACATATTCCCGGATACAGAACGGAATGCCCACCGCGCAGCTCAATAAAATATTGCAAAAAAGTCCGACATAATAACATGGAAGTATATCCTCATAGGTTTCTTCATATATAATATCCGACATATACCTCGATAATACCGCGTTAAAGGGGGCTGCCGTCAAAAGAGAAAAAATAAAGATATACAACACCGTGCCGGAAAAAAGTCCGCGTCTGGCATAACCCACCGTCTCGTATCCCAGGGTCAGGCTCATCAGCAGCACCGTGCCGATGACCACAAACATCGGTGCGACCGTGACCATCGTACTGTAGCCAAAGCCTGCAATATTTGCCAGAATTGTCTGTTTTTCATAGATTTTCTGAAGCTTTACACCGATTCCAGCCATATGCTCCTCCGCTCCCTACCACTGAATATCCTCAAATTTCCAATAAATCTTCCGATAATTTTCTCTCATATCCTCAATCCTATACTTACTCAAAAGCCTCCTGTAGCCGTTCTCCCCCATCTGCTCCCGCTTTTTTGGGTGAAGTGCAAGCTCCGTGATTGCGGCCGCAATCTCCTCCGCGTTCATAATATGTGTCAGAATCCCCGCCTCCCCGAAGCCATCCCCTTCCCCGTAAATCAGGCCCCGGCAGTTTCCCACGTCCGTGGCGATGACAGGTTTTTTCGCCGCATAGCTTTCGAGAATCGTCAGGGGCTGCCCCTCGCTGACACTGGTTAAAACGGTCATATCCATGCCACCGATATATTCCGTCACATTGACCCTCCCGGTAAACACCACATTCGGAATCCCCGACTGTTCTACAAGCGCAAAACATTCCCTGGCGTATTCCTCGTCCTCATCGGTCGGCCCCATAATCCAGAGCTTAAGCTTCGGCATCGTTTCCACAGCGTAGGCAAATGCCCGAAGCAGTGTTTTGACATCCTTGATCGGCGTCACGCGCAGCACCGCCCCGACATGAATCATCGTTTCCTCCATCTGTGCCGGACGGCAAAGCCCGGCAAACCGGGATACATCAATGCCGTTCGGCGTCACCACGGTCTTTTCGGGAGGGCAGCCGAGTTCAAGCTGAAGCTCTCTCGCATGCTCGTACAGGCTTGTCACAACATCCGCCTGCCCGTATGCAAGATACGACATTTTGCGGAACTGCTCGATCCAGATATTTTTGTAAATCCCCTCGACCCACTTTGCCCGAATCAGTTCCTCCTCCCGCTCTCTCGTATAAATGCCGTGCTCCGAAATCAAAAGTCCGCAGCCGTAACGCAGCTTTGCCATACTTCCAAGCACCCCCGCGTACCCTGTGGCGACACAGTGGTATAAATCCGCCTTGGGAAGCTCGGCCTGAAGCGTCAGAAACAACGGAAGATAAATGGAACGCATCGTCCACAGAAAATCAGAAAACACAACCTGGGGATAGCGAAGCCGGTAACAGTCACTGGCAGCCTCCAGAAAATCCTGTCCCATCAGCAGTTCGTTTAAGGAGAATCTCTTTTTTGAAAACAGTTCAAACAAAGTTTCCCACTCTACTTTCTGGTTGAGGAGCAGACTGCGCAGCGCTTCTCTTTCTCGCATGTCAAGCTTTAAATGCTTCGCTTCGCCGCTCTGCCAGTCAAAATCCTCCAAGTAAAGCTCATAAACCTCACTCACATTTTCCGGCAGCTCATAGACAAACTTTCCCCGGCAGGAGCGATTAGCTACAATCGCCAAAATAATAAACCGATAATCCGGAAATGACTTTATCATACTGTGAATCCAGCTTGAAACACCGCCGACAACATAAGGATAACAGCCCTCGGCCACAATACATATTTTCATTGTCCCAGTTTCCGCCTTTCCTTAATAATGCAGCCCGTCCTGCCGCTTTAAACCAATCACAACCTCGTCTCTCTCCGCCAGAATCAGATACGCTCCATCCTCAATTTTCACCCAGTCTCCCCCTTCCACGCTTTTAACCTCCTCCCCGCTCACGCGCAGAAGAAACCATGCCTCCTCCTCGAAATTGGAAACAGAAAGAGAAATCGCATTTTCCGTGCGCTCATCAGAAAAATCAAGCGCCAAAAATCTGCGGATTCTTGCGTCACTCTCCGAGAGCGTTGTCCCATCAAAGGCCGCAAAAGCGCTCCAGTAGGTGGAGAGGTTCGAAGAAATTTTTTTGCTCATTTTTTCCCAGGAATCCTCCTCCGATTCCGGGTAGACCACACTTTTTAAATCGAGCGTCACATTGGAATATCCGAGCGCCGTTTCGAATGCCCTGACCTTAAAATCATCGGAAAACGTATGGCACACCCCGGTGCTGGTGGAGCGCTGCACCGTTACGTCATCTGCCGCGTAGGAGACGGGCGGCGTACCGCCGTCGTTCTCCCCGAGCGCCACTGTTCGAAGTTCTCCGTTCTTCCCACCCGCAAGCGTGTCCGCAATCTGTCCTTCTTCGGACAGGTACAAAGATGAAAATGCATAGTCCGGCGCATTTTCTTTCCAAAAGTCCGCGTCAGCGGCAAGCTTTTTTGCCGGAGCCGTGTCCGATACCGCGGCTCCGTAAAGCCCCGCCTCCGCGCGTTCCTCCTTCATAAGCCTCAGATAATAAGATACATCGCCGCCCTGCGGCTCAAGTTCATCTTCATAATCATACTGCGGTGTGAGCATATAGGTCGCCTTTCGGTCTATCCGTGAAATAAGAGACGATAGCGAGGGGCCTGCAATCTCACGGCAGATGCCCCGAAGTCCCTGGCTGTAGCGCTCCTGCAATTCCTTATCGTTTTCCTCCGCAAAGGACGGATAGCCGGCGATAACAAGATTCTGGGCATTTACAACCGGATAAAGCTCATAGGACGAAAGCTCCGACATCATGGCGCTTAAAATTCCGATGCCCGACATATCCGAAAGCCAGGAACCGTTGACGCAGAAAATTTTTGCACCCGAAAAGCTGTTCCGCCAAATGACAGCGGGAAGCAGGGCGTTTTCGGCGGACTGCCCGTCCATCATCGCGTACTGCTGCCAGATATCCCGCGGCACCGATTCCTCCAATTTCTCCCCGGAGAGAATACCGGATAGATACGTCTTAGTCCCTGCTCCGGTGACATACCACGGAAGCGTTTGTTCCATATCCTGCCGCTCCTTCTCCGCATCGGTATCCGCTGCATAAATTGCCTCCCCGCCCAGAAGGAAGCCCTCATATAAATGCATGCCCGAAAGCTCTGTCTCCTCCTCTATGACATAACGGATGCCCAAAAGCTCCCTGAGTTCCTCATATTCCGCAATGATTGAGACATCCGGCAGGGACGCGAAAATGATGCTGATTCCCTGCCCGGCAAGCCCTGTGAGCAAACGCACGTCTTCCTCCCCGCGCACCAGGCTGCCGTCTGCCACAAGCACCTCCGGCGGCGCATTCTCTGATATTTTATACTCCGCGATTGTCTCACAGACCGTCAGTTCCCGCTTTGTATAGATACACCACCACTGAACAACGCTTCCGGGAGCTTCGGACAAATCTCCCGCATAAACCACATACGGCCTGCTTTCCGATACACCGTTTTGTCCTGCCGCAGGATTCCCCCAGGCATCCTTTTCACCCAGACCGGTCTTTGTCAGCTCCTCATATTCATTGATTCCGTATTCATTCAACCGCCCTTTCATCACACCCGTGAACTGAAACATAAAAAAGAGTATCAGAAACATGGTGACTATCGCGATATAATTTCGGCGAGATACCATACTTCTCCTTTCCTGTGTCCGCATTTAAAGGAAGGTTCGGATAAGCTCCAGGGTTTTCCTGTCTATCACAACCTCCGAGCTTTTTAAACGATTCAATTCCTCAAAAAATTGCTGTCTTCTTCCCGTCGTAAAATAAAGCTTCAAATAACAGGTATAAGTCGAAAGCTCATCAGGATAAAGCTCACGGCTTCTCTGGCACCAGCGCTTCATCCGCTCAAATTCTTTTTCCCCAAGCAGCAGGCCGCACAGCCATTCGATATAGCACGGCTTTAAGCCGTCATTTTCATACAACAGTGTGCAGGCCTCCTCCATCCAATCCACGCAGGCTCTCTGCTCCTGCTCGTGAAGCACTCCCTGCGCCAGTACACCATTCATATATTCAATCAAAAGCTGTGCATATTCCGCGGCATTTTTCTCCCCGCGCCGCATCGCAATCAAAAGCTCCCGCGCCTTTTTCCGAAATTCGTTCAGCACATCGCCGAGCACCGCCGCCGCGTAATGGGCAGTCTCCGTGTCCTCGCTGTTTAGGGCAAGCGCAATGGAGGCCAGGGAATTTTTTACATCCCCCCGAACGACATTCATCACAAGCGTGCGCAGGCTGTCCTTATCGCTGATGGCAAGCGCCTCCTCAATCGGCGCCAGATTCCCCTCCCGCTCCTCGTCCGCCCGCAGATGCGTCCTGACGCGCTCCTTGCTGAAAATCACGTCCTCCAAATCCACATTCTGACGGAAAAACAGATAGTAAAAAAGCTGTCCGCAGAGAAAAAACGCAGGGCCCACCACCGGACAGAGCAGCATGACCACGGCCTTTAACAGATATTCCATGCGCCTTTCCCTGTGTTTTCCCGGAAGCCATGCGTTCCATGCGTAATAACAGACGGCTGTTATAGCGTTGATTACAAAAATTCCCAGAAAGATGCGCTCCGTTCCACTCATACCGCTATATCCTCCTGAATCAGGCAGGCAAAGCCCGCCTCCGCAAACCTTTTTTCTACGAGCACGGCGTCCCTGCTGTTTGTGTTTGCCAGCAGTACATAGAGCTGTCCGTCTTCTAACTCTCCGATAAAATCACTCTGGCGCAGCATAGCCGTAAGCTTCCTGCCCGCTTCCTCCCGCGGCATATCCCCGACAGCAATCCGAATCAGCGCGCATTCGGTCAGTTCCCTGCCGCGCGCATTCAGATACGCCTTTACCAGAGAACGAAAGGAAACTTCCCCGAGAATATTTGTCCCCTCAATGTAACGTTGCTGCTCAAGCGCGGATATATAACGATTGGCACGCAGCACTGCGTTCTGAATCAGATATCCGATTACCGTAAGCATATTTGCCTGTCCCAGCGTCATGCGCTCCCATGGAATCCCCCACACCATCAAAATAAGCTGCATTTCATCCTCGGAATAAATGGCATTGGCCATCAGCGGGTATCGCTCATCCATGCTTTTATTAATAAAAACCTTCTTTTCCTTCAGGCTCGCATAAAGCTCAGCCATCTCCACGTAATTGATGGAGTTTCCCATACTGCGCGCTTTCTTCGAGGTGGCGGAAAAAAGCCTCGCATAGGAGCGGTTGGCCACCGTATAAATCGCGACGTCACGGCTTCCCATCAGCTTGGAAAGCACCTCAGCCGCATAAAACAGCACTTCCCCCGGCTCATATTTATCAAGGCTTGAGGTTATCTCATAAAGCTTCCCGAAGCTGTCATTTTGATTCACAAGCTGGTCAGACAAAATTTCTTTGACGCGCACATTGCTTAAATTGATTTCTGAAATATCATCAATCTGCTTGGACAGATAGGACACCTCGTGTTTTTCCTCCTCCTGCATGATCTTAAGCCTGTCCTTCATGTAGCCTACCACCAGGCCCAGAATGAATATCTGGGCAATCCACAC
>CALWBG010000140.1 GCA_944375975.1 uncultured Roseburia sp.
GTTGGGGTGTGCTTTGCAACCTCGGGTCCGGGCGCGACCAATCTTGTGACGGGAATCGCCACCGCCTATATGGATTCCGTTCCGATTGTGGCAATCACCTGTAATGTCACCGTACCCCTTTTGGGCCGTGACAGCTTTCAGGAGGTTGATATCACCGGAATCACAATGCCGATTACAAAGCATAATTTTATAGTGAAGGATGTTGCGAAGCTTGCGGACACCATCCGCCGCGCGTTTCGGATTGCGCAGAGCGGACGGCCGGGCCCGGTGCTTGTGGATATTCCAAAGGACGTGACAGGGGCGCAGACGGAATACAGCGTGCAAAAGCCAAAGCCTATTGCACGTGTCACGGAGACCATTGCCGGGGAGGACATTGAGCAGGCGCTTGCGATGATACGGGAGGCGAAAAAACCCTACATCTTTGTGGGCGGAGGCGCTGTCATATCCGGGGCTGCCGAAGAATTATCGTCATTTGTAGAAAAGGTGGATGCTCCGGTTTGTGACACACTGATGGGAAAGGGAGCCTTTGACGGCACGAAGGAGCGTTATACCGGGATGCTGGGCATGCACGGGACAAAAACCTCCAATCTTGGCGTCAGTGAATGTGACCTTTTGATTGCCGTGGGCGTACGGTTTTCGGACCGTGTGCTGGGCAACGCCGATAAGTTTGCCTCCCAGGCAAAAATCATTCAGTTTGACGTGGATCCGGTGGAGGTCAATAAAAATATCCGGGTGGACGCCTGCGTCATCGGCGATATCAAGGAAATCCTTGCCCGGATGAACGAACGTCTGGAGCCTTTGAGCCACACGGAATGGATGGAGCACGTGATGGAGATGAAAGCGAAATATCCGCTATCCTATCACGACGAGGGCTTAAGCGGTCCGTATCTGGTCGAGGAAATTTACCGGGCGACCAGAGGGGATGCCGTCATTGTCACCGAGGTCGGGCAGCACCAGATGTGGGCGGCGCAGTATTATAAATACAAAAAGCCCAGGACCTTTCTTACGTCCGGAGGCCTTGGCACGATGGGCTACGGACTGGGGGCGGCAATCGGAGCGCAGCTCGGCAATCCCGGGAAGCAGGTCATCAATATTGCCGGGGACGGGTGCTTCCGTATGAATATGAACGAACTGGCAACCGCGGTGAGGGAAAAGCTGCCGTTGATTGAGGTTATCGTCAACAACCATGTTTTGGGCATGGTGCGCCAGTGGCAGGATTTATTTTACGAAAAGCGCTATTCCGCAACGGTTCTTGACGACGGTGTGGATTTTGTCAAACTTGCCGAGGCAATGGGAGCCACGGGCTACCGTGTCACGACCCGGGAGGAATTTTCTCTTGCGCTTGAGAAGGCGCTTGAGGCCGATATGCCGGTACTGATTGACTGTATCATCGACTGTGACGATAAGGTATGGCCGATGGTCGCTCCGGGAGCGGCAATCAGCTCGTCATTCACCGGAGAGGATTTAAAAAAGGAGCAGCAGTAAGCAAGGAGAAAAGAGGAGGAGCAGTATTATGAGCAGAGTATATAATTTTTCCGCAGGACCGGCCGTATTGCCGGAGGAGGTATTAAAAGAAGCAGCGGATGAGATGTTGGATTACCGGGGATGCGGCATGTCCGTAATGGAAATGAGCCACCGTTCAAAGGTATTTGATAAGATTATCAAAGAAGCGGAGCAGGATTTGCGGGATTTGATGAATATCCCGGACAATTACAGGGTTTTGTTTTTACAGGGCGGCGCTTCCCAGCAGTTTGCGATGATTCCGATGAACCTGATGAAAAACCGGAAGGCGGGCTATATCGTGACCGGGCAGTGGGCAAAGAAAGCGTATCAGGAGGCTTCCATCTACGGTGAGGCCATAAAGCTGGCGTCCTCCGAGGATAAGACCTTCTCCTACATACCGGACTGCTCCGATTTGGATATTCCCGAGGATTTGGATTATGTCTATATCTGCGAAAACAACACCATTTACGGCACAAAATACAAAACGCTTCCCAACACCAAGGGCCATACGCTGGTAGCGGATGTTTCCTCCTGCTTTTTATCGGAGCCGGTAGATGTCACAAAATACGGTGTCATCTACGGCGGCGTACAGAAAAATATCGGACCGGCGGGTGTGGTAATCGTAATCATTCGTGAGGATTTGATTACCGAAGACACGCTTCCGGGAACTCCGACCATGTTAAAATATAAGACCCATGCGGATAACGATTCACTTTACAATACGCCTCCGTGCTACGGCATTTACATCTGCGGCAAGGTGTTTAAATGGCTCAAGAAGATGGGCGGCCTTTCCGTGATGAAGGAGCGCAACGAGGAAAAGGCAAAAATCCTTTATGACTTCCTTGACGAGAGCCGGATGTTTAAAGGTACCGTAGTTCCCAAGGACCGTTCCCTGATGAATGTGCCGTTTGTGACGGGAGATGCCGATCTCGACGCCAAATTTGTAAAGGAAGCGGAAGCGGCAGGCTTTGTCAACTTAAAGGGACACCGTACTGTGGGCGGAATGAGAGCTTCCATTTACAACGCAATGCCGAAAGAGGGCGTTGAGAAACTCGTGGAATTTATGAAGAAATTTGAGGAGGAGAATGCGTAATGTTTCGTTATCATTGCTTAAATCCAATCGCGGCCGTAGGGCTGGATTTGTTTTCGGAGGAATATCAGAAGGCGGAGGACTTAAAGGATGCCGATGCCGTTTTAGTAAGAAGCGCGGCGATGCATGATTTAGAGCTGCCGGACTCTTTGGAGGCCGTTGCGCGCGCGGGTGCCGGGGTCAACAATATTCCGCTCGATAAATGCGCGGAGAAGGGAATCGTTGTGTTCAATACGCCGGGCGCAAACGCGAATGGCGTAAAGGAGCTCGTTTTTGCAGGAATGCTCTACGCGTCCCGCGATATTGTTGGAGGCATCGATTGGTGTCTTGCAAACCAGAACGATGAGAATATCGCAAAGACGGCCGAGAAGCAGAAAAAGAACTTTGCCGGAACCGAGATTGCCGGAAAGAAGCTGGGTGTCATCGGACTCGGGGCAATCGGCGTTCTTGTCGCGAACGCGGCGGTGCACATGGGCATGGAGGTGTATGGCTATGACCCGTATATTTCGGTTTCCGCTGCGTGGAATCTGTCAAGAAGCGTAAAGCACATCAGCAATGTGGATGATATTTACCGTGAATGTGATTACATTACCATCCACGTGCCGCTTTTGGATTCCACGAAAAAAATGATTAATGCGGAGGCAATCGCAATGATGAAGCCGACGGCAATCGTGCTGAATTTCGCAAGAGATTTGCTGGTGGATGAGGAAGCGATGGTAGACGCTCTGGCGGCCGGAAAGGTACATCGGTATGTGTCCGACTTCCCGAATACGACTACGGTCGGAGCGAAGGGCTGCATCGTGACTCCGCATCTGGGTGCGTCCACGGCAGAGTCCGAGGATAACTGCGCGATTATGGCAGTGCGCGAAATCCGCGATTATCTGGAAAACGGCAATATCGTCCATTCTGTCAACTTCCCTGATTGCAGTATGGCGGCCTGCACCACGGCGGGAAGAATCGGAATCCTGCACCGCAACGCAAAGGGAATGTTAAGCCGTTACACCACGATTCTGGGCGACGCCGGAATCAATATCGATGGCATGGCCAATAAATCCAAAGGGGATTACGCATATGCCCTGATGGATGTGGATTCTCCGGTGACAGAGGAGGTTCTGGACAAATTAAGAGCTGCCGAGGGAATCTTAAGAGTCCGTAAAATTTGCTAGAGCTTAGAACATACACCGGGCGAAGGAAGCACATGGAGGAAAAAATGGCAGAGATTAGACCGTTTCGTGGGATTCGGCCGCAGAGAGGGAAGGCAGCGCGCATTGCTGCCCTCCCTTATGATGTTTATAGCAGAAAAGAAGCCGTGGACATCGTGGAGCGGAATCCGGATTCGTTTTTAAAAATTGACCGGGCGGAGACAGGTTTTCCGTCCTCGGTGGATATGTATGACGAGAGAGTATACCGACGCGCACATGATTTGCTGTGGGGAATGGTGGCGGACGGAGCCTTTGTACAGGAGCAGAAGGAATGTTACTA
The DNA here is from genome assembly GCA_944375975.1 of uncultured Roseburia sp. Taxonomy (GTDB): domain Bacteria; phylum Bacillota; class Clostridia; order Lachnospirales; family Lachnospiraceae; genus Roseburia. The sequence goes on from CALWBG010000140.1 coordinate 4,076, forward strand.
TATTTATGAGCTGACGATGAACGGGCGTGTGCAGACCGGAATCGTCGCCTGTGCGTCGATTGACGATTATCTGTCACAGGTGATTAAAAAGCATGAGAATACCAGGGAGGAAAAGGAAATCGACCGCATCCGCCATGTGGATGCCTGCAACGCGCAGACAGGGCCGATTTTTCTTGCTTACCGGGCAAGGCCGGAAATTCATGCGGTGACGGAGCAGGTAAAGGCGGGGGAGCCGGAGTACGATTTTGTATCGGAGGACGGTGTGAGACACCGTGTTTTTGTGATAGACGGGGAAGAACAGATAGCGCGTATTCAAAAAGCGTTTGCCAGAATCGGCGAAATCTATATCGCTGACGGCCATCACAGGGCGGCATCCGCCGTTAAGGTCGGCTTACAAAGACGCGCCGAACATCCGGGCTATGACGGGACGGAAGAATTTAACTATTTTCTTTCCGTATTATTTCCCGATAATGAACTCATGATTATGGATTATAACCGTGTGGTCAGGGATTTAAACGGCTATTCCGAGCCGGATTTTTTGCGTGAAGTAAAAAAACGCTTTATGGTGGAGGAGCTTGACGCGGAAGAGTCAAAGCGCCCTGAGGAGAAGGGCAGCTTTACCATGTATCTCGGCGGAAACTGGTATCTGTGCAAGTTCCGGCGTGAGGATTTAGAGCGCGCGGCGGGGGACCCGGTAGGAAGGCTTGACGTTTCCATGCTTCAGGAACTTTTACTTGATCCGGTGCTTGGCATCAGGGATCCAAAGACCGACGGGCGGATTGACTTTGTCGGCGGAATCCGGGGAACCGAAGAACTCGAACGAAGATGTGCCGGGGATTGTGCCGTGGCGTTTGCCATGTATCCGACCGCAATCGAGGAGCTGTTCGACGTGGCGGATGCCGGGCTTTTGATGCCTCCGAAATCCACCTGGTTTGAGCCGAAGCTTCGGAGCGGACTGTTTATCCACAGCTTATCTTAAATGACGAGGAGGACTGATATGGCGGCAGAAAATGTCAATTCCATCGCGGATGCAACCGAGGCAGTGGAGGTGTTGAACCATGCGCAGGAGGGGCTGCAGCAGGTAGCGGAAAATCCGGGTATCATACGTACCTGGCTTGAGGGAATGGTGCCCGACCTTTTAAACTTTGCATTCCAGGTTGTCATTGCGATTCTCATTTATATTGTCGGTGGCAGAATCATCCGCTTTATCACGAAGATGATGCGCCGTTCCATGGAGCGGGCGGGTACGGACGAGGGCGTCAGACAATTTGTCATTCCGGTGATTCGATATACCCTCTACGTGGTACTGATATTTATCATCCTGGGGCTGTTCGGTATCGCGACGACCTCCGCTGTGGCGGTTTTGGGTTCTGCCGGTGTTGCGGTGGGTCTTGCCATTCAGGGAAGCCTATCCAATTTTGCGGGCGGCGTACTGATTCTTTTGTTAAAGCCTTTCCGTGTCGGGGATTATATCATTGAGGATTCCAACAAAAATGAAGGCACGGTGGCGGAGATTTCGATTTTTTACACGAAGCTCGTGACGGCGGACAATAAGGTGATTATGATTCCGAACGGCACGCTCTCCAACAGCAGTCTTACCAATGTTTCCAATATGGAACGCAGGAGGGTGGACGTCGCGGTTGGGATATCCTACGAGGCGGATATCCGGCAGGCGAAGGAGGTGCTGCTTGCCGCAGCCGACAAGGATGAGGCGCGGCTTGCCGACGAGGAAGCGCTTGTCTTTGTCGACAGTCTGGGGGAATCCGCAGTTAATATGGTGGTCCGTATCTGGGTGAAATCCGAGGATTACTGGACGGCAAAATGGCGTCTGACGGAGGAGGTCAAATATACGCTGGACGAGCATGGAATTTCGATTCCTTATCCGCAGTTGGATGTGCAGATTAAACAATAATCTTTAAAAATGTTGACAAAAAATACAATATATGCTAAATTCGACTCATAGTGCTGTGGAAAATGATGTCATTTGACGGCATGATAGAACAAGTGTTGTATATGTATTTGAGGAGGTTTTTTAAGTTATGCAGCAGGGAACTGTAAAGTGGTTTAATGCAAAAAAGGGTTATGGATTTATTTCCGACGAGGCGGGAAATGATGTGTTCGTACATTTTTCCGCACTGAATATGGACGGCTTTAAGGAGTTAAAAGACGGAGAAAAAGTCGAATTTGAAGTCACTGAGGGAGCAAAGGGACCTCAGGCTGCGAATGTGAGCCGCATTGCTTAGGCGGATGGCTGATAAAAAGAATAAATCTGTTCCATACTAACAAGAAAGAGGATGTAATAAAATACATCCTTTTTTTCGTGATACGGTAAATGCACGGGCCGGGTGGTACTTTTTAAATTCAAATATATGTGGTATACTGAACAAGGTTCACAATGGAGAAAAATGGAGGAACAGAATGAAACTGACAGATTTAAATGCATATGAGCTTTTAGAGCAGCGTCCTCTTGGTGATTTACATTCCGAGGGCTGTATTTTGCGTCATAAAAAAAGCGGCGCGCGGGTTGCCGTAATCGCCAATGACGACGATAACAAGGTGTTTTACATCGGTTTCCGCACACCGCCGGAGGATTCCACGGGAGTGCCGCACATCATCGAGCATACCGTGCTCTGCGGCTCCGAAAAATATCCGGTCAAGGATCCGTTTGTAGAGCTGGTGAAGGGCTCTTTAAATACCTTCCTAAACGCCATCACCTACCCGGAGAAAACCATTTATCCGGTGGCAAGCTGTAACGACAGAGATTTTCAAAACCTCATCGGCGTTTATATGGATGCCGTTTTTCATCCGAATATCTATAAATACCGGGAAATCTTTCAACAGGAGGGCTGGCATTACGAGCTTGAGGATAAGGACGCCCCGATTACGATTAACGGGGTCGTATACAATGAAATGAAGGGAGCGTTTTCTTCAGCGGACGATGTGCTGCAGCGTGAAATCTTAAATTCACTGTTCCCTGATACCGCATACGGCAACGAGTCCGGCGGTGACCCCGAGCATATTCCGGAACTGACGTATGAGGCTTATCTGGATTTTCACCGGAAATATTATCATCCGTGCAATTCCTATATCTATCTTTACGGAAATATGGATGTAGAGGAAAAGCTGCGCTGGATGGATGAGCAGTACCTTTCCCACTACGAGGCCATCGGGGTGGATTCGGCAATCCGGCTTCAACAGCCGTTTGACGCGCCGCGAGAGGTACGGAAAAAATACCCGATTTCCTCCACGGAGTCCGAGGAGGACAATACCTATCTTTCCTACAATATGGTGGTCGGGACGGCGCTTGACAAGAAGCTCTACCTCGCCTTTGACGTGCTGGATTACGCGCTTGTGAGCGCGCCCGGAGCGCCGCTTAAGAAAGCGCTGATTGACGCGGGGATTGGAAAAGACGTTGTGGGCGGCTATGACAGCAGCACG
>CALWBG010000141.1 GCA_944375975.1 uncultured Roseburia sp.
TGGCGAACCAATTCGATGAGTCTTTAGACTCCAGTGCCGGTAACTAGCCCTTATAGGGCGAGAACAAACCACCGGCTTAGCCGGTGGTTCTGATTGCCTTTTTACAACCAGGAGGAGATTGAAAAAGCGCGCCAGGTGGATTCATTCACCTATCTGCGAACCCGCAAGCCGCAGGAACTTGTCCACGTTTCCGGTGATGTCTACGCGCTGGCCTACCTCATCAAGGTCAATGGCTGCTCATTTATGGAGGCCGTTGCCAGCAGGGCTTCTATACCGCCGCCATGAGCAAACCGCCGGCTAAGCCGGTGGTGCTGATTGTTATAAAAAAACTTTATTGCATGAAGATACGAAAATACGACAAAATAGATTATTTTACTACAAATGTTGACAAAGCTATAATAAAGTGGTAAAGTGACAAAGTATCATTACAAACGTAGAAAATGAAACAGAAGAGAAAGGCAAATGATGAAAAGGCGACACAAGCAAGGTGCTTGTCAAATTCTTTGTCTGTTAGCGGCCCTTTTGGCCGTGTCTGTCTGTATTCCGATTCGTGTAAAAGCCAGGGAATTAAGTGAGGGAAAATCTATTGTTTTTTTGCTGGATGCCAGTGGAAGCATGAAATCCAATGATCCGCAGCGGCTTGCGATTGACAGTATTGCACAGTTAATCTATTCGCTGCCGTCTGACTATCAGGTGGGGTTTGTCGCATATAATTCGGAAATAACGGCAAACCTGGACTTTGTTCCAAGTGATCAGCGGAATCAGATCATGGAGGAAGCAGAAACAATAGAATATATCGGTTACAGTGATGCTGGGACTGGCTTGGAATACGCGGTAGGAATGCTGGCAGACCAACAGGCGGATGAGAAGCACGTGGTAATGCTCTCAGACGGCGAGATTCTGATGAAGGATGATGCGGCTACCGAAAGTTCTAAGCAACAGTATCAGCAGGCGGTGCAGCAGGCGGCAGATGCAGAAATTCGGATTCATGTGATCGGTCTGGGAGATGAAATGGAGGACATGGATAACTTCATCTTTTCCGCTGCGGAAGCCACAAATGGAAAATCTTTCTATACACCGCAGGCGGTGGGGATACAGGGGGCAGTAGACTCGGTTCTGACAGAAGAGTTGGGGATTAAACAATCCACCATTGCAATCATTGATGCAGATGGCGGCACAGAGACCGTTTCGGCAGAGCTGCCTTATACCCATGCGGATAAGGTGCGCGTGTTACTGACCAGTTCAGCGCCGATTACAAATCTGACGGCGAATTTTCAAGCAGACAGCGCAAAACAGATGAATGGAAGCCGGTATTCGTTGATTGAAATGAGCAGGCCGGCGGAGTCAAAGCTGGAGCTCAGCTTTGAAGGGACAGCGGGTAATCAGGTTAGAATCAATGTGATTCCGGAGTATTATGTTTCATTAAAAGGAGAAGTGGCTTACACAGATGAGCTGCCGGATGAAGCAGAGGGAAGACAGTATTATGACCGAACCGCTGAGATAAAGTATTCCTTTTATGATGTGGAAAATCAGGATGTACAGTTGTGGACACAGGTTTTTTTCAATCATACCAAAATAAAATTGACAGAAAACGGACAGGAAAAGGAATTGACACTAAATAACGGCGTGATGGAAACGGTATGCCCGGTTACAGAAGATATGACGCTTGAGACAGTTCCTGATTATTCCGATATGCCTGTCAATGTAATCAGCGATGGGGCATTGGTGATGGAGCTGGAGGGGCCGACGGTGCTCCCGGCAGAAGAACCGCCCTATGGATTGATCGCCGGTCTTGCAGTGGTTGGACTGGCAGCGGCAGCTATCATTATTGCCGTAATCATAAAGAGCCGGAAACCAAAGCCTGTACCGCTTCCTCCGGAAGACCGGCCGGAGCCAAGCAAGTACAGTTATACTGGAAAATTAAATCTTTACATTACAAGAACACAGTCGGGATATGATATTCCGCCGCTGTCATTTAACCTTTTCCGTCTGCCGTCCGGCAGAGTGATTTCCATGAAAGAAATATTGGAAAGCTGTGGAGTAAAGGAAGTGTTTGCCGGAGCCGATATGATTTATTTTAAATCCGGTGCCAACAGGAATTTAATTCTTACAAACAATTCGGACTGCACCATCATGAAGAATCGGGAAATTCTGATGAAAAAGAAAAGCTATCAGCTGCCATTGGAGGCAAAGGTGGATATTACCTTTGAGGATGAAATCAGCGAATTGATGTTTCAGTACAAGGATTGAAACCTTCTGCCATGTAAGTGAGGCAAAATGGTTTGAATAAAAAAATAAGGGATCGGAATGGAGGAAAAAATGGAAATTATAAGCCAGACAAACAGAACCTTACTCTTGGATGTCATCAATCCACAGGAACAGGATCTTCTGACCCTGGTAGGGGACGTGAGGGGGATTGACAGTCTTGATGATGACAAAATGCGGGAAATCAACCAGCATTTGGAGTGCTACAGCTATGAGGATGTAGAGAGGAAATTTCAGCCGGTGGTATGGTCTTTCTTTGACGCGGCCTCTCAATCGGTGAAATATACGCTGGAGAAGCCTGAAAACATACCAGAGAATATGCTGACGCCGATTCATGTAAATGAGTCGGAAAATTTTCAAAAAGCTGTATTGACGGTGATGCATTCAAGAAAGGCACAGGGTCTGCTCAATGTAGAGTTTGAGTTTGAAAAACTGCTAGAGATTATATCGCCCAAGAAAGTCATGGATGACATCAAGCAGGTCAGAAAAGAGATTCAGTACAACTACAAGAAATATGCCGAGCTTGAAGAAGGAGATCCGCAGAAGCTTGACCTGGGGGACAAGCTGAATCTTTTATTTGAGGATGCAAGCAAGAATTACAATAATATCATGGCGATGCTTCCGTTGGCCATAGAGGATATCAAAACGAGACTCCTGCTTGGCGGTGGAGAACAGCAGCAAAATGGCCAGACGATCGTCCCGGGCTATTTGTCGCTGGGCGAAAAGGGAGAATTAAAGGTTTTGGAGGCTCCCAAAACAGATGTCACCGCGCTGGCCACATTGGACGACAACGTGAACACGGGGCTTATGGAGGTCATAAAAGAAGATTATCAGGCCTTCAACAGCGAAACGAATGACTATGTCCAGAACCTGGTGGTGCGCACCTTCTGCCCGCTTTCATCTACACAGCAGACAGAGATTGATGTAGATACGGAAGTGGCAAACTATAACAGCTATCTGGAATTTTACCGGACTTCCAAGGATAACTTTATCAAGGTTGTAAAACCGCTTTTGGAAAAGCTGCTTGGTATACGGATGTTTTTTGATCAGTATAAAACAAAAACCAAGGGAATGCGCCCGGCGCTGGTGATTGCCAACGTTTCTCCGGAAATGATGGCAAAAAGCTCTTATCTGCCCCGGCTGATTACATATTTAAACACGACAAACGGTAAAAACAACTTTAAGGATACCATATGGTATGCGATATATCCCAATGTGTCCTGGAATCAGAATGTCACAACCAGGATTCAGAGAGAACGTTTTAAGGGCAATGTTAAAAAAGCGAGCATGGATGTATACAGTATGGATGCGCTTGCGAATCTTTTGGATGTATTTAAGGATTATCGGGTGGAGACATTCTTCTCCTTTGAGAATCGGGAGGAAACGACTTTCAATGCAATCGCCGCGGAAGGAATCGACAAGGCGGTTGAGAAGTGCGCACCATTAATGGGGAAGGCATTCAGCGAGTTTGCAATTCCCGTTCTTCCCAACTTTACTGTGATTCCCAAGAATAAATCCGGTGTTGTGCTCGACAGCAGGATGAAAGTCTCGGAAAATAATGTCGCGGAGCTGTCGGACGCAAAAGAGGATATTATGCGTCTTTGGATTGAGGGTGTTTACATCAACGGTGCCTATGTTGCGGCTGGATTTCGGGCGGCATGCCAGTGCCCTGAATTTTTAAAGGATCGGTTTGGCAAAACGAAGGCGGTGACAGACATGGAGCTTCCCGGCGTGCGCTTTGATATTGAGGCTGGAAATAACGCGCTTCTGGCATATACCACCATGCCGAAGGAAATTACCGGATTTACCAACAGCATCAAGTCACAGATTAACCAGAAAAATTTTGGCTGGATATTTGCTTCAGAGAATGCATCCTTAAATGGAGAGGCGGTTACCAATATCACTGTATACAAGGCGAGAAATCTTCTCTACGATGCGGAGCATTCCTCTTATGAGCCGGTGTACAAAACACAGGTAACCACATATATTGAGAGAATCCTGCGCTATGTGACAGGCGATTTCAAGGAAGACAATATCAAGAATTTCTTTTCGAATAATCCGCAGAGCCAGAAGAGCAAATGGCTTGCGAAAAAAGACTGCGTCAACGCAATTATCACAGAGGGAGACAGCTTGGAGTATACCATTGATGAGGCAAATGGCGTATGTGAACTTACGATTTCCTTTAATGGAAGTCCGCGAAATCTGGAAGTATTAATCAACCGATTAACTTCAAATATGCCGTAGACAACAAAAATCATATGAATGGAGGAAAGAGTTATGGGTTTCAGAATGAAAATTGACGGTTCTGGTCCGGTAAATCTGAGCGAGAAATGTATTACAAACGTGGAATTCGACTCGGAAATTCCGAAGGATTCCAATGCCAGGGCAACAGACAATGGTGTCGGGTTAAAAATTACAGGGAAAATGCTTTTTTCGCTTGGGGCGGAGACGGAGGATTCTACGCTGAATCTTGCAAAATGGAGTCTTGTTCCCAGTGATTCCGCAGACTGTTACCGCAATGTGCAGATTGATGTTGTGGCTGCCGGACAGATTGTGCGCCAGATTACCCTTCCAAACGCTTTTGTTCTGGAGTACGAGGAGGAACAGGATGATGAAAACGGCGTTGGTACATTCATGCTGCATGTAAAACAGAAAAAGGATTTAACGGATAAAACGGCCATCGAAGGCGGCTTCGGACAGTAAGGAGGGGAAAGCATGTCATTGATTGTAAAAATTGAAGGACAGGAAAGCTTTGAGGTTTCCAAAGAATGCGTTCAGAAAGTAAAATACAGAACCAATATCCCGGTAGATTCCAATGCGAGGACCAAGGATGTTGGCTGCGAACTGGAGATTTCCGGGAAAATACTGGTTGCAACGGATGGCGACCCGTTCGACAGCACAAGACAGTTGGCGCTGTGGTCTGTGGTTCCTGCCGAGAATGCGGCAGCGTACCGCCATGTGACGGTTGAAATTGTCGAGGCAGGTATCGTGGAGCGGAAATATGATTTCCCGCGGGCATTTGTCATTGCATACAAGGAGAATTACGGCAATGAAAGCGGTATCGGAACCTTTCATATCGTAATTAAGCAGAAAAAGGACAAGCTGAATCTTGTCTCCATCGAAGGCGGATATGTAGGGGCCTGATTTCATTGCTTCCGTTGTTTCGAGCCGAAAGGCACGTCTGTTGCGGGCGTGCCTTTTTAAAAATATTTTTATTCCGGAGGATTTTTTTCTTTATTTAAAAGAAGTTTTCCGGAATAGGAATAAGAAGGAGAAAGGGTAGATGGAAAGCATAGGAGACCTGTATAAGGTGCTGGGCGTCACGGAAAATGCGACCGTGGAGGAAATCAAAAACGCCTATCGGAAACTGGCAAAGCAATATCACCCGGATTCACACCCGGGAGACCGAAAGTGTGAAGAAAGGTTTCAGTCAATCAATGAAGCATATAGTATTTTAAGCAACCCGGAAAAAAAGAAAGCCTACGATCAGGCTTTTCGAAAAACGAAGGCAAATCGGGAAACTTCGTCTGCGGCTTCCTCAAATACATATCAGTCTTTCGGCCATTCAGAGACTTTTGAACGTTTTTTCGGTTTTCATCCGGATACAGGGGAAATTGTGAATGAAGGGAAGCTGTATCAGAAAAAAGGAAATCCACTTGATACAACGGATTTGTTTGAGCGTTTCATGGGAATTAAGAGGTAAAAGATGACGAAAGTAATCAATCGAATGATCGCAGTGCTTTTCCTTGTCATGGCGCTGCTTTTGGTTTTGCTTACAAACTGGAAGGTGTCCTGGTATTGGACTGCACTTGCTCTGCTGGGGGCGATATTGCATATATGGCTGTCCGTTCGACCCGAACGTGGGACAGAGGATGTTGAAAGTAAGGCTTTCGATCGGTCCGTATTGCCGCATACGGCGATCACGGAGCTGGTGCTGTTAAACGAGGAGGGCACAAGGATTGCTTCGTGGAACCTATACGGCAAAACAGGTCTTGTGATCGGACGTGATGTTGGGGAAAACCATGTGTCTGTGGATTTGAATGATGTTACCTATGCCAGTATGATCAGTGTAGAACATGCGGTACTGAATTACTCCGGTGACAGCTGGTATATTGAAGATATTTCGGAAAAAAACGGAGTCAGCGTGGAGAAACGGGACGGGAAAAAATATAAACTGTCTTATGGAAAGCCCTGTAAGCTGGAACGGGGAGACATTATTTTCATCGCGCTGACACGGCTCCAGATTTTATAAAAACAGTAGAAAAGGAAGGGAAAAGAATTATGGGAGAGTCAAATATCATTCGCTGCCAAAATGGGCATATGTTCAGTAAAAAGAGGTATGGAACGGTGTGCCCGTATTGTAATATCGAAACGGCAACCAAAGAAAAGAAAGAAGTACAGAAAACGGAAATAGACATAGAGGAAGAGTTGTTCCGGGAGGATACGAAGCCTGTGTGCGGCTGGATCGTATGTATATCAGGTCCCAGACAGGGGAAGGATTACAAGGTTGTACAGGGGAAAAACTTTATCGGACGCGCAGATGATATGGATATACAGATACTGGGCGATAATGAGATTTCCAGGAGAAATCACGCAGTGATCGTTTTTGATCCGAAAAAGAAAGAAACTGTGCTGTTGCCGGGAGACTCCAACGGACTCGTGTATCTGAATGAGAATGCGGTGTATGCGCCGGCGGCTTTGAGTGCCTATGACAAGATAGAGCTTGGGAAATCCGTGTTTCTGTTTATTCCATTCTGCGGCAATCATTTTATGTGGGGCGCGGGAGGAAACGGAGAAGAATAAGAGCAGGGTGGGCAGATTCATGGATGTAACCTATTATATCGTTCTGATTTTTGGTGTATTGATTGTTATACTGGAACTGTTTAAACTGGCCTGCCGGACGAAAAAGCATCCGCGGAAGGCGCTTGACATAGGCTCCTGCATGACGATTGGAAGCAGGGATGTACAGGAGGATCAGGTCGGCACGTTGACAACGGAGAGCGGCGTGCTGGCAGTGCTTGCGGATGGTTCGGGAAAGGTCTTCGGAGGCAGGATTGCAGCAAAGATTGCAGTTGATACCTGTGTGGAGATGTTTAAGGACTATAATGCCTTTCAGAACCCTCAGTATTATTTCAGGAAGGCATTTCGCTGTGCGAATACGGAAATTTTAAAGGCAGTTGAGGATGAGAGCCGCGGAAACGCAAGCCTT
>CALWBG010000142.1 GCA_944375975.1 uncultured Roseburia sp.
CTGTTAAAGTCGATATTCTGAATCTCATGGGAGGTACGGAATCCGTCAAAGAAGTTGATGAACGGAACCTTGCCCTCGATGGTTGCCAGATGCGCAACCGGGCTTAAGTCCATAACTTCCTGCGGGTTGGTCTCACATAACATTGCGAAACCTGTCTGACGGCAGGCATACACGTCACTGTGGTCACCAAAAATATTTAAGGCCTGCGTCGCTACGGTACGTGCGGATACGTCAAATACGCACGGAAGCTGCTCACCTGCAATCTTATACATATTGGGAATCATCAACAGAAGTCCCTGGGAAGCCGTAAAGGTAGTGGTCAGGGCACCTGCTGCAAGAGAACCGTGAACAGCTCCCGCTGCGCCGGCCTCAGACTCCATCTCTACTACTTTCACCTGATTGCCGAAAATATTTTCCTGTCCTGCTGCAGACCACTGGTCTACCGTATCTGCCATCGGACTGGATGGTGTAATTGGGTAAATAGCCGCAACATCAGTAAACGCATAGGCCACATGCGCTGCCGCTGTATTACCGTCCATTGACTGTTTTGCTCTGGACATTACTTATTCCTCCTTATTCTTAAAAAATAGAATGTCATACCGCACCCCGCCGCACTCCTGTGTGAAAAACGCAAAAGGGTACAATTTATCGACCTAAGTCACATTTTAGCATATAATTTTAGAAATGAAAAGGCTTTCGTCTGTACAAAAACAAGTGCAATCCTCAGATATATTTCCTCTCAAACTCTTCCACCGGAAGCGGTTTGTCGAACAGATAACCCTGGCCGTACAGAAATCCGCAGTCCCGAAGAAAATTAAGCTGTTCCTCCGTCTCAATCCCCTCAAAAATGACGGCTTCCTTCGCGGAATGGATAAACCGCCCCATCTGTAAAACGAAAGCCCGCTGTTCTTCGACATTAATCCGCTCCGTAAAGCTTTTATCGATTTTAACCACATCCGCCGGGATTTCCAACAGAACGCTTAAGGAAGAATAGCCCGTTCCGAAATCGTCAATGGCAATCCGATAGCCCAGCTCCCCAAGGCGGGTAAGAACCTCCTTTAAGCTGCGGAAATTTTCCGCGACCACGCTCTCCGTCACTTCAATTTCAATCTGCTCCGGCGGCACCTGATAACGCTCTGTCAGTTCGAGCAGACGTTCCAGAAAGCTCTGTCCTCCATCCTCAAAATTCCGTCTGGAAAAATTGGTAGAAATGGTAAATAATTCTCTGCCGGCCTTTTTCCATTTGCGCATCACGCGCAAAAGCTGCTCAAAGATGTAAAAATCCAAATCAACGATGTATCCCATGTTTTCCAGCGCCGGTATGAACCGGGCCGGCAGCATCAGCTCTCCCGATTTCAGACGCCACCTTGCAAGCGCCTCGGCGCCGTACATCTTTCTCTCCTTTAAGAGGAATTTCGGCTGAAGGAAAAGCTCAAGCTCCCCCTTCTGAAGCGCCCCGTAGAATCTTCCGGTAATCTGAATCTCATTGTCGCGCTTTTTGCGCATCTCGTCTTTATATATGGCAATACCGCCGTTTCCCTGCTCCTTTATATGCTTGCGCGCCAAATTGGCGCTCTCTAAGATAGAATTAAAGCTCTCCGCATAATCCTCAATAAAACAGATACCAGTTGACAGCTTCAGGCTTCCGGCAGGATATTTGATTTTCAGTCTCTTTTCAAACAGGCTGTTTCCCTCCGCGACCTTCGCCGCAAGCTCCTCCTTACTTTTGCCTGCTGCAAGCACAACAAAGTAATCGGAATACATCCGGCAGGCAGCCGCTATGTTTTCTGTTTCCCCAAGCACATGCGCAAATTCCTTTAAAATATTGTCGCCCACCTGCTGCCCGAAATTCTCGTTGACATAGGAAAATTTATTGATGTCTACATGCGCCAGGGCATAACTCGTCTCCCCGCCGTTTTTCCGCTCTTTGCTTAAAATGCGTTCTACCCGAAGCTGAAAAGCCTCCAGATTATAAAGCCCCGTCAGTTTATCGCGGTCCTGCAAATGGCGGATTTCCTTCTGATCGTCCCGCAGCTTGTTCCGCAGGGATACAAAGACAGCCACAACCCTGCCGAGCTCGCAGAGCGTCATCCGGTCTGATTTGTGCAGAATCTCTCCGGCCTTTCCGCTTCCAAGGTAAAGCCCGCCCACTCCGCTTCCCGCATACTCAAATTTGATTCCCGCAAGCCAACGGATATTTTTTTCCGCGCTCCCGCGGTCTTCCAGGACAACCCGGCCGTTTTCCGTCCCGGCCGCCCCAAAAACCTCCAGTTCTCCGACAGAAACGTCCTCAAACTCCATAACAGCCCGTTTCAGGGCTTTTTTATCCGCAATCAGACCGCTGCTGCTCCAATAATTTGTGAGTGCCGGCTGCTTTCCGTCCTGCCCGTGCTCGAACACTGCCACCATATCCATATGATATTTTTTTCCAATCTGCTCCAGCAGCACATTCAGCGAGCCGTTGATGTCCCTGGCATGAGACAGCAGGGAAAACGCTACATTCAAAAACTCTTTATCCGCCTCCTGCCGGCGCTCAAAATCCGCCTCTATCAGCCGTTCCTTTCGGTCTCCGTCAAATCCGCCATGCTCCCCGTCACCCGCAAACGAATAGTTACTCTTGCCGCTTTTTTTAATCTGGTACATGGCACGGTCCGCCATTTCAAACAGCTCCGCGTAATCGTCTCCATCCAGCCCGTAAACCGCGAGACCCACGCTCATGGTGACACTGATGACCGTATCGTCCCCCACAAGCTGCTTATCACCGCTGCTGCAAAGCTGATGGGCTTTTTCCACCGCGTCCTCAAGCGTCGTATTTTTCATAAAGACAAGAAATTCGTCTCCGCCGACCCTGCCCACAATGTCGCTGCTGCGAAACCGCTCCTTTATCATCTGCGCAATATCGGCAATTACCATATCGCCGACCGTATGGCCGAAGGTATCATTAATCCGTTTAAAATTATCAATATCTATCAGAAACAGGACGTGCGTTCCGGACGGAGCCGCGGAAATATACCGGCGTACCTCCTCCCCCGTTTCTACCTTATTCAGCAGCCGCGTCAACGGATCAAGCCTCACCTCCTCCGTAAGGCGCTCCTGAATCCTTCTGTCGGAGCTGATGTCGTAGCTCCTTCCGATAATACGCAGAATTTTACCGTTTGCGCCCTGAACGCTCCGGTATATCGTCCGATACCAGGTATAGACAGGCGCCCTTCCCTCCGGTGCCACATTCATGCGATAGTCAATGGAACCAGAGACTTCCCGCTCCGACGCTATGTAAATCATATTTCGGTAAGCCTCCCGTTCCTCCTCATGAATATCGCAAAGCCCCTGTTCCAGGCTCATATATTTCTGCTCCGGGTCTAAAATTTTTCCGCTTCTGTGATATTTACAGGGAACACGGAATCTCTGCTGCTGCACGTCGAACACAAACGGAAAATCGTCCGCAACCTCCTCCAGCATTTCATACTGCTCGTTTAAAAGCCGCAGTTCATCCTCCAGCTCTTTGCGCGCGCTGATATCCCAGCTCACCAGCATATAGTAGGGCACCGCGTCCTTATAGTAGTACAGGCGGCACTGAAACATCAGCCAGCGCGGCTGCCCGTCCCCGGAAAAAATCCGCGCCTCAAATTCCTGCGTGCCCTTTTTCTCCCTGCACTGCTCAATGGCATCTTCAAAAGCTCCTGCATCCGCCGGCCAGACACATTCTATAAAATCCTTTCCGGAGCCCAACAGTTCCCTCGGATATCCTGTCATCCGCAAAAATTCTTCATTTGCGATATCCGCCCTCAGGCTCCTTCCTCCTTTTAGAACCACAATCCCCACCGGCAGTTCTGCCGCAAATTGCTCAAATTCTTCTCTCTCCATAGCAGTTATCTCCTTGTGCCGTTTTCCCCCGTAATCCTTATTATAGCAAATACCTCTCTTAATAGGAAGTTTCAGTTGCAATCTTTTCACTTTTCTAGTATGATACGAGTTGATGTAATCACAGAAAACACGGAAATAAAAAGGAATCAGGAGAACGACAGTTATGATTAGTGCAAATAACGTTACACTGCGCATCGGAAAAAAAGCCCTGTTTGAGGACGTAAATATCAAATTTACGGAAGGGAACTGCTACGGTCTGATTGGTGCGAACGGTGCCGGAAAATCCACTTTTTTAAAGATTTTATCCGGTCAGCTTGAGCCGACGAACGGCGATGTCGTAATTACACCGGGACAGCGTCTCTCTTTCTTACAGCAGGATCATTTCAAATATGACCAATATACGGTTCTTGATACCGTCATTATGGGAAATAAACGTCTTTATGATATTATGAAGGAAAAAGACGCTATTTATATGAAGGAAGACTTCACCGACGAGGACGGAATCCGCGCCAGCGAGCTGGAGGCCGAGTTTGCCGACATGGACGGCTGGAACGCGGAGTCCGATGCCGCCACGCTTTTAAACGGCCTCGGCATCCCTACCGAGGAGCATTACAACCTCATGGGAGATTTGCCGGGTGCCTTAAAGGTCAAGGTGCTGCTCGCCCAGGCGCTGTTCGGCAATCCGGACATCCTGCTTTTGGATGAGCCTACCAACCATCTGGACCTCGACGCGATTAACTGGCTGGAAGAATTTTTAATTAATTTTGAAAACACCGTTATCGTGGTGTCCCACGACCGCTATTTTCTCAATAAAGTCTGCACCAATATCGCGGACATTGATTACGGAAAGATTCAGCTCTATGCCGGAAACTATGATTTCTGGTATGAGTCCAGCCAGCTTCTTGTAAAACAGATGAAGGAAGCTAACAAGAAAAAGGAAGAAAAAATCAAAGAGCTGCAGGAATTCATCTCCCGCTTCTCGGCAAACGCCTCCAAATCCAAGCAGGCGACCTCGAGAAAGCGTGCGCTGGAAAAAATTCAGCTCGATGAAATCCGTCCGTCCAGCCGCAAATATCCCTATATCGATTTCCGTCCCAGCCGTGAAATCGGAAATGAAGTTCTCACCGTCGAGGGAATTACAAAGACAATCGACGGCGTAAAGGTGCTCGACAATGTCTCCTTTATTGTAGGCCATGATGATAAGATTGCGTTTGTAGGCGGGAATGAACTGGCAAAGACAACGCTCTTTAAAATTCTTACCGGAGAAATGGAACCGGATTCCGGATCCTACAAATGGGGCGTTACCACCAGCCAATCCTATTTCCCGAAGGATAATACCGAAATTTTTGACACGGATATGGTTATTGTTGACTGGCTGACCCAATTCTCGGAAATTAAAGACGCCACCTATGTCCGCGGCTTCCTGGGGCGTATGCTCTTTGCCGGGGAAGACGGAACAAAGAAAATGCGCGTGCTTTCCGGAGGCGAAAAAGTACGTGTACTGCTCTCCCGCATGATGATCATGGCGAGCAATGTCCTGATTTTAGATCAGCCTACTGACCATCTGGATATGGAATCCATCACGGCATTAAATAACGGATTGATTAAATTCCCGGGTGTCATCCTGTTTGCCTCCCGCGACCATCAGGTCGTACAGACGACGGCAAACAGAATTATCGAGTTTCTGCCGGACGGAACGTTTATTGATAAGGTTTCCACCTACGATGAATATCTGGAAAATGACGAGATGGCAAGAAAACGCCAGGTTTACAATATGTCCTCGGACGATGAAAATGATAACTAAAAAGCAAAAAAGGAAGCCCCCAACTATGAATTTCAACCTTCATAGTTGGGGGCTTCTTTGTTATGACTTTTTAATATGTACTCCACTTCAATGTATAATATCCAGATGACTGTTTATTCAAACGCTCCACCTTCACCCAGTAGGTACCGGTCGGAATTGTATGCTGCGAGCCATAATTACTGCTCATGTAAATATTCATACCATTCTTCGGACTCGCCGTTGTCATCGTGACATAAGAATTGCTGGTCCATTTCTTACCATTCTTATCATAGAAAGTAACCTTGATTCCCTGCTTGCTCGTATCGCCGTTTGTCTTTGCCGTGCAGGTTATTTTCAGCTTCTTGCTGGAAGTCATCTTAATCTTATACCAGTCAGCCTTATTCTCACCGGCAATAATAACGCCCTTTGCCGTCTTACCCTTTGCAAGGTTCTTTGCTTTTGCCTTCGTGTTTGCGGTACTCTTTGTCACTTTAGTAAAATTTGCCGTAATCTTTGTGCCGCCGTCGCACTTCACCGCAAAATAATAAGTCTGATTTTTCTTTACCGCATAAGTTCTGGTGTAATAAAGACTTTTTTTGTAACCGTTGTGCCATAATTCTTCTTTCTGGCTGATGCTCTTTTTATTCTTGTTGCACAGCGTCACATATCCATAAGTATAGTTGAAAACTTTGGACGCGTTCTGGAACTTTAAGGTTACATATCCGGTATTTTTCGGCTTAAATTTGATGTAGTGGGTCTTATAGCCGTTGCCCTTATAGCAGTCAGTATCCTTGATGGTCACTACGGACTTCCCGCTGCTCTTAAAAGAAAGCCCGGCTGCTTCCACTTCACTGGGCGCTGCCACCGAAAAAACAGTAATCATCATAACCGCGGCCAGAGCCATGCATAAAATTCTGTGCAGCAAACTCTTTCCTTTGTCCATAACTCAAATATCCTCCTATTTTGTACTCTTGTCTATTGACACTGTATACTTTATTCTATTTACTAATATATGTCAATATTTTTCGGTCGCTTTTTTCACAGTCTTTTCATAAATTCATCACATTTTTATCACATTTAGAAACACAGGAGAGGACCTCATTTTTATTATGCCAGACTGTGCAGCAGTGCCTCCAGTCGGCGCACGTCCTCCACCAGCCAGTCCGCACCCGCAGCTTCTAACTCCGCCCGGTCTCCGTAACCGTAGAGCACACCGACAGACTTCATTTTGTTTTCTTTTGCGCCAATCACATCATGCTTCCTGTCCCCAATCATCACCGCCTCCTGGGGGGCGATACCGAGCGACTCCAGCGCATAACGTATCACATCCCCTTTTTTGATGCGTTTTCCATCCAGCGTGCTGCCCGCCACAAAAGAAAAATATTTCTGCAAATCAAAATATTCCAGGATCTGTTTTGCAAACGGCTCGGGCTTTGAGGTTGCCAGCACGACCTTCGCCCCGCGCTCCGTTACATGTTCCAAAAGCTCCCGCATCCCGTCGTACAGAACGTTTTCAAAAATCCCCCGCGTCTTGAAGTACTCTCTGTATGCCTCGACCGCCGCCGTGACCTGCTCCCCGTCAAAGCCATAATACTCCCGAAAAGAATCGCCAAGCGGCGGCCCGATAAACACCTCCAGCGCATCTAAATTATCCACACTGATTCCGAACCGCCGGAGCGCATACGCTACAGATTTTGTAATTCCCTCCTTCGAGTCCGAAACGGTCCCGTCAAGATCCATGAAATAATACATCTTATGTCCTCTTTTC
>CALWBG010000143.1 GCA_944375975.1 uncultured Roseburia sp.
TGATGCGCTTCAATGCGATTTTGGAGAGCATCTCCAGCTTGTTGCGGCAGTCGAGCGCGAGTTCGAACTCCTCCGCTGTCATTTTCTGTCCGAAATCGCTCTGCATCGAGTCGCCGATATTCACAAGCTGCTCATAATACGAATGGTAAGCAGAAAAACGTTTGCGGTATCTGACAATCGTTTCATAAAAATGCTCGGGAATTTTCTTTAACAACTGCTCCTCGATGGACGAAAGCTTTTCCTCCTGCTGCTGCAAATAAATTACGTCATCCTCAATCAAAATCTCCAGCAGCAGGACGAGAAACCGGCCCATACCGCAATCTTCTGGCAGATTTTTTTCCATTTTTACAAGAAACGGCTTTAGAAAATTCCCATCCTCCACCAATAGCAGCTCCTCACCTTTCAAATAGAAGCCAAACAGCGCATATGTCGTTTTTCCCTTCGCCACCCTCGGAATCTTCATCGTACCCAGCGTACATTCACCGTAAATCTCCACCTTGCAGTACTGCACCGGGCACATGCTCCGGTAAAGGCTCCGCTTGTGAGGGTAGTCTCCCTCCAGCACTTTTAATTCCTCCAGCGACATCAGCCGGAGCGTGCCACACCCCGGCTGATTTTCTTTTGTTTGCCCGTTTTTATATAATTCCCCTTCCGGGATTCCCAAACAATATTCCTGCATGCAATCCTCGATTCCGTCTCGCGCTTCTCAATCCGAAAAACCGCTATTTTACCAGCTTTGCAATCGCCTCTACAACCTCCGGTATGTTCGCCCCTGAGGTATTGACACACAAATCATAATTGAGCTTATCCCCCCAGGTCTGACCGGTGAAAAACTGATAATACTTCGCACGCCTGCGGTCCACATCCTGAATATGGCGCTTTAACTCTTTGTCCGTAAAATGCTCCTGCTCGGGTGCGCGCTTCCTGCAGCGTTCCATCCGGGCTTCCATTCGCGCATAGATAAACAGACGAAGTGGATTTTTATCCCGCAGGATATAGTCGGCGCTTCTTCCCACAATCACACAGTCCGACTTTTCCGCCAGTTCCTGAATGAGGCGGCTCTGCTCCCGGTAAATAGCGTTGTTCTGCTCCATCACGGGGTCAACGCCCATGTAAAATGTCCTGCCGATTGTAATCGGTATCAGAGTGGACGGGCTGTTCTCCATCACATGCTGCACATAGCCCTCCGCAAGCTTCGTCCGCTTCGCGATTTCCGTGATAATCTCATTGTCATAATACGCAATTCCCAGCTTATCCGAAAGGCGCTTTCCCACCTCGCGGCCACCGCTTCCAAACTCACGCCCGATTGTTATAATTCTTGCCATACCCATCATCTCCTGACTTCATTTTCTACTATGACTATAACACTTCAAGCTGCCGGGACGCAACTGTATTTTTGTTTCTTCCGTCCTTTCCTAATCCACGCTCTTTAAGGACTCCGTCATGCTGATGCAGTCAATTTTCTTTTTCATCAGGCGATGGACGAGCGCCGCGAATACAAGCGTCAAAATAACGCTGTAGAGATAACTCAGGGGTTCGATGCGTACGTCAAACGCAACCATATCCACGGTAATCTGGCTCATTACAAACCGGTGCAGAAGGACGCCCAGACCCAGACCCACAAGCGCGCCCAAAAAGGACAGCATGTTATTTTCCCGGAACACGTAGGATGAGGTCTCCTTTTCATAGAAACCGAGCACCTTGATGGTTGCAATCTCCCGCACCCGCTCCGTAATATTGATATTAGTAAGATTATACAACACGATAAACGCCAGCCCCGCCGCACAGAAGATAATCACGACTACAATCAAATTCATGCTGCTCATCATGCTGGAAAAACGCTCCATATCATCCTGGCTGACAGAAACGGACGCCACACCGTCAAGTGACATCAGCCTGGTGCCGAGCAGATGGCTGTCCGTATCCTCGGTCGCATTGACATAGGCGGTCTTATACTCCGGAGCAACTCCCATCTGTTCCTCGTAGGTATCTGCGGAAATATAGATATAATTGTATACAAAATTTTTGCAAACACCGGTAATTTGAAGTTTCAGTTCGTTCTGGTCCTCATCTCTGAGCGTGACGGTATCGCCCGCCTCAATACCAAAATCCTGCGCAATCTTATGGGAAATCACAGCCTCACCTTTTTCCGGATAGGTGATCGGCTCCTGCCCCGTGGTATGCAGATTCAGAAACGGCGTCATATCTGCCCCCGTCCGCGCCGTCACCACGCTGACGGACTTCGTCTTGTCTTCCCCCACCAAATCCATGCTGTTCTCCGATACAAAGGTATACGCTTTGACACCCTCGTCCGAAAGTTCTTTCAGTCTTTCCTCGTCATCTTCACCAACGGCCTTCGAATAGGTCACGCTGATATCGTATATCTGAATCTCGGTATACTGCTGCTCCGCGATCCCCGTCACGGAATCCCGCACGCCAAAGCCCGTCACAAGGAGCGCCGTACAGCCGCTGATTCCGATAACCATCATGAAAAACCGCTTCTTGTAGCGGAAAATATTGCGGATTGACACCTTCTGGAGAAACTTCAGGCGCTTCCAGATAAACGGCACACGCTCCAGCAGCACGCGCTTTCCCGCCTTGGGCGCTTTCGGGCGCATCAGCTCCGCCGCAACCTCCGAGAGTTCATAGCGGCAGGAAACCCAGGTCGTACCTACCGAGCAGAGCAGAGACACCACCAGCGAAATAACCGCAAGCTTCACATCAAAAATATATAACAATGAATCCACCTGATACATGATACCGTATGCATACCAGATAATCTTCGGGAAAAGATAAGTTCCGGCGAAAAATCCTATGATACAGCCGAGCAGCGCCGCCGAACCGGAATAGAACATATACTTTGACATAATGGTGCCCTCTCCGTAGCCAAGCGCTTTCAATACACCTATCTGCGTCCGCTGTTCTTCCACCATGCGGTTCATGGTCGTAATGCAGACCAGCGCCGCCACCAGGAAGAAGAATACCGGGAAAATATTCGCGATACCGTCCACAATGCCGGAATCGCTCTCAAAGCAGACATAGCCCACATTGGTTTCCCTGCCGAAAACATAGCCCTCGGGCTCCTCTATATCCGCGATTTCCTGCTCCGCATCCGCAATTTCCTGTTCCGCGTCCGCAATTTCCTGCTGATAGGTTTCCAAATTTTCCTCGTACTCTTTTTGCCCTTCCTCGTATTCCTCCTTCGCGTCGTTTAATTCCGCTTCCTGCTCCTGCACCTCCTGTCTGCTGCTCTCAATCTGCTCTCTTGCCGCAGAAATGCCTGCTCTCCCCTCCGCAATCTGCTGCCTTGCACCCTCAATCTGTGCCCTCGCCTGCGCAGCCTGCTGCGCGTCCATCATGCCTTCTGACGCATTTAACTGTGCCTCCTGCGCGGCAAGTTCCTGTTCTGTCTGATTTAACACAGCCTCCTGGCTATCCAGCTCTGTGGAAGCCTCCTCAAGCTGGTTTTTGGCGTCCGCAATCTGTTGTTCCCCGTCCGCAATCTGCGCCTTAGCGTCATCAAGCTCCTGCTTCGCGTCGGCAAATTCCTCCTCGGCCTCCGCCTTCTTATCGGCAAGCTCAGCCTTTCCGTCGTCCACTTCGTCCTGAGCCTCTTTAACAAGCTTGTCGTATCTCGCCTCGGCAGCACCCGTTGTCAAGTCCTCCCAGACGCTTTCCTTTTCGTCCATATAAGCGTCATATTCGTCACTGTAAAGCGCAAAGCTGTCATCAAATTTGATATATGCCTCGGTATAATAATCATCCGTAAAGCCCTCGGGGAGCAGATACATAAAGCCGCTGACCCTGCCGTTTCCAAGGGAGGTGGTGCCGCGCTCAAACTGAATGTAAAGCGGAGACTGTACCAGCCCCGTCACGGTATATTCCCGATATGTAAAGTGGTCTAAATCCTCGTCTTCGTTTTCCTCGGAAAGTGTGATGGTTTTCCCGATCATCGAGGAATCATAAAGAGCCGCGTCCACGACGCACTCATCGGCCTCCTGCGGCAGCGCGCCCTCCGTCACCACCAGCCGGTTGACATCCACCGTGATGCTGTGCGCCTTTAAAACCTGCTCGCTCCCTCCGTCAGCCTGGCAGATAATATCAAAGGAAACGGCTCCCTCCGCCGCCTTCACATCCTGCTGCTCGCGGAAGCTCTCCACCTCGTCCTCCGTAAAGCCCAGCGAAGAAAGCAGACGGTAATCATAAAAGTCCGTCTCCTCCCAATACTTCTGCGTCGTCGCAAGCATTGCCGACTGCGTAACCTTAAGTCCGGCAAAAAAAGCCACCCCGAGCGCCACGATGGCGAGGATGGCAGCAAAACGCCCGAAGCTCTGCCTGATTTCTCTTACTGTCGATTTCTTTATCATTGATTTCATATTGCTACCACTCGATATCTGCAATGTCTACGATATGTTCGTTCTTTTCCATCCCGGCAACGCTTCCGTTTTTTACGGTGATAATGCGGTCCGCCATTGCCGTAAGCGCCTGGTTGTGCGTGATGACCACAACCGTCTTGCCCTTCTTTCGGCAGGTATCCTGAAGCAGTTTAAGCACCGCCTTACCGGTATTGTAATCCAGCGCTCCTGTCGGCTCGTCACATAAAAGAAGCTTGGGGTTCTTCGCTAGCGCCCTGGCGATAGCCACGCGCTGCTGCTCCCCGCCGGAAAGCTGCGCCGGAAAATTGGAAAGCCGCTCGCCAAGCCCGACCTCCGTGAGAACGGTGGCCGCGTCCAGCGGCTCCCTGCAAATCTGCGCCGCCAGCTCCACATTCTCAAGCGCGGTCAGGTTCTGTACCAGATTGTAAAACTGGAATACAAAGCCGATGTCAAAACGCCGGTAAGCGGTGAGCTGTTTTTTGTCGTATTTTGAAATCTCCTGCCCGTCCAGAAATACCTGACCCTCCGTCAGCGTATCCATCCCTCCCAATATATTGAGAATGGTAGTTTTGCCTGCACCGGACGCCCCGACAATAACGCAGAATTCCCCATGCTCAATTTCAAAATTGACATCCTTAAGAGCGGTAATTTCCACCTCTCCGGTTTTGTATACTTTATTGACATGCTGAAACAATACAAATGAACTCATGGCTTCTCCTATATAATCAAAGATTATTTATAATCGAAGATTATTTGTAATCGAAGATTGCGTGTAATCCGAGATTACGTGTAATCCGAGATTACGTGTAATCCGAGATTATGTGTAACCTCATATTCAGATTCGGGTATATGGCCCCCTGCCGACACATGTATCTTCTTACTATAAAGGATAGTCCCATAATGGTGAATTTGCAAATTAAAATTCTATAAAAACATTACCAGCCATACCGCCCCGCATTGACGCAACAGGTAAAATATGCTATTCTTTTGTTAGATAGCCCTAACCCTTTTCCCCGCCGGAGCACAGACACTGCTCCCCGGGAAAGGGTCGGCTTATTCACAACAAAACAATAGGAGGATACTATGTCAGAAAAAAATGTTTTAAACAACAGAAAAGTCGCAGTCATCGGCTGCGGTTTTGTAGGCTCCGCCTCCGCCTTCTGCCTGATGCAGAGCGGTCTTTTTTCGGAGATGGTGCTGATAGACGCCGATAAAAATAAAGCGGAGGGAGAAGCTTTGGATATTGCGCACGGGATACCGTTCGCGGGACAGATGAAAATTTATGCCGGCGATTATGCGGACATTGCGGATGCGGCGATTATCATCGTGACCGCAGGCGCCAATCAGAAGCCCGACGAGACAAGGCTTGACCTGGTACATAAGAATGTCGGCATTTTTAAGAGTATTATTCCGCAGATTGCCGCGTTAAATTATCAGGGCATTCTGCTTATCGTCTCAAACCCCGTGGATATTTTAACCTACACGGCGATTAAGCTTTCGGGAATGCCGGAAAACCGTGTGCTCGGGTCCGGAACAGTGCTGGATACGGCCCGCCTGAAATATCAGCTTGGCGAGCATTTAAGCGTGGACTCACGCAGCGTCCATGCGTTTATTATCGGAGAGCACGGCGACAGCGAGATTGCAGCCTGGAGCAGCGCGAATGTATCCGGTATTCCGCTGAATGATTTCTGCGAGATGCGCGGACACTTCAACCATGAAGCTTCCATGCACGCGATTGCCGAGACGGTAAAGAACAGTGCCTATGATATTATAGCGAAAAAACGCGCGACCTACTACGGCATCGCCATGTCCGTAAGACGTATCTGTGAGGCAATCGTGAAAAACCAAAAATCCATTCTTCCGGTTTCCGGCATGGTACACGGAATGTACGGAATTGACGATATTGTTTTAAGTATGCCTGCCGTCGTGGGTGCGGACGGTATTGAGACGCAGGTACCGATTTCGCTTTCTGCGGATGAACAGGAGAAGCTGAAGGCTTCCGCCAATACCTTAAAACGCGTGGCGGACGGGCTTGACCTGTAAAATCAGAAGAAAATTACAGGTTCTCCTGTGATTGACAGGAAGCCAAAAACATGCTATTATCGTAGCGCTTGCTCGGAGGGCAAATCATTCGTCGGAAATGATGGGCCGGATAAGGCACGGACTGAAATGTCTGTTTCTTATCCGGCCTTTTTTGCATGAAGGAGGTAGGATAACAAAAATGGATTTTCTGAACGGCAAAATCAAACAGCTCTATTTTAAATATCTGGCCGCCGCGTTCGGCAGCGCGCTGATTACTTCTGTTTATTCCATTGTTGATATGGCAATGGTGGGGCAATATCATGGCCCGGAGGGTTCCGCCGCCCTTGCGGTCGTCGCTCCTGTCTGGAACATTATTTACAGCCTCGGACTTTTGATGGGCATCGGGGGCTCCGTCCTTTTCAGCAATATAAGGGGAAAGGATGAGAGCCAGACCACGCGCTCCAACGAGTACTTTACGGCGTCGGTCATCGGCTCCGTCATTCTCGCCGCTGTTATCTGGCTTATCGTAATCTTTTTTGACCGCGAGCTGCTGGTGTTGTTTGGCGCGCAGGAAAATACCCTTACGCTGGCGCGCGAATATGTACGTCCTGTCAAGTTTGCCGTCCCGCTGTTTCTGTTTAACCAGATGCTGGCGGCCTATCTGCGCAACGATAAAAATCCCGCGCTTGCCACCGGAGGCGTACTTGCAGGCGGCATCTTCAATGTGTTCGGTGACTACTTTTTTGTTTTTGCCTGCGACATGGGCGCCTACGGGGCAGGATTGGCAACCGCAATCGGCTCCGCCATCTCCTTTGCGGTGATGCTGTCCCATTTTTTTATGAAAAAAAATACGCTGCGGCTGGTCAGACCCTCCCGGCTTTTTACAAAGCTGCGTGAAATCTGCGTAACTGGCTTTTCTACCTTTTTTATTGACGTGGCAATGGGCATTTTGACGATTCTGTTTAACCGCCAGATTATGCTTTACCTCGGCACAAACGCCCT
>CALWBG010000144.1 GCA_944375975.1 uncultured Roseburia sp.
TGAATATCGGGCAGGTGCTTGAGATTCATTTGAGCCTTGCTGCCAAAGCATTGGGCTTTAATATCGAGACGCCGGTATTTGACGGCGCGAAGGAAATTGATATTCAGGATACCCTGGAGCTTGCAAACGATTATGTAAACTCTGAGTGGGAGGATTTCGAGGCAAAATATAAAGACACTCTGCGTGAGGATGTCATGAAATACCTGTATGACAACCGCGCACACCGCGCGCTTTGGAAGGGCGTTCCAATTTCCAGGGACGGTAAGGTACAGCTCCGTGACGGACGTACCGGAGAGCCGTTTGATTCCCCGGTTACGATTGGACACATGCATTACCTGAAGCTGCACCATCTGGTAGACGATAAGATTCACGCGCGTTCTACCGGACCATACTCCCTGGTAACGCAGCAGCCGTTGGGCGGTAAAGCGCAGTTCGGCGGTCAGCGTTTCGGTGAGATGGAGGTTTGGGCGCTGGAGGCATACGGCGCGTCCTACACGCTGCAGGAAATCCTGACGGTGAAATCCGACGATGTGGTCGGACGTGTAAAGACCTATGAGGCGATTATCAAGGGAGATAACATCCCTGAGCCGGGTATTCCGGAGTCCTTTAAGGTATTGTTAAAAGAGCTTCAGTCTCTGGGCCTTGATGTCAAGGTATTAGATGAGGACAGAAACGAAGTGGAATTGATGGAAACCAGCGAATACGGCAACACCGATTTGAATTCCATTATTTCCGGAGATAAGGATTTTGCGTTTGAGGACAGTGATTCCTTTGCAAAGATGGGATTTTCCCAGAAGGAATTTGACACGGAAAATGAAGAACTCGTTGACGTGGATGAGGAAGAGGAGGATGATTCCGATTTCTTCGACGACGCGGAGGAGCAGCCCCTGGAGAATGAATAATTGCTGCCAAAACGAGGTTTCAATCCTGTGACGAAAATGATGCATGATATAGATAGAAAGAAGGGAGTGTCACAATGCCAGAAACAATGAGTAAAGAAACGTCAGGTCAGTCTATCTCATTCGATGCCATTAAAATCGGTTTGGCATCACCGGAAAAGATTCGGGAATGGTCCAGAGGCGAAGTAAAAAAGCCGGAGACGATTAACTACCGGACCTTAAAGCCGGAAAAGGACGGTCTGTTCTGCGAGAAAATATTTGGACCGAGCAAGGACTGGGAGTGCCACTGCGGAAAATATAAAAAAATCCGCTATAAGGGCGTTGTCTGCGACCGATGCGGCGTTGAAATCACAAAGGCCAGCGTCCGCAGGGAGCGTATGGGGCACATCGAGCTTGCGGCACCGGTTTCCCATATCTGGTACTTTAAGGGAATCCCCTCCCGCATGGGGCTGATTTTGGACTTATCTCCGAGAACGCTGGAAAAGGTGCTCTACTTTGCGTCCTACATTGTGTTGGATGCGGGCAATACCGCACTGCAATATAAACAGGTGCTTTCCGAGGGAGAGTATCAGGAAGCCAGAGAGCAGTACGGCAATGCGTTCCGCGTTGGCATGGGCGCGGAGGCAATACAGGAGCTGCTTGAGGCGATCGATTTGGAAAAGGATTCCGCGGAGCTTAAGGCGGAGCTTGCTAACGCAACCGGTCAGAAGCGTGCGAGAATTATCAAAAGGCTGGAGGTTGTCGAGGCTTTTCGTGAATCAGGCAATAAACCGGAATGGATGATTATGACGGTCATTCCGGTGATCCCGCCGGATTTGCGCCCGATGGTTCAGTTGGACGGCGGCCGTTTTGCAACCTCGGACCTGAACGACTTGTATAGAAGAATTATCAATAGAAATAACCGTTTGAGAAGGCTGCTGGAGCTGGGCGCGCCTGATATCATTGTGCGCAACGAGAAGCGTATGCTCCAGGAGGCTGTTGACGCTTTGATTGACAACGGACGCCGCGGCCGTCCGGTAACGGGACCGGGTAACCGTGCGTTAAAGTCGTTGTCTGATATGTTAAAGGGTAAATCCGGACGTTTCCGTCAGAACCTGCTCGGAAAACGAGTAGACTATTCCGGACGTTCCGTTATCTGTGTAGAGCCGAAGTTAAAAATCTATCAGTGCGGTCTGCCAAAGGAAATGGCAATCGAACTGTTTAAGCCGTTCGTGATGAAAGAGCTGGTAGCAAACGGTACCGCTCATAATATCAAGAGCGCAAAGAAAATGGTTGAGCGTCTCCAGACCGAGGTCTGGGATGTGCTTGAGGATGTCATCAAAGAGCATCCGGTTATGTTAAACCGTGCTCCTACGCTGCATCGTCTCGGTATTCAGGCGTTTGAGCCGATTCTGGTAGAGGGTAAGGCGATTAAGCTTCACCCGTTGGTATGTACCGCGTTCAACGCCGACTTCGACGGTGACCAGATGGCAGTTCATCTTCCGTTGTCGGTGGAAGCGCAGGCGGAGTGCCGTTTTATGCTGCTTTCCCCGAACAACCTGTTAAAGCCCTCCGACGGAGGTCTGGTAGCCGTTCCGTCCCAGGATATGGTGCTCGGTATTTATTACCTGACGCAGGAGCGTCCGGGAGCAAAGGGCGAGGGCAAGTTTTTCAAGAATGTAAACGAAGCGATTCTGGCATACGAGAACGGGGCGGTGACGCTTCATTCCAGAATTACGGTGCGTATGACGAAAAAGATGCCGGACGGAACCGTTCTTTCCGGCAATGTGGAATCTACGCTCGGCCGCTTTATTTTCAACGAGATTATTCCGCAGGATTTGGGCTTTGTAGACAGGAGTATTCCGGGCAACGAGCTCAAGCTTGAGGTAGACTTTTTGGTTGCCAAGAAACAGAATAAGCAGATTCTGGAAAAGGTAATTAATATTCATGGCGCGACGAAGACGGCAGAGGTATTGGATGCCGTAAAAGCGATGGGATACAAATATTCCACAAGAGCAGCCATGACTGTGTCGATTTCCGATATGACCGTACCTCCGCAGAAGCCGCAGATGATTCAGAATGCGCAGGATACCGTGGACCGCATTATGAAACAGTATAAGCGCGGTCTGATTACGGAGGAGGAGCGCTATAAAGAGGTTGTCGAGACCTGGAAGGAGACAGACGAGGAGCTGACGCGCGCGTTGCTTTCCGGTTTGGATAAGTACAATAACATCTTCATGATGGCGGACTCCGGAGCCCGCGGTTCCGATAAACAGATTAAGCAGCTTGCCGGTATGCGAGGTCTGATGGCGGATACGACCGGTAGGACAATCGAGCTGCCGATTAAGTCCAACTTCCGTGAGGGTCTGGACGTATTGGAGTACTTCATGTCCGCGCATGGTGCGCGTAAGGGTCTTTCCGATACGGCGCTTCGTACGGCGGACTCCGGATACCTGACCAGACGTCTGGTTGACGTTTCCCAGCACATGATTGTGCGCGAGTCCGATTGCTGCGAGGGAACGGAAAGAGAAATTCCGGGTATGTGGGTCACCGCGTTCATGGACGGAAAAGAAGAAATCGAAAGCCTTCAGGAGCGTATTACGGGGCGTTTCTCCTGCAATACCATCTGTGACAAGGACGGAAACGTTCTGGTGAAGGCGAACCATATGATTACGCCGAAGCGCGCGGCTGCTATTATGAGCAAGGGCGTGGACGAAAACGGTGAGCCGTTAAAGAAAATTAAAATCCGTACCGTATTATCCTGCCGCTCCCACATGGGGGTATGTGCGAAATGCTACGGGGCGAACATGGCAACCGGGCAGGCGGTACAGGTGGGCGAGGCCATCGGTATCATTGCGGCACAGTCCATCGGTGAGCCGGGTACACAGCTTACGATGCGTACCTTCCATACGGGCGGTGTGGCCGGAAACGACATCACACAGGGTCTTCCCCGTGTCGAGGAAATTTTTGAGGCCAGAAAACCGAAGGGACTTGCGATTATCACCGAATTCGGCGGTGTAGCGACTATCAAAGACACGAAGAAAAAGCGTGAGATTATCGTTACCAATAATGAAACCGGCGAGACAAAGGCATATTTGATCCCGTACGGTTCCAGAATTAAGATTGTGGATGGAGCGGTGCTTGAAGCGGGTGACGAGCTGACAGAGGGTTCCGTAAATCCGCACGATATCTTAAAGATCAAAGGGGTACGCGCGGTACAGGATTATATGCTGCGTGAGGTGCAGCGTGTATACCGTCTGCAGGGTGTAGAAATTAACGATAAGCATATTGAGGTCATTGTACGCCAGATGCTGCAGAAGGTGCGTATAGAGACAAACGGTGATTCGGATATGCTGCCGGGCGTACTCGTAGACACGCTTGATTTTGAGGATACAAATGAAAAACTGATTGCGGAGGGAAAAGAGCCGGCAGAGGGCAAGCAGGTACTGCTTGGTATTACCAAAGCGTCTCTGGCAACCAATTCCTTCCTGTCGGCGGCATCCTTCCAGGAGACCACGAAGGTTCTGACGGAGGCAGCTATCAAGGGTAAGGTTGATCCGTTAATCGGTATGAAGGAAAACGTTATTATCGGTAAGCTGATTCCGGCGGGAACCGGCATGAAGCGGTATCGAAATATAAAACTGGATTCCGACGTGAGCCGGGATGACGATATTATGTTTGACGACTTTGATGATTTTGATGACTTTGACGGAGGAGATGCTGCCATGGATGGCGAGACTGCCATGAGTGACAGTTTGCAGTCGGAAGAGCTTACAACAGAAGAATAAAGCCGGGACAAATGGGCTGTTGCAAAGGTGGATGAATCTACTGGAGCAGCGGCCCCATTTTTATGTCCGGAAAAGTGCGGGAAACTAATTTAGAATCAATGCATAACCAGGTAAAAACAGGGGAACAATGGAAAGAGAACCTGTTTTTGGCAGAAAAGACATGATGGCCCTGCCGGCCCCAATTCGCCAAAAAGTGCTTGACATCCTGAGATTGCGCCTATATAATAATTTAGCGTGCATATTTGTAAAAATGCATATTTAATTTAACAGGAGGTGAAAATAATGCCAACATTTAACCAGTTAGTAAGAAAAGGACGTCAGACATCTGTAAAGAAGTCTACAGCACCTGCACTTCAGAAGGGATACAATTCCCTGCAGAAAAGACCGACCAATACGTCTTCTCCGCAGAAGCGTGGTGTATGTACCGCTGTTAAGACAGCAACTCCTAAGAAACCTAACTCAGCTCTTAGAAAAATCGCCAGAGTTCGTCTTTCCAACGGAATCGAGGTAACAAGCTACATTCCGGGAGAGGGACACAACTTACAGGAGCACAGCGTTGTTCTGATTCGTGGCGGTCGTGTTAAGGACTTACCGGGTACCAGATATCACATTATCCGTGGTACGCTTGATACCGCAGGAGTGGCTAACAGAAAGCAGGCTCGTTCCAAATACGGCGCTAAGAGACCGAAGGCTGCAAAGTAACAGGATAGTTACTGGGATTAAGCAACCGTTAGTATCACAGTAAGTGTTGGGATTATTATCACAATTGATAGATTTCCGCACGAACACTATGTGAGTACCGTTGAATTAATCGAAATGAAGTTCACTGATACAGCAGTCCGCCGTACGGCGGCGCAGCAATGCTGTAGAGAGCCGGAGTACCGGACACAGTAGATGCAGAAATATATTTCTGTATAGTAAATTATGATTAAGGAGGGAAGAACCGTGCCACGTAAAGGACATACTCAGAAAAGAGACGTATTAGCAGACCCGTTGTACAACAACAAAGTGGTTACCAAGCTTATCAATAACATCATGTTAGACGGTAAGAAGGGTGTAGCGCAGAAGATTGTATACGGAGCTTTCGCAAGAGTTGAGGAGAAGACAGAGAAACCAGCTCTTGAGGTATTTGAGGCGGCAATGAACAACGTTATGCCTGTACTTGAGGTAAAGGCAAGACGTATCGGCGGCGCAACATACCAGGTGCCAATCGAGGTAAGACCGGACCGCCGTCAGGCGCTGGCGCTTCGCTGGCTGACCACGTACTCCCGCAACAGAGGCGAGAAGACGATGGAAGAAAGACTTGCAAATGAAATTATGGATGCGGCAAACAATACCGGTGCATCCGTGAAGAAAAAAGAAGATATGCACAAAATGGCAGAGGCAAACAAAGCTTTCGCGCACTACCGTTTCTAAAAGACAGGTGTATGCCACGAAGCTTCAGCTTTTGCCGCGAAGTTTTTTTCGTGTACTGCCGTTTCTAATTATGCTGCCGCGTGAGCTTCGGCTTTCGTGGCACAATGCATATCGTTAGCAAAATAAGGAGGAAATACCTTGGCTGGAAGAGAATATCCATTAGAGAGAACCAGAAACATCGGTATTATGGCTCATATCGATGCCGGTAAGACGACATTGACCGAGCGTATTCTTTACTATACCGGTGTTAACTATAAGATTGGTGATACTCATGAGGGTACTGCGACCATGGACTGGATGGAGCAGGAGCAGGAAAGAGGTATCACGATTACGTCAGCCGCTACCACCTGCCACTGGACACTGGAGGAGTTCACGAAACCGAAGCCGGGCGCACAGGAGCATCGTATCAATATTATTGATACGCCGGGCCATGTTGACTTTACGGTAGAGGTAGAACGTTCGCTCCGTGTACTGGACGGCGCTGTCGGCGTCTTCTGTGCAAAGGGCGGTGTAGAGCCACAGTCAGAAAACGTATGGCGTCAGGCTGACACCTACAACGTACCGAGAATGGCATTTATCAATAAGATGGACATCCTTGGTGCAAACTTCTACGGAGCTGTTGACCAGATTCGTACAAGATTAGGAAAAAATGCAATCGTTCTTCAGCTTCCGATTGGAAAAGAGGACGATTTTAAGGGCATCATTGATTTATTTGAGATGAAAGCATACATCTATAACGACGATAAGGGTGACAATATCACCGTTACCGATGATTTGGGTGATATGAAAGAAGACGCTGAGCTTTACCGCTCTGAGTTGATTGAGAAAATCTGCGAGCTGGATGATGACCTGATGATGATGTACCTCGAGGGCGAAGAGCCGTCCGTAGAGGAAATGAAAAAAGTATTGAGAAAGGCAACCTGTGAATGTACGGCAGTTCCTGTATGCTGCGGTTCCGCATACAGAAATAAGGGTGTACAGAAGCTGCTGGATGCCGTAATCGAATATATGCCGGCTCCGACTGACATTCCTGCAATCAAGGGTGTTGATTTGGACGGCAACGAAGTTGAGAGACATTCTTCAGATGAGGAGCCGTTCTCCGCTTTGGCATTTAAGATTATGGCGGACCCGTTTGTAGGAAAGCTTGCATTCTTCCGTGTTTACTCCGGTACCATGAATTCCGGTTCCTACGTATTAAATGCGACGAAGGATAAGAAAGAGCGTGTCGGACGTATCCTTCAGATGCATGCCAACAAGAGACAGGAGCTTGACAAG
>CALWBG010000145.1 GCA_944375975.1 uncultured Roseburia sp.
GGCCTTTGCCCCGCACATTTCTTTTGCCTCTGTGAGTCCTCCGACAAACCGGATTCTTCCGTCCTCCACCAAAAGCGCCTCCGGCGCGTCTGTCTTTCGTACCATCGTCAGGATGTCTCCCCCGTAATACAGCTTCTGCATGTTCCCTCCCTGTGAAATTGTTACAGCCCAAACAGCCTTTTTCCCACAAAAAATAAAATCGGTACGGCAAGCGACGGCAGCAGATTCATTGTTTTGCAGTCCTTGATTTTTAAAATTCCAATCCCCGAGGCGGCAATCAAGATACCTCCCACGATAGAAAGCTCTGTCAAAAGCTCCTCGGAAAAAAATGATGCCGACAAATATTTCGCCGTAAGATAAATCGCTCCCTGCCAGCAAAACAGGACGGGAGCGGCCAGCGCCATGCCAATGCCGTAGGTGGACGCCAGCACCGTGGATGTCACAAAGTCTAACGCCGCGTTGGTAAACAGATACGTATGGTCTCCATAGATTGCGCTCATCACCGGCCCGAGAATGGAAAGCGTCCCGATACAGTAAAGCAGGATTCCGGTACCCAGCCCTTCTCCGAGATTGGATTTGGAGATTCCCGCTGCAAGACGCTTAAACCTCCCGTCCAAATCCAGTACCGTTCCCACAAGGCTTCCGACGGCAAGGCTCACAATAAAAAGCACCGGATAGGTGCTTTTATCCATGTTAGCAACCGCCGCGTGAATGCCGATTGCCGCCGCCGCAAGTCCCATCGCCGTAAAAAGCGCATTCTGATATTTTTCACCGATTCCTTTTTTTACCACACTTCCGATGACGCTTCCGGCAAGTATCGCGGCGGTATTAATAATTGTTCCTGTCATTTGTTTCTCCGTCCCAAAGCTGTTTATAAATACACATCTTACGAAAACAGATTTCGGAAGAAGTCACCTATCGACGAGAATACCTCTCCAAAAAAATTGCCGATGCTCTCAAATATTCCGCCGGAGGTATCAATGCCGTCCCCGTTCCGGAATGAATCATAGAGGGACTCCGCATATTCCACCAGACCGTTCAGGTCAATTCCCAGCGAGGTAATTTTCAGCAGAAGGTCTACAATCTGCTGGCGTTCCGTCTCCGAGAGCGTCACGCCGTATCTCTCGCACGCTTCGTCAATCGCTCCGTTGATGCCTTCCTCGTCAGTCAGGTCGTCCTTCGCAATCAGGGATTTCAGATACGCGAAAAATTCCTCGACCTCCTCGTCGGTCACTCCCTCCAGAGATTCCTCAAGCTGTCCGGTAATGACCAGCTCATTGAGCGCCGCGTCCATGACATCTTCGCTGATATTTTCTCCCGTCATCTGCTGATACGCCTTTAATATACCCACAAGCGCCGCCGTGCCGGAAATTCCGGTCGGTCCAGCCACGATAATATCGGCGTCCGTCACCCCGGCCGTTGTCAGGGCGTTTTTATACATACCAACCGTACAGTAGGTAATATTCGTTGTCGATATATTTAATCCGTTGCCTTTCTCACGCTGCACAATCACCACCGAGGAAAGAGAGCGGCTTCCAATCTGATCCGGGGAAATGTAAGCGTCCAGATACTGATGCTCCTCCTCATTCGTCACATAAACCACGTCATAGCTGTCGAGATTCGCCGGGTCAATGCCCATAATCGAAAGGACAGTTGCTCTCTGGCTGTCGTTTAAGTCCGCGCCCAGGGAAAGATATGGCTTATCGTCCTGTTTTATTTCCACATCATCGCCCTGCTCGTTGTCCTGAATCGTTCCCATGGTCTCCTGCGACCCGTCACCTGACGCTTCCTGCTCCTGGGCGTTGCTATCGTCCAGATACTGAATGCTTCCCTCCGGGTCTTCCGCCGCGTCATCCTGCGTCTCCGACGTTTCCGTTTCCTCCTGCTTCTGGGACGATTCCTCCCCGGTCTGTGCCGCGTCGTCCTGCGTCTCCGCAGCTTCGGTCTGCTCCCCGGGCAGCTCGGTTCCCGTTTCCACCGTCTCCGTCTGCGCCGCCATAAGCGCCTGGGCCGGTGTAAAAGCCATGGTCGCAGCCAGCAGCAGACTCATAATTTTCATTACTGTCTTTTTTTTCATTTTATTTCCATC
Source organism: uncultured Roseburia sp. (assembly GCA_944375975.1). GTDB lineage: Bacteria > Bacillota > Clostridia > Lachnospirales > Lachnospiraceae > Roseburia. Next base: position 2,090 of record CALWBG010000145.1, read on the forward strand.
CTCACCTTCATCCAGGAACAGATATCCGAAAATACCTGTTCGCGGTCTGTCTCATTGATAATCTCATGTCTGTCGTTCTCATAGAGGCGGTAGGTCAAATCCTCGATTCCCGCTTCTTCATACATATGATATACCTTTTTCACACCCTCTCCCAAATCACCGACCGGGTCATCCTGGCCGGAAACCAGGAAAATGGGCAGATTCTTCGGTACTTTTTTTATATTTTCCATCTGGTTGTCAAAATATACCGCTTCCATCAGTCCCAGATAGCCGTTTAACGTGAATACAAAGGTGCATCTCGGGTCCGCGTAATATTGCTTTACAAACGAAACCTCCTTCGTCAGCCAGCTATTTGTCTCATCCTTGCCGTATAGGTCAAATTTTCTATAAGGCTTGCTGTAGGAAAGCCGCTGTATAAATCTGCTCCTGTAATGCCAGCCCCGAAACGCCGCAAACAGCTTGCAGAGAAACATCCCAAGCTTCGTGGTAGAATCCGGCACACAGCCCGTTCCCATCAAAATGGCCCCGCCGACGCCCTCGGGATGAATACAGAGATATTTCCGCAGCATGTAGGAGCCCATACTGTGCCCCAACATAAAATACGGAATCCCGGGGTTTTCCGACTGCACCGTCTGACGCAGCCTGTGCATATCCTCCACAAGCGTATCGCTCGGATGTTCTTTGGCAAAATAGCCCCAATCGTCCTCGCTGCGCACGGACGCACCGTGCCCGAGATGATCATGCCCCACCACCAGAAAACCGCGCTCCGTAAGATACTCCGCGAAACCGCGGTAGCGCTCTATGTACTCGATCATGCCGTGTGTAATCTGTAAAACCGCCTCATACTTTCCATCATCCGGCAGCCATCTTACCGCATGTATCTGTGTCATTCCATCCGCCGATAAAAAACCAAACTGTTCCTCTTTTGCCATATCTGCTGCCTCCCTCCTGCCGTTTAAGGCCAGTCAGTCCCTCTTTATCCAAGGGCACGAAAAATATCCTCCAGGCCCCCGGCACACTCCTTCTGCTGCCGCAGCTCCGCCTGCACCTTTTTCAGCTCCTCCGCCATCTCCTTTCGGATGCGCGCAAGCTCGTCCCCTGACTGCCGCCTTTCGGCACTCTCTGTCACCGCTTCAAAAGGTATGCTGCTTCTTAAGTCAATCTGACCGGCTTCATAGGAAGAAATCGTCTGTATGCTTCCGCTGCAAAGCTTTCCGGTAAACATAAGCGCTTCCTTTACAAGCTCCTCCAATGCGGTTAGCTGCTCCTTTAATCCGGCAAGCTGTTCACCCGCCGCCTCGAGACGTTCACAGGCTTCCTTTGCCTCCGCCTCGTATTTTTCTGCAGTCTGGCGGATTTCCTCCGCCGCGCCGATAAACGCGGCACCATCCTGCCCCATTCTCCCCGCCTCAATTGCGGCATGAAGCGCCAGTACTCCCATCGTTCTGGCATCCGTTTGCATTTTTGCCGCGTTTTCTTTTAACAGCTTATGCGTGTCCCGAAGCCCGGCTTCGGCATCCGATGCCGCAAGAACCGGAGCCTGCAGCACCCTCTGCCGCTCAATCAGCTCTGTAGTCTGTTCATTTTGCTTTTTGAGCTGGCCGAGGAACACCGCGTGGTTCGCGCCAAAGGATTCCACTGCGTTGTGAGCCTCTACCATAGCATTATGAATGTCCGCCGCATCCCTTTCTTCTTCCGGCTCAAGCCGCGCCGCGCACTCCATATTTTCCTCTATCTGCCTGAGGCTTTTCTCCATCTGGGCACAGGACGCGGTCAGTTCGGCAAATCTTTCCCTGGCCTGCTCTCTGCCATCCGAAAGCCTCCTTTGTACCGCCGAAAGCTCCTCCTCCAATACCCGTTCCCTTTTTCCTCCAAACATCCTGACAACCTCCCGATTTTACCTGTAATTGCGTATGACAAGCTGAACGCTTTTTGTACCCTGGTACTCATTGAGCTGCGGATAGAAAACGACCGACATAAGAATCCCGTTTTCTTTCCCCGAAAGCGCGCGTTCCACCTCGGACTCCCCGTATTTTTCCCGGTAATAATTCAAAAATGCCTCCGCATCCCCGAAATACACCGCAGACACCGGATGGTCCTGCTCCGTCCGAAGCCAAAGCCTTATGACATTCCGGTTTTTCCCGACCACCGCCGCCCGTGCGAGCTTAAGATTCCTGTCCGCAAACTGCGGCCTGGTGTTTCCTTTGCCAAACGGCTCCAAAACCCCGAGTTCCCGGACGAAATCGAGCCCCGGATAATCCGCCGGCATGACGATGTCTATTTTTATCTTAGGAATAAAGTCTTCTTCTGTCAACCCGCAGCAGGCGTTTATTTTCCGCCGAAAGGCCTCCACATCCTTTTCCTGCATGGAAAGCCCCGAACTCTCTAAAAAACTCCCGGCACTCGCACAGCTCGTCATACATGGAATAGCACTCCACGGACCTGCCCGAGCCTTTCACGCCATCCTCGCTTCTGGTCAGTACAAACACCGGCCGGTGATAAAGCTCCCGGATTCTGCCTGCGATAATTCCCGCAAGGCTTTCATGGACTTTAGGAAGATAAATCACCAGTACCTTTTCCCCCGCGCCGCCTTCCTCCACCGCCCCGGCGGCAAGCTTTACCCCCTCCGCCGTCATATTCTTCCGCTGGGCGTTGAGTTCCACCAGCTCCGCCGCAAGCTCCGCCGCCTTCACGACATCCTTCTGCAAAAAGAGCTGCAATGCAAGCCGGGCCGTCTCAAGCCGGCCGCTGGCGTTGACGCAGGGACCGAGCACAAAACCAAAATGATAGGCTGTTACCTGCTCCGGTAAAAGTCCGTTTTGCAAAATCAGCGCGCGCATGCCCGGATTCGTCGTGCAGTGAATCCTCTTTAAACCTTCCTTTACCAAAATTCTGTTTTCATCCGTCAAATCCATAACGTCCCCGACCGTGGCAAAGGCAACGTTTTCCAGAAATTCGTACGCCGCCTCCGGAGGCGCTCCCGTTTTCTCATAAAGCACCTGCATAACCTTAAACGCCACCGCCGCCCCGCAAAGTCCCTTGTACGGATACGGGCAATCCGGCTGCTTCGGATTGACCACGGCGTCCGCGGCGCTCTTTATGTAATGCCTTTCTCCGTTTTCTTCCGTATAGGGAATCTCATGGTGATCCGTCACCAGAACTGTCATACCATACGCCTTCGCATGGGCAATCTCATCAACTGCGGCAATTCCGTTGTCACAGGTCACAATCGTGTCAATGCCCGCCGCGTGAGCGTTTTCAATCAGATGCTCATTGATGCCGTAGCCGTCCTTCATGCGGTCCGGAATCTGAAAGTCTGCCTCGCCGCCGCAGGCTTTTATTCCACGATAGAGAATATAGGTTGACATAACCCCGTCAATATCATAATCACCGATGATGCGTATGCTTTTCTTTTCATTGATTTTGCGGACCAGAATCTCCGCAAGCAAATCCGCGTCCTTTAGCAGATGGGGACTGTAAAGCTCGTGAATTCCCCCGTATAAATACCGCCGGATAGCCTCGTCTCCGATGATGTCACGGTTGCGCAGCAGACGCGCCGTCACCGGACTGATACCGAATTTCTTTGCGATTCCGGCAAAATCGGCTCCTTTATTTATTACAAACCAGTTTTCCATATCGTCACTTTCTGTCTTTTATCTGTCATTGTACATACAAACGCAGGTGCAGACCGCCCCTTATTTGTCATAACACACGGAGAGCAGCGCAAGTCCGCAGGCCGGAGCCGTATAGCCGGCAGCCTCTCTGTTTCCTGCCTCCAATATCGCAGGCAGCTCCAAAGGACTTCTTCTGCCGTCCCCGACCTCGATGAGCGTTCCGGTTAAAATGCGCACCATTCCCTGCAAAAAACCGCTGCCGGTATAAAAAATCCGAAGCTCGTCCGGCCGTTCCTCAAATTCGATTTGAAAAATCGTGCGGACCGTGGATTTTTTCATTTTTTTGTTTGCGCAGAAGGATTTAAAATCATGCGTGCCGCACAAAAAGCGCGCCGCCTCCCTCATGCGCTCTACCTCCAGCGGCACGGAATAATCATAGAGATATCTGCGCTCAAAAACGTTCGGTATCGCCCCCGTATGAATACGGTAGAGATACGTCTTTTCTACCGCGTGATAACGGCTGTGAAACCGCTCGTCCACCTCCTCCGCGGAAATGACAGCAATGTCCTCCGGCAGATACCGATTCAGATAGGAAAGAATTTCCTCTGCGGGGCGGCTTTCTTCCAGATGAAAATTTGCCGTCTGTCCGAATGCGTGCACGCCCGCATCCGTCCTGCCCGAACCGATGACCTCTACGGGATGTCCCGCCATCCGCTGAAGCACCGCGCTAAGCTTTCCCTGGATGGTAAGCTCCGTTTCCCTTAATATCTGCCAGCCCTTATAGCGTGTCCCGTCATATTGAAGTACGATCTTGTAATTTGCCATGGTGTTTCCCTTCCCGTTTCTGCGCGCCCCGGCGCAGGGGCGCGCATACCGCTATCTGTACAGTTTATCACATTTCACGGAAAAAACCAAGTTTAAACAAGCTCTGCGATTCTGGATACTCCGACATAAATTTCGGAAATTTTATACCAGGTCCGGTAATCGATAACCCCTGTGACCGGAAGGCCGAATACGCTTTGGAATACCTCGACCGCCTCCCTGGTTGCCGGTCCGAAAATGCCGTCGGGCGTGATTCTCGGAATCGCCGGGTACGACTGGGAAATCCTAACAAGCTCCTCCTGAATCTGACGCACCTTCTCTCCTGTGGAGCCGACAGTCAAATCCGTTCTCGGCCAGGATGCCGGTATACCGGACACCTCCTCCGCCGTATTGATATACATGTTATTTCCGTAATAGTAGCGCAGGATTTCGATGGTGCTGTAATTCTGGTCACCTAAGAACTTGCTGCCCCACTGGCTGAGCCAGTTGCTGCAGGTCACACGCTGTCCGTCACAGTACTGCGTCAGAATCGGCTGAGATACATTTGGCCGTGACAGGTAATTCTGGAACATCTCATCCACGATATTGGAGATATTCTGAAAAATATTTCTTCCGTACGTAAACTTCTGGTCATAAGCCGTTGACGATGTAATCGTAAAGCTGTAGCCTTTGTTGCGGTACCACTCCGTGTAAACCCGGTTTAAGGTAAACGACATAATCGCAAGAATGTTGGCGCGCAGCGTCGCATCCGGCCAGGTAGAATATATTTCGCTGGATGCCACGTTTTTGATG